>CAMBXM010000019.1 GCA_945871815.1 Singulisphaera sp. GP187
CGAAGATCCTCGGTTCCGAGCACGCTTCGCGTTGCGCGGGCTGCACCTTCGCCGTGGCATTGCCGCCGTCGTGTTGTTGGCAATGGTCGCCGGCGGATGGAGTTGGTATCGGGCGTGGCCGTACGAACGCGCCGCACATCGTTTCTACAACGGCGATCTCGCCGGCGCGCGGGCTCAGGCCGACGTGGTCGGCGTCGATGTCCCCGCAGGTCAGTGGGAATGGTGGCAGCACTTCCGCCAGGATCTGGATGCCGCGCAAGCGATCGCCGGGGCTGGCGGCGAGTGGGAACAACTGCAACCGCGACTAGCCGCGGAGGGTTGGCGGCGCGGTATCGAGGTGCTCGTGAGCGATGGGCCGGCCGCAGCGCGGCCGTGGATGTCGCTCGCTACGGAAGACGAGGCCCGATCGCCGCTACGGCGTTGCGTTCTGCTGTTCTGCGAAGCCGCGGTGAATGCCGACCTCGAAGGCATGGACGCGGCGGCGGCCCAAGTCCGCGCTCTCGGCGTGCCCACGGAACTCGCAAGTGTCTTTGCGCAGTGAGGCCACGGTCGAGTGAGCGCGCTGCTCAGTAGCGATTGGCTTCGACGGCCCAGTTGACTTCGCGTCGCCACACCACGTTTTTGCGACGGTCGAACTCGCGCACGACCCCGTTTTCGGAGACGAGCGTGTGTCCGTTGGGCAAGCGATCGGCGTCGCTTGGCGAGTTGAGTGCTTCGAGTTCCCAGACGACTGTGCCGTCGCGGTCCACCTCGAGCACCGAGCCCTTTGACCGCAGAGTGATCAACGTGTTGCCATTCTGCAGCCGGTCGGCGTCGTGCACGTTGTTCATGCCCTTCAGCTCCCAGACGATCTCGCCGGCGGGCGAAACCTCGATGACGCGGTCCTTCAGCACATCGCAGATGAGCGTGTTGCCGTTCGTCAACCGTTCGACGTCAAAGGGCCGGATGTCCTTGTCGTAGGTCCAGACGATCTCCTTCTTGGGATTCACCTCGATGACGCGCAGAGCGAAGGTGTCGGCGATCAGCGTGTTGCCGTTCTGCAGGCGGTCGGCGTCGTACGGGTTCTTGAGATCGTCATAGGACCACACGACCTCACCTTTGCGATTCACTTCCTGCACGCGACTCACCGGGAACTCGGTGATCAGCAGGTTGCTGTTGTCGAGGCACTCGATGTCCCAGGCGCCAAAGACATCGTCCATCTTGAACCCCTCACGGCCCTGGTCGTCGACCTCGAAGACGCGATTGTCGCTGTAGTCAGCAATGACGGTGAAGCCCCACATCGCGCCGCCGCCAACGCCGATCTCGACGTGCATCAGCGAGGCGATCGGAACGACGGTTGCACCGAGCAACGGCACCGAGAACGTCACGTGCGACCGCGTGCCGCCGACGACGAAACCCAGGATGCGGTCGCCGTTCACCAAGTCTGCGCGCGCGTACGAGGAGTTGTCGGGCTCAGGAGACGCAGGGCGAATGGTGAGGAAGCCCGCGATCTCGGTCAGCGGGATCGATCTCGTGCCCCCGGTCGCGAGCGTGACAGCGAGCGAGTTGCCGTCGAGTCGATCGACGGTTCCTTCGACTAGCTCGTTGTTGCGCAGGCGAACGCGATCGTAGTCAACGGACGCGCCCACCAGCCGGTCCAGTTCCGGGTCGATGGCGATGCCTTGCAGGCCAGCGCGCGCCAGCTTGAGCACACCGAACGTTGGCGACAGAAGTTGAACGGTCGCTTTGTCGATCGCCTGGAGCTTGCCGGTGACGAGGCTGCCCTGGCTCAAGAACACACGCACATCGGTCGACGGTTCGGCCTTGTGCTCGGGGAAGTCGAGGATGTCGGCATCGCTGAAGGAGATCTGCGCCACGGGCAAACCAGCTACCGCATTGCCGACGTTCGTGTGGTCGGTGCCAAATCCCTCGAAGGTGCCTTCGAGGGCGGTTCGGTTGGCGAGCATCAGGCTGACTCTCGTCGGCGCGGCCTCAGGAGTCGGCAATTGCAGTTTGGTGCCGGCGGCAACGACTGGGTCGCTACTCGTGCGCAGTAGTTCGACCAACGTGGCGGCATCGCTTCGAGTCTGGCATGCGAACACGAGGTTGCACTGTTCGTTGCGGGACAGCTTGCCATCGGTCAGCAACTGCGTGCACAGCGCTAGTGAGCGCGGCGTCTGCATTCGTCCTAGAGCGTTGAGCACGTTCGCGCGGTAGACGCCGCCTCTCCAATCGAGCAGCTGAAACACCGCCTCGGCTTCGTCGTCGCCGCCGTGCAGGCCCAGCGAGCGGATCGTTGCGTCCACGATCGACGCGTCAGTGTGCCCGAGCGCAGAGCGCAGCGATCGCAGCATGCGCTCGTCCGACTTCATGTAGGCCGAGGTCGCGACCAGGCCGCGAAGGAGTCGCAGTTGTCGCTCTTCGTCGGCCGTGCCGCGCGCCAAGATGGCGTCGAGGATGCGACGGCAGCGCATGCGTTCCTCGACGAGTTGTGCTTGTTCAACTCGTTGCTGCAACGTGGTCGTCGCCCTGGCACCGACTTCGATCAGGGACCGTTCGGCTTGTTCTCGAACGGTCCACCGAGAATCGGTTAGCTCAGTGACCAGTCGGTCGATCTTGAGCATGTACTCACGGTGGTCGCCGTGGATCCGAGCCACTATTGCGGAGCGCGCTTCCTGTTGCTTTGGCACCAGGGACCCGATCTGCGCCAAGCGCTCGGGCAATGACTCCGACTGGAAGGCGCTGCACGCTTCGACCAGTTGTTCGTCGCTCCATTCCTGGCTGCGGACGGCACCGACCAACAGCAGCGGGAACAGGAAACGAACTGCCTTCGGGTTGCGCGGCATCATGATGGTCGGTTCGAGCTGTCTTGAAAGCCGCGGAAGAATCCGTGCCTGTGCTCGGTCTGGATGCTAGCCCAGGACGGCTGACTGGCAGAAACGGTCTGCGAGCCTCGCCGGTTGGGGGCGATTGACGTAGATTGCAAACCGATCCCTCCCGGCGATTGCGCCGTTGGATCGAGGAGAACTCGCCGACCCCTCCTCGGATCCAGCTGCTCGACCCCTCCGCAACCCTCGACAGGAGCCGTGATTTTCCTATTGCCGCCCGTTCCGGCTGTGCTCTGCGCCGTCGCCGCTCTGCTGGGCAGTGATGTGCGCGGTCAGCAACTGCGAATCCAGGTCGGGCGCGCGGGCGGGGCAATTCAGGCGCCGGAGAGCGGCAACGAGACTGGCGATTCCGGCCCGCCGGTCGAGTTGTTCGAGAGCCCCAACCTCGACCGCTTCGTTCGGCGCGCACGCCAGTTCTTGACCGAGGAGCGCTTCGCCGACGCGATCCAGGTGCTGCAGTCCGTGGTCGAGGGGCGGACCCTGGAGGCGATGCCGCTCGAAGCAGGCGAGACCCAGGCGACGCCCACGCCCGCACCGTCAGCGCCTGAAGCCGCGGAAGGTGAGCGCAAGCCGCCAGTCGAGGGCGAAGCGCCCGCTCCGCCGGCGGCCGACGCGGCGGCCATCGACCCGCGGCAGGCAGTGTTTTCTGCCGACGGCCGCGTCTATCGCCCTGCCGGTCGACTGTGCCAGGAGTACCTCGCGGCGATGCCCGCGACCGGGATCGAACTCTATCAAAGCCTGTTCGAGGCGGTAGCTGGCGAGATGTTGGCGCAGGCGCAGACCAGCGGTTCGCTGCGCGACCTCGAGCAGGTGGCGCTGCGCTACTTTCCGACTCTCGCAGCCGGAACGGCGCAACAGGTGCTGGCCGACCGCCATCTCAACGCTGGCCAATACCGCGCCGCGGTTCAGGTGCTACGCGATGTTCTCGAGCTCTATCCGGCGGCCAATCTGGCCAAGCTGGGAATCTCGCCGCTGTGGTGCCGATTCAAGATCGCACTGTGCCTTCGTCTTGCTGGCGAGATTGGTGCGGCCAACGATGCGGCGCGCAAGATCGCCGCGGACTTCCCCGACGAGTCGCTGCGCCTGATGGGCGAGCTGCAGCCCGTGAGTCAGTTGCCCGAGCACCCGCTCTTTGCGACCAGCGACGCGCAGCCGGCGACCACGGCGTTGCAACCGGGCGCCAACATCGAGTGGCTCACCGAGGCGAGCACCACGCTGCTACCCATGTGGGTCTATCGCTTCGCCGGGTCGAATCCCTACGAACCGATCAAGGACCGACGCGGCAGCGACTCGATCTTCATGTTTGGCAGTGAGACCGTTGCCAACTCAGCGCCGCCGGGGTCGAAGTACGGCGTCGGCACCCAGGTCGCATTCAGTGGCGGCGGTGCGGCTTTGCCTCGCACGCTGTTTCTCGAGAACTTCCGGCTGCGCATCGCAGAGTCGTTTTCGGGCGTGCTGCAAGTCGAAGGCGACGGCGAGCAGTTGCCGCCAAAGCCTCAGGAGATGCGACCGCGTCCACGAGTGCCGGCATACGACTTTGCGCTCATGGCGCCGGTCGAGGACCAAGAGCGCTACTACGCGGTCCTTGGCTACAACCGCGTCACGCAAAGCGTCGATCCGCTGAAGCTCAACGAGATCGTTGCCTATCGCAAGCCTGAGTGCCAACGCGCGTGGTCGACGAAGGACTTCTGCGCCGGCGACGACGGCCTTGCGGACGTGACCTTCCTCGCCGCTCCGACCCTGTTCGGCGAACGATTGCTCGTACCGACACTGCGCAACGGCGCCTACGAGTTGCAGTGCCTCGACCGGCGCACCGGCGAGCCGTTGTGGCACACCCGCATTCACGGCGGCGGCACGAGCTACTTCAAGGCGCCGGGCGCCCGCGTGCACGTGATCGGCAACCTCGCCTACATGCTCACCAACGCCGGTGCCGTCGGTGCCGTCGACGCGTTTGCTGGCGACCTGCGATGGATCCGCAAGTACGAGCGGGACGACCCGCTGCGCCGACGGCCGGCCAAACGGAAGCGCGAGAACGGCAACTCACCGTTTGGCTTCAGCAGTGCCTTCTCGGAGGCAGACCTTCCAGGCTTCTTGCCGAGCGCGATCTTCGAGATCGGCGGCTCGGTGGTGTTTGCGGCCTGCGACACCGACATGGTGTTCTGTCTCGACGGCGCTAGTGGCGATCCCGTCTGGATGCTCGACGGCACCTCCCGCTACGCGCCCTACGGCAAGATCCGCTACCTCCTCGGCGTGAGCGGACCCTTGCTGTTCGCGGAGGCTTCGGGTGACTTGCGCGACCATCTCGTCGGCATCGAGATCGCGACGGGCATCGTTCGTTGGTCGATCGAGATCCCGCGCCCCAGCGAACGATTGACGCGCTGGCCTGGGCGCGGCTGCGTGGTTGGCGATTTTGTCTTGCTGCCGAGTGATCGCGAAGTGCTCGTGCTGGATGTGAAGAGGCCTGCTGCGTTCAACCGATTGACTCTGCCGTCGTTTGGCCTCGGTGACGAACCGCTCGCTGGGCCCAACAACCTGTTCTCAGCCGGTCCATGGCTCGCAGTCTGCTACGCAACCGGCATCGAGCTCTACAGCAGTGCGACGGCGTTGAACGAACTCGCAGCTCGCAGTGGGACCGTCGAAGAGCGTGCGCGCTACCTCGTGCAGGTGGGCCGCAAGCAAGATGCCTTCGATGCGCTCGTCGCCGACCTTGCGTCCAGCTCGAACGCCACGCCAGCCGACCGCGAACGTGCGAGTCTTCTCGCCATCGACTACGCGCGTGAATTGTCGGTGACCGAAGCCGTGAGGTCGCTCGCGCCACTCGACCGCATGCAGCCGTTGGTCACCGACCGCCGCGTTCGCCTCGCATGGCATCTCGCCCGAATGGACGTGTCGCGCGCCCTGAACGACCTACCTGCACTCGAGCAGGAGCAACAGCTCCTTTACCGCTACATGGAGGGCAAGCAATGACGACGCCACATGCACTCGCTGTGTCTGCTCTCGCCACGATCCTGCTCTTCGGCGCAACTGCTAGGGCACAAGCGGTCCCAGAGCTGCTGCCGCGCGGCATCTCGCGCGAGATGTACACTTCGATCCAGAGCGGGCTGCAGTACTTGAAACGCAACCAGTCGACCGATGGCTCGTGGCGCAACGCTGGTGGTCACGGCACGTATCCCACCGCGATGACCGGCCTTGCTGGCATGGCTCTGGTCGCATCGGGATCGACGCCCACCCGCGGCGTGCATTGGCGCGAAGTGCGCCAGTCGATGGAGTTCTTGATGAAGCAGGCCGATCCGCAGACTGGCGTCATCACCGACATGTCGACCGAGAACCGGAACATGTACGGGCACGGCTTCGCGTTGCTGTATCTCGCGTCGGTCTATGGCATGGAAGAGGACGCGCAGCGCCAACAGAGACTTCAGGGCGTGCTGACGCGGGCGGTGAAGCTGGTGGAGCGCGCGCAGTCGAGCGCCGGCGGTTGGATCTACACGCCCGACTCAGGTGGTGACGAAGGCAGCGTGACGGTCACGCAAGTGCAAGCGCTGCGCGCCTGTCGGATGGACGGCATCGTCGTCGACAAGAAGACGATCGATCGTGCCGTCGATTACATCAAGAAGTGCCAGAACGCGGACGGCGGCATCAGCTACAGCCTCGGATCGCGCGGCTCCAGCCGGCCCGCCATCAGCGCTGCCGGCGTCGCCGTGCTCTACAACGCCGGCTTCTACGACGATCAGCCGTTCGTCGACAAGGCGATGAAGTACGTCATGCGCAACGTCAATCCGACGTCCGACACGACGGGCCATCACTTCTACACGCAGCTCTATTTCTCGCAGGCGCTGTACCAGCGCGGCGGTAAGGACTGGGACGACTACCTCGCCAAGATCGGACCCTATCTCGTGCGCTTGCAGCGCAAGGATGGTTCGTGGGAGAGCGATGGTTGCGGTCCGGTCTTCGGCACCGCCATCGCGCTGACGATCCTGCAGTTGCCGTTCGCTCTCGTCCCCATCTACCAACGTTGAGTCGGCGCCAGTGATCTTCGCGTTCTCATTCCTCAACCCGATGCTGCTCTGGGCGGTGCCACTCGCGGCAGTGCCTATCCTCATCCATCTGCTGAATCGCCGACGGTTCCAGCAGGTGTCGTGGGCTGCGATGGAGTACTTGCTCAAGGCTCTCGAGCGCAACCGCAAGCGCTTGCGCATGGAGCAATGGCTCGTGCTGTTGCTGCGAACACTGGCGGTGCTGCTGTTGGTGATGCTGGTGTCGCGGCCCCAACTCGGTGGCGGTGGTCTCGTTTCGACGGTCACGCACCACGTCGTCGTGCTCGACGACACCGCCTCGATGCGCCAGCGGAGTGGCAGTGTTGCGCTCTGGGACAAGGCGCAGGACCAGGTCAGACAGCTCGTGACAGCCCTCGCCGACTCGCGCAGTGGGGACCTGTTGTCGATCCTGCGGGCGAGCCGACCAGCGCAGCCTGACTTGTGGGCGCAGCGAGTTGGCGAAGATCTCGAACGCCGGGTCGGGGCAGTGCTGGCGGAGATGCGGGTAGGCGACGGCACGGCAGACTTTGGCAGCGTCCTCCACGATGCCCGCGCCCGCGCGACGGCGATGAAGGAGGCCAGTCGTAACGACTACTACCTCGTCGGTGACCTCCGGGCGATCGACTGGATCGGCGACGACGACAAGCCACGCGGCAAGTTGCTGCAGACGATTGCAGCCTTCGATCCGCAGAACGAACACCTGCACGCCACGGGTGTCGGTTCGCGCGACGCCGACAACCTCGCGATCGTCGCGGTCCGGTGCGTCGATCGTCTGGCGACGGCGGGCGTACCGGTCGAACTCGCGATCGATGTGCAGAACCTCGGTCTCGATGCCACGGCAGCCGGTGAGCTCGCGATCGAGGTCGACGGCAAGACCCGCGTTGCGCGCCCGTTGCCGCCGCTCGCGCCCGGTGAACGCGTCTCGGTCGCAGTGGTGCACACGTTTCACCAGCCGGGCGATCATCGGGTCGAGGCGTCCTTCGTCGCGGTCGACCACTACCTGGTCGATGACCGCCGTGCGCTCGCGTTGCCGGTGCTGCCGAGTTCGCGCGTGTTGCTCGTGGATGGGGAGCCCGAGGACGGCGAAGGCGGCGAAACGCTGTTCTTGCAGGTCGCGCTCGACCCGGGCAGCGATCAACCGTCGGGGATCGCGGCCGAGGTCGTCGCCGAGAGTTCGCTCGCCGAACTCGACCTCGCTCCGTTCGACATGATCTGGCTGTGCAACGTGCCGGTGCCGCCGCGCAGCACGGTCGAGAAGTTGGAACGGTTCGCGGCCGCTGGTGGCGGCATCGCGATCTTCGTCGGTGCGCAGGTCGACCCGGTTCGCTACACGGACGCGATGTGGCGTGGCGGGCAGGGCCTCTTGCCGCTGCCGCTCGGCGACATCGCCGGCGACCCGGATCGACGCGAACACGTCGTCTTGACCGATCAGAGCCATCCTGTTTGCGGCAAGATCGGCGATGTCTTGCAGTTGTTGATCGACAATGCCGTGCTGGCCAAGCGCTACCTCACGATCGTCGAGGAGCGGAGTGCCAACGCCGCGGTTCTCGCGCGCATGCGCGATGCGGACGGCCCGCCGGCAATCGTCACCCGCACGTTCGGCAGCGGCGGCGGTGAAGTCGTGCTGTTCGCGTTCTCGGCCGACAAGCACTGGTCCAATTGGCCGGACACCGACGCCAATGTGGTGATGGCGCACCAGGTGCACCGCTTTGCCAGCCGCCCGCGTGAACTCGCGAGCCGGAACCTGCAGCCCGATGGCATCTACCGCCTGCAACTCGATCCGGGCAGTTACGAAGCCGACGTCGTCGTACGGGCGTTGGCCGAAGATGGTGACGAGCGGACGCTGACGGCAACGCTGCCCGAAGTCGCTTCGCCGGCCACGAGCCCGACGACGACCGCCGAGTCCGTCCCGCGCGCACTGGAGCTGGCGCTGCCGATGGCCGAACTCACGTCGCTCGGCTGCTACGACGTCCAACTCAGACTGCACTCCGGCACGGTCGAGACGCGCGTGTTTGCCCGCAATCCCGACATCTTCGAGAGCCGCCTCGTGCGCCTTGCGACTGCGGACTTCACGCGGGTGTTCCCGCCCGAGATACACGATCGAGTGACGTTCCGCGACGAGAGCGCGGGCCTCGGGAGTGGTGGCAGCGAGGGCGAATTGTGGCGCCTGCTCGGGTTTGGCATGTTGCTCGCGCTGCTGCTCGAGACCCTTCTGGCCTGGAGGTTCGGACGCCGCTGAGCGGCCCGAGATGACCATGCAGGAACTGCTCCGCTGGATCGCCAACCTCCAAGGCATCGCCACCGATGGTGTCGAGATGCAGTTTGAGTTCGCCAGCTTCCCCGGCGGTGGCCTCGGCCTCGCCGTGCTGTTGTTGCTGTTGCTGCTGGTGCTGTTTGTCAGCTTCGTCTACCGGCGCGATGGCAAGAACCTGACCTCGCGGCAACGCCTGATGCTGGTGAGCCTTCGCGGACTCGCGGTGCTCGCGGCCGCGCTGCTGTTGCTGGAGCCAAATCTCGTGGCGGTGAAGCACGACACGCGCCCCGGCACCACAATCCTGCTGGCCGACACCAGCCAGTCGATGCAACAGCTCGATCCCTACCGCCGCGACGAAGTCCGGGCGCTGGCTGACGGTTGGCGCAGCATCGGGATCGCTGAGCCCGCATCGGTGCCGCGTATCGAGTTGCTCAAGGCGCTGCTGGCGCACGATGACGGCGCGCTCACCCGCGCACTTGCGGCCAAGAACGACGTGATGCTCTACGGCTATTCGTCGGGGATCGATGCGTTGCCCTTGCTGGCGCCGGCCAATGGCGCCTCGAGCTCGAGTACTGCGGCGCCGCGCGACGACCAAGGCAGGCTTTCGCCGCCGCGCCTCGATGTTGCCGCGATCGCCGCCAAGGGCCGCTACTCCAACCTTGGTGGATCCCTGCGTTCGGCGCTCGACAAGAGCCGCAACTCGGAGATCGCCGCAGTCGTGATTCTGGGTGACGGCCGGCGCAACGCGGGCCCGCAGGCCGCCGAGATTGCGCGCATGCTCAATCAGCGCAAGGTGCCGCACACCTTCGTGCTCGGCATCGGCGATTCGTCGGCGACGCAGACGGTTGCAATCGGCCACTTCGAGGCGCCAGAGAAGGTGTTTCAGAAGGACCCGTTTGAAGTCCGCGCCACCGTTGTCGCGCAGGGCTACGACGCCATGCCGATGACCATCCGCCTGCTGCGCACCGACGCCGAGGGCGTTGAGTCGGTGGTGCGCACGCAGCAACTCGAAGTGGGCGGCGCCGTCAGCGAAGCCGTCGTCGAGTGGAAGGACATCACTTCGGTGGAGATTGGACGCTTTGTCTACCGCGCCGTGATCGAACCGCCGAGCGGCGAACCGCCCGCCCCCGAGCGGCATCAGAAGAACCTGCCGGTCGAAGTGTTGGGCGAACGAGCGCGCGTGCTGTTGCTTGCGGGCGGTTCGAACCACGAGTTCCAGATCCTGCGCAACTTGCTGATTCGCGACAAGACGATCGATGTCAGCTGCTGGCTGCAGAGCGCTGATCCGAACTTTCCTCAAGACGGTGACGAAGGGGTGCGTCTTGACGCATTGCCAGTCGACGAGAAGCAGCTCGACCCGTTCGACGTGGTCATCGCCATCGATCCGGACGCCAGCAAGCTGACACCGTCATTCTGCGAGTTGCTGCGCAAGCACGTGCTCGAGAATGGCTGCGGCTTGTGGTGGATCGCTGGCGAGAAGTTCGCCATCGACTCGTTCAAAGAGACCTCTCCGACCAAGTCGCTCGTCGATCTGCTGCCGATCGTTCCTGATCTCGTCTACGCCGAGAGTGTCGCCAACCTCGGTCTTGGGCTCGCGCATACGAGGCTCTATCCCTACACGCTGACTCCCGAGGGCGAGGACGGCGTCGCCAGCAAGATCACGCGGATCACCGAGTCTCGCGAGCAGTGTCGCTTGATGTGGTCGCGGCTCCCGGGCTTCCACCTGGCGTTCCCGGTCAAGCAACTCAAGCCCGCCGCAACCGTGCTCGTGGTGCACGAGAACTGCGATCCTCGCCTGAAGCGCGATGGCCGCGGCATGCCGCTCGTGGCTTCGCACTTCGTGGGAGCAGGGCGCGTGATCTTCAGCGGCATCGACGAGACCTATCGGTGGCGTTCGTTGTTCGAGGACGCCTACGACCGTCTGTGGGTCAAGGGCATCCGCTTCTTGTTCGACGGCCGCATTCACGCCGGCAACAGCCGCCTCCAGCTGCGCATCAGCGACGAGAAGGTCGAGCTCGGCGACGCGCTGACGATCACCGTCGACGCCAAGGACGAACAGATGCAGCCGCTGGTGTCGCCGACGTATGAGCTGCTGCTCGAACGCGAGGGCAAAGAACTCGAACCGCTGAAGCTCGAGCCGGTCGCCGAGGTGCCCGGTTCCTACCAGTTGCAGCTGCGACCCGACCAACTCGGTGTCTACCGGCTGCGAACGCTGGCGGCGGGCGGCAAGAGTGTGGAAGTGCCGTTCCAGGTGGTCCCCGCCCAGATCGAGAGCGAGGGTCCGGTGGATCGATCCGAACTTGCTGCGATCGCAGCCGCCAATGGCGGTCGGTTGTTCGATACCCCAGCGGCTCTGTTCGCCGCGCTCGGCGAGATCCCCTCGCGCAGCGCCACGGACACCTACCGCACGCCGCACGCGATCTGGGACGGCTGGATCACCGTCGCGATCTTGCTGATCGCGCTTTCGCTCGAGTGGCTACTGCGCAAGAGGTTCAACCTCCTATGACCGCCGCCCCTCCGCCGCTGGTGCCACGCGAGCACGAAGGCCCCGGCCCGGCCAGTTCGGTGCTGCGCGTTGCTGCTTTCCGCTTCGCGTTGCTGCGGGCCAAGATTCGAGTGGCGGTGTGGACCGAGTCGTCGGCCTACGTCGTCGCAGCACTCCTCGTCTACGCGGCGCTGACGTTTGCTGCCGATCGCACCTTGCGGCTCGAGACGCCGGTCCGCGCTGTCCTGTTGTGCGTGTTCCTCGTGCTCGTGGCGCGGACGGTGTGGCAGCGCCTCGTCGTGCCACTGCGGGTGCAACTCGGGGACGACGATCTGGCACTGGCCGTCGAACGCCAGACACCCGGCCTGCGACAGTCGCTCATCAGCTCGATGCAGTTCGAGCGGTCGCTGAGCGGTGAGCGCCGCGTAACCGAGTCGCGGGAGCTGATGCGCGCCGTCGTGGTCGACGTCGAGGCCCGCGTCGCGGCTATGCCGTTCGCGGAGGCGCTGGATGCAGGCCGCATGCGGCGTGCGACTTCGGCCCTCGTCGGTATCGGGCTCGTATTCGTCGTCTGGGGCCTTGCCTCGGGCGCGGCGCTGCAGCTCTGGGCGCAGCGCAATCTGATGCTGTCGAGCGTCGAGTGGCCGCGCTACACGCAACTGCACTTCGCCGACGTCGGCGAGGGTGTGAGGCGACTGCCGCAGGGCGACCCGCTGACCATCATCGTGCGCGCCGCGGGCGAACTGCCGGAGCAGGTGCACTTGCGCAGTACGTTTGCGAACGGCGATACCGCGTACGAGCCGATGAGTCGCACCGGCGACGGCGAGTTCACGCTGACGATGGAGACGCTGCTCGAAAACGCGACGATCGTCGCCGAAGGAGGCGACGGGATCTCGACGCCGCTGCGCATCGAGATCGTCGCTCGCCCGCGCATCGAGAATGTCACGCTGCAGATCGTCTTCCCGTCATACATGCAGAAGGAGCCGGAGGACGTGCCGCCGACGGAGGGCGAACTCCGCATCGTCCGCGGCAGCCAGCTGCGCCTGCGTGGCACCAGTCACAAGAAGCTGGCGTCCGCGTTTGCGTTGCTGGCCGACACGAAGCTGCCGCTGGAGCTCGATGCCGACGCGATGGTCTTCTCGGGCGCCGTAGCCCCCGAGGCCGGTGGTCTCTTGACGATCGATGTGATCGACACCGATCAACTTGGCGCCGCAACTCCACCAAAGCTGTTCGTGCGCATGGTCGAGGACAAGGCTCCGAGCGTGGAGTTCAAGCTGCGCGGCATCGGCCCGTTGGTCACTGCTCAGGTGCGCATCCCGGGCGAGCTGAAGTGCAAGGACGACTTCGGCGTGACCAAGGTCGCAGCCGAGTTCCGCGCCGTCATCGACGCGCCGGAAGCGAAGGCGCCGACTGCGACCGAACAGTCCGCAGTTGCGCCGCCCCTGGAGCTCCCGTTCGTGCCGATGGAGATGGCCCTCGCCGACGCGCTCGAACCGGGCAGCGTCCGCTACGACACCACGGGCATCCTCGATGTGATGCAGCGCAACCCGAAGCCGCAGACGGAAGAGGATCCGAGCAACGAGGTACGGCCTGGCATGTTGCTGTCGCTGCGCTTCTGCGCGACCGACAACTTCGGTCCTGGCGAGCCGCATACGAGCAAGGGCGAGGCCTTTGCGTTTCGCGTCGTCACGCGCGAGAAGCTTGTCGACGAACTGCGTCGTCGTCAGGTCGAACAGCGGATGGAGCTGGAGAAGGTGCGCGACGAAGAGTCGGCAGCGTTGTTGGCGCTGCGCGAAACCCTGAGTCCGAAGGCCAACGACTCCCGAGCCGCGCAGGCGCGATTGCAGTTCAAACAACTGGCAGCGCGGCAGCAAACGCTCGGTCGCCGCGCGGCCTTCACCGCGGATCTGTACCAGCGCATCCTCTGGGAGTACGAGAACAACCGCATCTGGGAGCCCAGCAAGGTGCGCGAGTATGAGGCGCTGACGGCCGTGCCCCTGCTCGACTTGGGGAAGGCCTCCTTCCCGAACAGCGCACACGCGGTTGCGACTTTCGCCGACACCGGCGATGAGGAGTTAAGGGGCGCTGCGGTCGACGCTTACGCCGAGATCCTGCGGCGCCTCGAAGCGATTCTCCGAGTGATGGAGCAGGTCGAGACCCTCGCGGGCCTCATCGAGCAACTGCGCGGCGTGATAAAAGTCGAGGACTCCGCCATCCGCGAAGTCGAAAACAAGATCAAGGCCGCTGGCGAGAGCATCTTCCAGAAGCCTGCTCAGCCGTCGAAGCCCGAGGCCATCAAGCCATCGGGTGGTGAACAGCCGGACAAGGACAAGTAGGAGCACGACCCATGAGACGATTCTTTGCATTGGCATGCGCGGCGATCTGCCTCGCCTCGGCTCCGACTAAGGCGTTGCTCGCGCAAGACCCGCCGCCCGTGGCGCAGCAGCAACAGTCTGCCGAAGCACGCTTCCGTGAGCTGACGGAGAGCATGCAGCGCCTGCACGCCTACCTCACGAAGGCCGGCAACCAGGACGACGTGAAGCTCGTGCGCGCGGGCCTCACGCTGGCGCAGGAGAAGAAGATCCAGGACGCGATGGGCCAGGTGCGCACGCTGCTCGATCAGCAGAAGTGGGACGCCGCGCTCGAGCGCATGCAGTCCGTTCGTGCCGATCTCGTCCAACTGCTCGACCTGCTGCAAAACCGCAACCTCGACCTCGCCAAGTTGCTCGAACAACTCGAGCGCTTGAAGGGCTATCGCGGTGAAGTCGACCAGCTGGTCAAGGATCAGGCGGCCGAGAAGGATGCATCGGCACGCACGCAGGCTTTGCAGGATCAGCTCGAAGCAGTGCAAAAAGCCAAGGCCGCCACCGAACAACTGCTCGCTGAACAGCAGCAGTTGCGCCAGCAGACCAATGCGCTCGGCCTGCAGGCCGTCGGCGAGGCGACCAAGCCGCTGGCGCAGAAGGAGAACGAGCTGAAGGCTGCAACCGAAGAGCTCGGCAAGAACCTTGACCAACTCGACAAGAAGGCCGCCGAACTGGCCATGCCCTCGGAGTCGGCGCCTCCGAAGGACGGCGAAGCGAAGCCGTCGAAGCCATCGCCGAGTTCGTCGTCGAAGTCGGGCAACAGCGCGCGCAGCGCGGCGCAGTCGATGAGCAAGGCACAACAGCAGCTCGACCAGAAGTACGCCGAGCCGTCGCTGAAGGACCAGGATCAGGCGATCGAGCAACTGAAGTCGACCGTCAAAGAGCTCGAAGCGATGGCCGATCAGGCACGCCGCGAACTCGAGAAGCTGCCGTTCGACCAGCAGGCCAAGCGCCAGGACGACACCCAGCACGCGACCGACACCCTCGCGCAGAAGATGGAGAAGTCCGAGCAAGATGGCGAGAACCAGGACGGTCAACCGACGCCTGGTCGCAAGTCGGTGCAGCAGGCGGTGCCAAAGCAGAAGGCCGCCGCGGGTCAGCTCAAGGAGTACAAGCCGGCGAAACAGAAGCAGCAGGACGCCAAGGAAGACCTCGAGAAGGCCCGTGACGAGCTCGACGAAGCGATCAACCAACTGCGGCAGCAACTGCAAGACGAAGTGCTGCGCGCACTCGAAGAGCGCTTCACGGCGATGCTGGCCAAGCAGCGCGAACTATCGCTGCAGACCAAGACGCTCGACAAGACACGCGCCCAGGTGCTGACTGCCGACGGTGGGCTGCCCGCTGCCCTGCAGTCGCGCATCCAGGCCGTCGCGTCCGGCGAGCAGGACCTCGAGGTCGAGGCCTCTGATGCGCTGAAGTTGCTCGAAGAAGAAGGCACCACTGCCGTGTTCCCCGAGATCGTTTCCGACCTCAAGGACCAATTGCGCGAGGTCGGGAAGCGCTGCCGTGGCAACGCTACCGACAAGCCGGTGCAGGAGCGTCAGTTCGAGGTCGAGCAGACGCTCGAGTTGCTGATCAATTCGCTGCGCAAGGCCATCGAACAGCGCGAAGGCGGCGGTGAGCCCGGTCAGTGCAACGGACAGCCTCAGCTCGTGCCGATCTCGGCCGAACTCAAGCTCGTCCGCTACCTGCAAGAGCGCGTCAACAAGCGCACCAAGGACTACGAAGAAGGTATGCCCGCTGAGATGCGCGACACCGACGAGGGGAGAGCGGAGGCGGTCGAGCTTTCGGGCAAGCAGGTGAAGGTCCGTGATCTCACGCGCAAGCTTGCGACCAAGCTCAACCAGGAGAACAACGCCGAGGAGGGCAAGTGACGCTTTCGAGCAAGCTGACCGCCGCGCTCGCCTTTCTGTGTCTTGCACCATCGTCGCTGTTCGGCGTGTTGCGCGCGCAGGACGAGCCCGCGGCCTCGGCACCGGCGGTGCAGAGCCCCTTTCGTCCATTCGATCGCGCGGCCTACGAGGCGCATGCGAAGAAGCTCGGCGCCACTGACGCGCAGTTGGAGCAGTTCACCCGCGAGGTCGGCGAGGTCGGCGTCGAACGTGCTGCCGATGCTCTGATGCGCGCTTTGCGCAAGGACTTCGACGCCGCGGTCAGGCTCGGTGAGGACGGGGATCCCAAGGCCGTGCTCGCGCTCGCTGAGATCCTCGCCAAAGACTCCGATACGGTGCTCGGCGGCCATGTGCGCTACCACATGGCGCGACTGTTCCTCGACAGTGACGACCCCGAGCGCGCGGTCGAAATCCTGAACGAGTACTTCCAGCTCGATATCAACTTGACGCCGCTCGATGGCGAAACGGCCTTCTTCTATGCCCAGGCGCTGGCGGAGATCCCTCGCGGCGATTTGGCTTTGCCGCGGTTCCGCGCGTTTATGGAATGGTTTCCTCAGGCGAGTGAACGCTTCCGGGCTACGGCGCAGCAGCGCGTCGCTGAACTAGAGCGCCAGCAAGAGAGTCGGCTCCACGTGCTCGCCGACCGCATGAAGAAGGTCGGGCGCGACCTGAAGAAGCAGAAGACCAACGAACCGATCCAAGTCGAGCAGAAGGAGATGATCGAAGAGCTCAGCGAGCTCATCGAGATGTACGAGCAGCAAGAGAAGCAGTCCGGTGGTCCGCCGAATGGCAATGGTCCCTCGAACAACCCCGCGACGCAGAGTGCGTTGACCGAAGGCGAAGGCCGCATCGGCAACCTCGAGAAGCGCGTCAGCCTCGCCGACCGATGGGGGCCGATGCCCGAGAAGGATCGGAAGCAGATCGAATCGCAGGTGCAGACGAAGCTGCCGCCGCAGTACCGCAAGCTGCTCGAGGGCTACTACAAGAAGCTTGGCACGGGCAACAACGGCAAGTGACGCGCGCACGGACATACTCGGTCGCTGCGGCCTGCGTCGCGCTTGGCCTTGCCTCGGCTTCTGCGCAGGGGTCGGCTGCCACGATCGTGACGATTGACGGTCGCACGCTGACTGGCATCGTCGTCGGCGACGCCAACGAGCTACAGATCGGCGCTGAGACGATCGCACTTGCTGACGTGATGTCCTTGCGGCTCGACGCCGCCGGGGTCGAAGCGCCGGCGAAGGCGAACTTCTGCGTGTGGTTGCGATCGGGCTCGCTGTTGCCGGCTACCAGGATCGACGGTGTTGCCGCCACTGCCTCAACACCCAATCAGCTGCTGATCGAGCTGGCGTCCGGGGGCGAGCTTCGAGTGCCACTGACCACGGTTGCCGCCGTGCGCTCGCGCGCCAACGATCCGCAGACCTTCACCGCCGATCGCAAGGAGCCCGATGAGAACCGCGACTACCTGTACGTGGTCAAGGACGGCGCCCCGCAGCGATTTGGCGTCACGATCGAGGCCGTGCGCGACGGCAACGTGCACTTCGACCTCCGTGGCTCGAGTTACGAGTTTCCGCTGCGAGGTGACAACAGTGTGGCTGCGATCGTGTTCGGCAAGAACACTGGCTTCGCGCCGGATCGCCTGCCGGCGCCGCGTGTGCAAGCTTCGTTGGCCGGAGGCGAAGTCTGTTTTGGCAAGCTGCTGGCGATTGGTGCCAGCGTGAAGCTGCAGCTTGACGAAGGCGCGATCTTGGAAGTGCCCGCTTCGCGCCTGCTCGGCCTCGACGTCCAGAGCGACAAGCTCGCATGGCTCTCATCGATGCAGCCAAGGGTGGAGCAAACTGCTGCGTTCGATCGTGTCTGGCCGTGGACTGTCGATCGGTCACCGGCCGGCCCCGGAATCGTGCTCGGTGGCGTGACCTACGCGCGTGGCCTCGTGATGGTGCCGCGCACGCGCCTCACCTTCGAACTCGGTGGCCGTTACGACGTGTTCGAGGCGGTCCTCGGTTTCGACGAACGTTCCGGCCCACAGGCCCACGCGATCTTCCGCGTGCTCACGGATGGCAAGCTGTTGTTCGAGGTGACGCTGAGTGGACCTGGTTCGCAGCCGCGGTTGATCCACCTCCAACTGGCGCGTTGCCGCGAACTCACGCTCGAAGCCGACTTTGGCAACGACTTCGATCTGGGTGACCTGTGTGCCTTCGCAGAAGCGCGTGTACTGCAGACCTCGACTGTCGCGCCGAAGTGACCCCCCGAACGACCGAATCCCCGAACTGACGGAGTCGCGATGCTGGTGTTGTCGTTGTTGATCGCGCTCTGGCCTCAAGACCCTTCGGTCGCCGCCGTGCGTGTCGCGGAGCAACGCCGCGTCGAAGTCATTGCCCGGTGTGCTCCCGCCGTGTGTTCGGTGATGGACATGCAAGCCCCAGGCGGCGGCAGCGGCGTCGTGATCGACCCTCGCGGCTATGTGCTGACCAACTTCCACGTCATCGGTGGTGCCGACACCAACGACAAGACGCCGAAGGACAAGGTGCTGCCCGCACCGCCGGCGCCGCCGGCCGAAGCCTTGCAGACCTTCAAGGCCGCCAATCCCGCAGCCAGCAGCGAAGACGAGAACCGATTCGTCAGCGACTGGCAGGACGCGTGGAAGCAGCAGCACTGGCCATCCGGCACGAACCACTGGCGCAACAAGAAGGTCGGTCTGCCGGACGGCGAGCTCTATGAAGCCGTGGTGCTCGGTGTCGATCCCGGCAGCGATCTCGCGGTGCTGCGGCTGCTGCCAAAGCTCGACGGCCAAACCTGGCCCTGCTGCGAACTCGGCGATTCGGACGCGCTGCTCGTCGGCCAGACGGTGTTTGCCATGGGCAACCCGTTCTTGCTGGCGACCGATTTCACGCCGACGGTGACCTTTGGCATCGTCTCCGGCACGCATCGGTACCAGGAAGGCCAGGGCAATCGCATGCTGGTATATCCCGACTGCATCCAAGTCGATGCAGCGATCAATCCGGGCAACTCGGGGGGGCCGCTGTTCGACGAGGACGGCAAAGTCATCGGCATCAACGGCCGCATCTCGCTCGGGGATCGCGGTCGCGTCAACGTCGGCGTCGGCTTTGCGATCGCGTGCAATCAGGTGCGCAACTTCTTGCCCGACCTGCTCGCCGGTCGCCACGCGGAGCACGGCACGCTGGACCTGAGTGCCTGGTTCAAGAAGACGAAGAACGGCGACGAGCGGCACGGTGTCTTCGTGCAGCAGCTCTACAAGGACTCGGTCGCCGCGGTCGCTGGCATCAAGCTCGGCGACGAGATCGTGCACTTCCAAGGCGAAGATGTGCGTTCGGCCAACCAACTGGCGACGCGCATCGGCGTGTTGCCGGCGGGAGCCTGGATCGAACTCGGCTATCGCCCAGAGAACGTCGACAACAGCTTTGGCGACGAGCGCTTCGTCGACATCCGCTTGGCGCGTCTCGACACCGGCAGCAGCAAGGATGCGCGAACGGACACTGAGCGCCTGAGCAGTCTGATCGAACGGCAGCTCGCCACCAAGGCGATGAGGGCGCGCGCGACATCGCCCACGGCGCAGCGCACGGTCACACTCGCATTCGCGGACCGCGACGGCGCCAAGTGGTCGATAGTGCGCGACATGGCGCGCGAAGCCACCGCGATGGACCGCGATGGCGTGCGTTTCCTTCGCACGCGGAGTGAAGCCGACCCCAATGTCGAAGGCGACGCGTTGCTGCAACGGCTCGTGCGCTGCAATCCACTGCTGTGGATCGGCTGTGATCGCGGCGAGCGGTTCGATGAGGCGCTTCTTCTCGGCGGCGTGCACGTGCTCGGCCGCCCGGCCTACCGCTACTCGCTCCCAGGCGACGGGGAACTCGAGTTCTTTCTGTTCGCCGACGGCAGTGCGGCGGGCTGTTCGCTGCGCGATCCCGTGCGCCGCGAGAAGCTCGAACTGCATTGCGATGGCAGCAGTGTTCGCGTCATCCGCGACGGCGTGTTCGACCGCGGTTGGCGAGTGGCGAGCTACGCGACCGACGTCCAAGTCGAAGACTCCGTGTTCGGGAGGCCGCAGTGAAGAGGTACCTCGTTCTACTCCTGGCCCTGACAGATCTCGCGGCGCAAGGGGAACCCAACTTGCCCGATGCAACGAAGCCGCCTGCGGAAGCGCAGTCCGCGGATGTGCACGCGAGCTACGCCTTTGCCGAGCGCGCGCCGGCGACCAAGGTCGAGAGCGCGATCGACCGGCTGCTGCCGAGCATCGTCAAGGTGCACGGCGCCTCAGGCCTCTCGACGATCACTCCGTACGCGACGGGCATCGTCGTCAGTGCGAAGGGTCACGTGCTGACGTTGGACCAAGTGTTGGTGCAAAAGGAACGGACGCGTGTGGTGCTCTACGACGGTTCGGTGCACGACGCACAAGTGCTGCCCGAGGACGGCAAACTCGGCGTGCGTCTGCTCAAGATCGACCCGGAGCAATGCCAGGGTCTGCTGCACCCGATCTGGCCCGACGAGAGCGATGCGCCGCTCTACCGGACCGGCGATTTCGTCGTGTCGCTTGGCAACTGTTTCCGCCTTGCGGAGTTCTCCGAGAAGGTCTCAGCGACGTTCGGCATCGTGGTGGGCAGGGCCAACACGGCATTGCGCTTTCGTCTCGCCGACGTGCAGTACGACGGCGATCTGATCCTGACTGACGCGTGCAACAACCCGGGCCACTACGGCGGCGGGCTATTTGCTCTCGACGGCCGTTGGATCGGCTTCAACATGCGATTGCTCGAGAGCAAGGAGACCAACACGATGCTGTCGGCTGCGATTCCGTCGCGCGATCTGCTGCCGTACCTGCGCGAGCACGTGAACGGCGATTTGCGCGAGGTGACCGAGAGCGATCGGCGCCCCGTGCGCACCGGCATCGTGTTGTTTCGCCAGGCTGGCCGGGCTTCGCCGCCCGCTTACGTCGACCGTGCAGAGCGCGATTCGCCGGCGGCGGCGATCGGGCTGCGTCCGGACGACCTGATCGTCCGCATCGGCGACTACTCGGTACGTAGCTGCAAGGAGTTCGACGACGTGCTGAAGAAGTTCGAACCGGGCGACAAGGTCATGCTGACCTGGAAGCGCGGCACCAAGGTGATGCAGAGAGACCTTGAACTCGCGGAGGACAAGCAATGAGGCGGTGGCTTGTTGCCGTCGTGCTCGGCGCTCTCGCGAGTGCGCAACAGCGCGCGGACCTCGACGAGTTCGTGCGTCTACAGCCCGTGCTCCGGGCGGCGGTCGAACACGCCGCGCCGTGGGTCGTGACGATCGAGACCTTTGGCGGCACGCGCCGAGTTCTGGGCGATGACGGGCCCGTCGACTCGACAGCTCCAGCGCAACCGCGACCGGTGCCGAAGCCGCCGGCCAATCCCGATCGCAAAGGCAACCTGCCGCTGAAGGACCCGGGCTTCCATCAATCGCAAGGCAAGAGCACGGGCCTGATCGTTGGCGCGGACGGCTGGATCCTGGTGTCGCGGTTCTGCCTCAACTACGACCCGACCACGATCCTGGTCGGTATTCCTGGCGGCGAGACCTTCCATGCGGTGCGGAAGGGCGAGGACACCAGCCGCGGTATGGCGCTGCTCAAGATCGAGGCAACGAGTCTGCCGGTTGCGCAACTGGTCGATCCGAAGGATGTGCGGGTCGGGCAGTGGGCGTTCGTGCTGGGCCGGACGTTCGCTAGCGACGAGCCGACGGTGCACTTCGGGATCGTCAGCGCCCAAAAGCGGCAGTTTGGTCGCGCCTTGCAGATTGACGCCTACACGTCACCCGCCAACTACGGCGGCGCGGTGGTCGACGTCGAGGGCAAGGTGCTGGGTCTCGCGGTGCCGTTGTCGCCATCGGGTCGCGATGCCGGTGTGGAGTGGTACGACTCGGGCATCGGCTTTTGCTCGACGATCGCCGACATCCCAGAGCTGATCGAACGCATGAAGCAGGGCGAACGACTGCAGCGCGGTTGGCTCGGGGTCACGCTCGATCCGGCGCACTTGGGTCCTGGCGCGCGCCTGAGTGGCACGCCGAAAGATGGCGTCGCGGCACAGGCCGGGCTGCGCAAGGGCGATGTGATCGTCGACATCGACGGCATTGCGATCCGCAACGGTGCGCACCTGCAGATGTTGATCGGCGCACGCATGGCCGGCGACGCCGTGGGGATGCGCGTGCAGAAGAAGCGCGAAGACGCGCCGGTGTCGATGACGGTGCTATTGGCGGACCTTCCCGGGAGCGGCGACGTGGAGAACGGGCCAGTGGAGTTGCCGGCAGGTTTCCCGGTGCCGGAAGAGAAGAAGTAGAGCGCCGCGAACACTACGACGAGGCTCTAGGGCCAGCTCGCATGCCGGTGGCGGCGTCGCGAGTTCTCCGCGGTGCTCACGGAGGCTGCTGCGAACTCGCTCCTTGCCCGCGGCCTTCGTTGCTCGGCCTCGCTCGCCGGCTTGTTGTGAAACCACTTCTAGTGTGGGCAGATCGCAACCGACGGCCTGTTCGCTAACGTGACAGTCTTCTAGATGCCTCGCTAGCCATGATCCTCGAGCAGTTGTATCTCGCGTGCCTCTCGCAGGCTTCCTACCTGCTCGGCGACGAGTCCACGGGCATTGCTGTGATCGTCGATCCGCGCCGCGACGTCGATGAGTACGTCGAGCGGGCCACGGCTCTTGGTCTGCGCATCGAGCACGTGCTGCTGACGCACGTGCACGCTGACTTCGTGGCGGGCCATCTCGAACTGCAGCAACGCACGGGCGCCAAGATCCATCTCGGTGCTGGCGCACGGACTGACTTTGACTACCAACCACTGACCGATGGCCAAGCGCTTCAGTTCGGCGCGCTGCGCATCGCCGTGCTGGCGACGCCGGGTCACACGCCGGAGAGCGTGTGCTTTGCCGTGTACGATCTCGATCACGGCGACGAACCCGTCGCGGTGCTGACCGGCGACACCTTGTTCCTCGGTGATGTCGGCCGGCCCGACCTCATGGCTGCGAGCGGGGTGACGGCGCACGACCTCGCGCGAAGGCTGCACGCGTCGCTGCACGACAAGTTGTTGCGGTTGCCTGACGCCACGTTGGTCTACCCCGGGCACGGCGCCGGTTCTGCCTGTGGCAAGAACCTCAGCCAGGACCGCGTTTCGACCATCGGCGCACAGCGCACCGGCAACTGCATGCTGCGACCGATGAGCGCGCAAGAGTTCGTCGACCTGGCGGTGAAGGACCTACCACCGGCGCCAGCGTACTTCGCGCGGGCAGCAGCCAAGAACCGCGAGCAACTCCCGACGCTCGACTCGACCATCGCAACGCGCTTGCGACCGTTGTCGATGGCCGAGTTGCTCGATTGCCAGCAGCAGGGAATGACGGTGCTCGACGTGCGCAATCCCAATGCGTTGGCCGCCGGTTTTGTACGCGGGAGCATCCACATCGGACTCGATGGCCGCTTCGCGAGTTGGGTCGGCGCGCTTGTCGATGGCGCGCGTCCAATCGTCGTCATCGCCGATGTCGGCCGCGAACGCGAAGCCGTGATGCGGCTCTCTCGCATCGGCTTCGACCTCGTGCACGGAGTCCTCGCTGCACCTGAGGCGGCGGCGCTCGGGCGAGGTCGAGCATTGCCTCGCCTCATCCGCCTGCTGCCGCCGGCACTTGCCGCGGTGCTGGACGGGCCGGCACCGCCGCTCGTGGTCGACATTCGCGAAGCGGGTGAGCGCGCGCAGAACCACATCGCCGGCAGTGTGCACATCCCACTCGGCAGCCTCGGGTCGCGCATCGGCGAGTTGCCGCGCAACCGTTCGCTCGTGTTTCAATGTCAGAGCGGCTATCGCTCGACGATTGCTGCCACGATCGCGGTGCAGCACGGACACGAGCAACCCAGTGATCTTGAAGGCGGCATGGCCGGTTGGCTCGCCGCGTTTCCCCCGACTCATTCACGCACAGTGACGCCTGAGCATCCAAACCAAGAGCCCAAAATGGACACCTGCACCACGAGTGGCGGCATTCCGCGCATCGGCGATCTCGCCCCCGACTTCACCGCGATTACGACCCACGGCGAACTCAACTTCAGCAAATGGCAGGACGGCAAATGGGTGATGCTGTTCAGCCACCCGGCCGATTTCACGCCGGTGTGCTCGACCGAGTTGACCGAGTTCCAAAGGCGCAGTGAAGAGTTCACCCTGCGCAACACCAAGCTCATCGGACTGAGCATTGACTCGGTCCACAGTCACCTTGCGTGGATCGAGAACCTCGAGCACATCCTCGGTGTTGCCATCAAGTACCCGATGATCGCCGACCTCGACATGAAGGTCGCGATGGCCTACGGCATGCTGCATCCCGGCGCTTCGAGCACGGCGACCGTGCGCTCGGTCTTTCTGCTCGATCCCAAGCGGACGATTCGCGCGCTGGTCTACTACCCAATGAGCGTCGGTCGCAGCTGCGACGAACTGCTGCGATTGCTCGACGGCCTGCAGATGTCAGAGAAGCACGGCTGTGCGATGCCGGTCAACTGGAAGCCGGGCGACAAGGTCATCGTGCCACCGCCAAAGACCATGGCCGAAGTCGCCGAGCGCAAGACGCACACGGAGTACGAACGGATCGACTTCTACCTCAACAAGCGCGATCTGCCGTTGGACAAGCTGCGCGGTTGAGAGCGGTCGCTCTGTGCCTGCGCCGGACGAGGTCCATGGGTCTGGTGTCGCAGCGAGAGTCGGGCGACTGCTGCCATCGGCTGATACCGCTGCGAGGTTGGCCGCGAGGCCGTCGATGATCCGGCGCCAACATGTCGAGCGAACGGCACTCGCTCACTCGACGCGGATGCTGGCGATCTTCGGATCCACTTCTGGCATTCCGATCTTCATCGCTTCGAGCGTCTCGACCAGAACCTGGGAGACGATGAGGTTGCGGTACCAGTTGCGATCGGCGGGAACCACGTACCACGGTGCGGTCTTCGTGCTCGTTGCCGCGATCGCGTCTTCGTAGGCGCTCTGGTAGTCGTCCCAATGCTGGCGTTCGGCGAGGTCGCCGTCGTTCCACTTCCATCGCTTCGCCGGGTTGTCGATGCGCTCCTGCAGCCGTTGCTGCTGCTCGTCCTTGGAGATGTGGAGGAAGAACTTGAGGACCACGGTGCCCTCCTCGACGAGCAGTTGTTCGAACGCGGCGATGTGGTGGTAGCGGCGATGCCAGACTGGTTTGGTCACGAGGTTGTGAACCCGTACGACCAGCACATCTTCGTAGTGACTGCGGTTCCAGATCGCGATCTCGCCCTGGCCCGGAGCATGCGGATGGACGCGCCACAAGAAGTCGTGCGCGAGCTCCGCTTCGGTCGGCTTCTTGAAGCACTTGACCGTTACGCCCTGGGGATTCACGCCGTCGAAAACACTGCGGATCGTGCCGTCCTTCCCGCCAGCGTCCATTGCCTGAAGCACGACCAGTAGGCGCTGGCGACCTTCGGCGTACATGGCTTCTTGGAGGGCTTCGAGCCGCGCGTTGCAACGCGCCTGGTGCTCGAGCGCCGCAGCCTTGTCGCCATCGAAGGCCTTGGTGCTACGCGGATCGTGATCGGCGAGCCGGAACCCAGTGCCGGAAGTAATGCGGTGGACTTCGGTGCGGACCATCGGGCGAAGGGTAACCGAGAGGGGCTTCGCTGGGCGAATGGGCGGCCACAGACTGGCGCGCGCAGCACACGCGGCACCGCGCGCGATTCGCCGACTCCTGCAGTCACTGCCGAACCCAGCCCCCAAACCGCCGCAGCAAGAACGGCATGACCACGTAGCCCATCAACGGCACCACGATCGCGGTGACGATCAGCGTGACCACCGGCAGCGGGAAGTGCGGCAGGAGGTGTGGCAGCAAGAGCCAGAGCACGGTCGTGATCGTTGGCCAGATTCCCATCCAGGTCAGCAGTACCATCTTGTGTCGATTGGGCGCGCCCGATGGTGGGCTCTTAGCTGGCGGTGCGTGCGACATGCGCGGCAGAACATACCGAGTCCCAGCCGTGCGGGCGTCGTTTGCGCGCCAGTCACTGCATCCAGAGCTTGACCGCCGCGTACCACTTCGGCGAGCACGGGAACGGCGGCGAGAGCGGTCGCGTGGTCAGCGCGGCAGGCGAGGAAAGCGTCGATTCAGACGCCGCAAGAACTCGGCGTGCCGAAGCAGGGAATCGATCGGGTGGCTGCCGGACATCGCAGGTCCGAACACCGCCGCGTGACCGGTCGCGCGCCAGTGCCGCTACGCTGGGTCGATGGCGGCTCGCCTCCTCATCGCCAGTCTGTTGGTCACAGGCCTAGGCGCCCAAGAACGGCACTGGGCTTTCGTGCCGCCGGTTCGCCCCGCGGTGCCAAAGGTCGACCTCGCGACCCGAGCTGCGGACGACTGGTCCCGCAATGACGTCGATCGCTTCGTGCTTGCGCGTTCCACTGGTCGCGGTTTGTCGCCGTCGCCCGAGGCGTCTCGGGCTGAGTGGCTGCGGCGTGTAACCTTCGACCTCACCGGCTTGCCGCCGACTCTCGCCGACCTCGAGAGGTTTCAACTCGACGCGAGCAGCGATGCCCACGAACGCGTCGTGCAGCAGTTGCTCGCGTCGCCAGCGGCAGCCGAGGAGTCGACGCGCCTGTGGCTCGACCTTGCTCGCTATGCCGACACTCACGGCATGCAGCGCGATCAAGTGCGTTCGTTGTGGCGCTGGCGCGATTGGGTGCTCGACGCCCAGCTGGCGAACATGCCGTTTGATCGCTTCGTCACCGAACAACTCGCCGGCGACCTGTTGCAGAACGCGACCACCGCGCAGCGCATCGCCAGCGGGTTCTTGCGCAACAACCCGAGCTCCGACGAAGGCGGGCTGATCCCGGAGGAGTACCTCGTCCTCTATGCCAAGAGCCGAACCGACGCCTTTGGCACGGCCTTGCTCGGGTTGACGGTCGGCTGCGCGCAGTGCCACGACCACAAGTCGGATCCACTGTCGCAGCGCGACTACTACCGCTTGTCGGCTTACTTCGCGTCCTTCGCCGAGGCCGGCAACGATGGTGGGGACCTCGCGCCGGCGCCGGCGATCCCGGCGCCGCGGGTCCACGAAGTCGCCGAACGCCAGCGTCTCGATGCGGCGGTGATCGCTGCGCAGGCCGGGTTTGATGGCCTTGGGTGGCAACGGCTCGATCTCGCGGCCGTTGGCCCAACGCCGTTTGCAGCGCGCGACGATGGGTCCCTGGTGGCGACCGGGGCGGTGCCGGAGCGCGCGGACTACGTGGTGCGCGCCACCGGTTCCTTTGCCGCGGTGCGTGCGCTGCGGCTTTCGGTCTTGCCCGACGACAGTCTGCCGGAACGCGGTCCAGGTCGCGCCGACAACGGCAACTTCGTGCTCTGTGAGCTTGCAGTGTTCGCCTCTGTCGAGGGCAAACCGCAGCGCATCGCGCTGGCGACCGCCGATGCCGACTACGCGCAAGAGGGCCACGAGCCAATGCGTGCAATCGACGGCGATGCGACCACCGGATGGGCTGTGCAAGGCCGGCACGAACCGATGCACCTGCAGGTCGCATTTGCGGCGCCGTTGCCTGCAGCGACGACGACGATCGAAGTTCGTCTGTGCCACCAGTCGGTGCATGCGCGGCATCTCATCGGTCGCTTCGCGATCCACGCAACTGCGGCGGAGTTGACGGCGCAGCCCGAGCGCCTGCGGGACGCGCTGCGGGCGCTCGCCGCGTTCGATGCTGCTCTGCCGCAGTGCATGGTCAGCGCGGACTTGGCTGAGCCAAGAGCCGTGCACGTGCTGCTGCGCGGGCGCTACGACCTGCACGGCGAACGCGTGACTCCCGGCACGCCGAGCTTCTTGCCGCCGTTGCCGGCCTCGTTGCCAGCGGACCGTCGTGCGCTCGCCGCGTGGCTGTTCGATCGCGACCATCCGCTGACCGCGCGCGTCGCCGTCAACCGCATCTGGCAGCGCCATTTCGGGCGCGGGCTGGTCGCAACGCCGCACGACTTCGGCGTTCTCGGCGCGCGTCCCAGTCACGAAGCGCTGCTCGACTGGCTGGCCTGCGAGTTTCGCGACAGCGGCTTTGACGAGCGCCACCTGCACACTCTGCTGGTGACCTCGGCGACCTATCGACAGTCGTCGCGCGTGCAGCCCTTGCAGCTAGAGCGGGACCCCGACAACCTCTACCTGATGCGCATGCCGCGCCTTCGTCTGCCGGCCGAGTCGATTCGGGATCAGGCGCTGGCCATCGCCGGCTTGCTGGTGCCGACGATCGGTGGGCCGAGCGTGCGTATCTCGCAGCCGCCGGGCATCTGGGAGGCCGTCGCGTTTCCGGGCAGCAACACCGAGCGCTACACGGCCGACACCGGCGACGCGCTGCATCGCCGCAGCCTCTACACGTTTTGGAAGCGCACGGCCCCGCCACCCCTCATGTCGATCTTCGACGCGCCGGGTCGCGAGCACTGTGTGGTCGAACGCCAAGTGACCAACACGCCGCTGCAAGTTCTCGCCCTGTGGAACGACGAAGGCCTCGTCGAGGCGGCGCGCGCATTTGCCGAACGGTGTCTTGCGGCGAGCGACGATGACGTGGTTCGGGTGCACTTTGCCTTCCGCACCGTGCTGCAGCGCGAACCGACGACGGCGGAGACAGCGACCTGTCTTCGCCTGCTCGATCGGCACCCGACGCTGACGACAGCGACGGAGCAACTGACGGCGTGGACGGTGCTCACCAACCTGCTGTTGTCGCTCGACGAAGCGCTGCATCGCAACTGACATGGACGCACCCGTAACGGACCGCAGGACGTTCTTGGCGAGGTCCGTGTTCGCGACGGCAGGCGCCGCATTCTTCGGACTGGGCGATGAGCCACGGCGATTGCCGCACTTTGCCGCGCGCGCGCGCCGCGTGATCTACCTGCACATGTCGGGCGGACCTTCGCAGCACGACCTGTTTGACCACAAGCCAGAACTGGCGCGCTGGCACGGATCTGACTTGCCGGACTCGGTGCGACAAGGCCAACGCATCACGACGATGACCTCGAGTCAGAAGCGACTTCGCATCGTCAACACGCGGCGCGCCTTCGCGCAACGGGGGCGGTGCGGCGCGTGGATCAGCGACTTGCTGCCGTTCACGGCCCAAGTCATCGATGAACTGGCGATCGTGCGTTCGATGCATACCGACGCCATCAACCACGAACCGGCGATCAATCTGCTGCAGACCGGTTCAGAGCAGTCGGGGCGCCCGAGCTTTGGTGCGTGGCTCGCGTGGGCGATGGGCAGCGAGGCGCGCGACTTGCCTGCCTTTGTCGTGCTGCACTCCTCATGGAGCGGGCCCAAGGTCGATCAGCCGCTCTATCACCGATTGTGGGGCGCAGGCTTTCTGCCGGCAGAGCACCAGGGGGTGTTGCTGCGCGGTCAGGGCGATCCCGTGCTGTTCTTGCAGAACCCAGCCGGCATCACGCGTGCGAGCCGCGGCCAGCAACTCGCAGCGATGGCCGAACTCAACGCGGCAGCTCACGAGCGCTATCTCGATCCCGGCATCGCGGCGCGGCAGCAGCAAGCGGAGTTGGCGTTCCGCATGCAGATGGCGGTGCCAGAACTCGTCGCGTTCGAGTCCGAGCCGGAGCACGTTCGTGCGCTCTATGGCCAGGAGGTGATGACGCGGGGCACGTTTGCCAACAATGCGCTGATGGCGCGGCGACTGCTGGAGCGCGGCGTGCGCTGCGTCCAGATCTACCATCGCGGTTGGGATCAACACCGCAACCTGGATTTGGACCTGCCGCGGCAGTGCGCGGACATCGATCGTGCGACGGCGGCGCTGCTGATCGACCTCCGCCAGCGCGGCATGCTCGACGACACGCTGGTGGTCTGGACCAGCGAGTTCGGTCGGACGGTCTACGCCCAGGGCGAGCTCGAGGACGGTAGCTTCGGCCGCGACCATCATCCGCGCTGTTTCGTCACCTGGCTTGCGGGCGGCGGCGTGCGCGCGGGGGCTCAGGTCGGAGCCACCGATGAACTGGGCTACAACGTGGTCGCCGACCCGGTGCACGTGCACGACCTCAACGCGACCTTGCTGCACTTGCTCGGCTTCGATCACGAACGGCTGACGTTTCGTTACGAGGGTCGCGAGTTTCGACTCACCGACGTGCACGGTCGCGTCGTGCGTGCTGTGCTGTCGTGAAGCGCGCAGTTCTCGCGCGGCGTCGACCGGCAACTACCTGGTGCTGGCAAGGCGATGGCTGTGGTGCTCGAAGAAGTCGGCATCCTTCTGACCGCGGACGAGCTCTTGCATGGTCTCTAGTTCTCGTCACTTGGTGCGCGAGGGCCCGCGCAGTTCGATGGACTCGACGCGCAGTTGCTCTCCCCACGTCGCAATCCCGATCCGTGTCTTGCCCGGGATCGGGAGCAGCGGTGCTTGGTCGAACAACACCTGACCGCCGAGCTTTACCGACAGTCGCTTGGCCCAATACGTGAGTTCGAGTTCCACCGACTTCTTGCCGTCCTTGGTGAAGGGCACGAGGTCTGACATGTGGATACGCAAGTCGTAGCGTTCGATGTAGGCACGAACCCTGTCGTCGTGCGGCTCGAGGATCAGCGTGAGACCGCACAGGGCATCGCGCTGGCCGTCGCCCTGCACGATGACGCAGGCCTTCGGCGCGGCGTTGTCGGCCGGCAACTCGACAACCAGACGGAAAGCGTCGAGTTGTTCGGTTGCCTTCTCGGGAAGCCAAGCGAGGTTGGAGGGCGAGTCCTTGGGAAAGCCGGGGCGAACGGTGTACTTGCGCCACTCGACTTCGCGTTCGGTCGCGAAGCCCTCGAGCGCGCCATTGCGCACGCGCCACTTGCCGACCGTCGGGTCCAGCTTTCGGTGGGCTCCGGTCTGGTCAAAGCGCACACGAAACCGAGATGGCCACTTCTGGCCGTCGGGCAACTCGACCGCCGCGAGCTGCTTGGTCGGTTCGTCGAGGTCTGTGCTCCAACCGGGCAGCGGTAGACCATTGCGCTGCGCGATGGCGAGGGTCAGGCCCGATGGCCCGGACGTGTTCTTGACCTTCACGAGCACCTTGTTGCGGCCCTTCCTCAGTTTGACGGCAAAGCGGACTGCGTCCGGCAGCTGCACGCGCCAGTCAGGACGCCACGGTCCGAGCGGGCCGCGGGCGTGGTCATGCTTGCCGATCAGTTCGTCGTCGACAAACAGCGTGACGTCGTCGTCGGCACGCAGGTGGAACGACACCTCCTGTTCCTTGTCGGATGCGACGTGCGTCAGCGCGTAGATCGCGCTGTCGTCCATGTAGGCAAAGTCAAACGCGAGCCAGCCGGTCGCATCGACCGTCACGGGCTTGGGTCCGGGCTTCCGCCAGGTGGGGTTGGAATTGATGCTCTCGTAGCGCGCCTTCAGGTCGACCTCGACTTCTGGTGGGAAGCGGAAGGTGTCGGGATCGACACCTTGCTTGCGAAACGGGCCGATGATCCACCAGTCGCGAACGACGCCGAGCTCCTGGGTGTGGTCCGCAAGCTCAGCGCGCTCCGCTTGTAGGCGCGAGGCCATGCGATCGCGCGGCACTGGCGAACCGGGGGAGTCTTCGAGAGTCGGCCCGAGCGCGGTCTTCTTGGCGGCTGTCTGCTCGAGCCGAATTGCGGCGAGATCGCTCGGCAGCAGCGGCCAACGGAAGCGAATGAGATCGTCGAGTGCCTGATCACCGAACGCTTCGCAGAGATGGAACGCGAAAGCTCGAGCCAGCGTTGGCGTGCGCGCGTCCTTGATGGGGCACGCGCGGTAGTCGCGGAAGAACTTGCGATACAACTGCCAGCGGTAGCCGTCGCCGCTCTTGCCGTACGTCGTGATGAAGTGCAGGAAGAAGCCGGCGCTGGGCCCGTAGTTGGGGATGCGCCAGTACTCGAGATCGCGATCGAGGTAGTCCTGCAAGAACGCGCGTGCCGCCAAGCCCATGGCGGCGCGGCCGCCGGCAACCTGATGGAGTTCCGTCATCGCGACGGCGGCGCCGAAATCGGCGAGTCCTTCGTGCATCCCGCCGTAGACCGGTGCGGTGTCGTCGATGCAGTGGGTCAGCTCGTGGTAGAGCAGGCCGTTGTCGACGCGCAGCGCCTTCTGCGTCGCATCCGCGTTGCCGATGTCGATGATCTTGCCGCCACCGACGCCACCGCCGAACTCCCACAGTTCCTTCCAGTAGACGGTGACGCGATCGCCATCGGGGTTGGGCACGCGGCCGAACAGATCGGTGAGGTAGAGGTAGGCGAGGTCGAAGCGCAGCAGGCTGTCGTCGACGATGCCGTCGACGAGTTGCTGCGGGCCGATCAGCACGAAGCGATGGGAGACGCGCTGCCCAGTTCGCGCCCAGCATGGGTGATTCATGGCGGCTTCGGCTTCGACGCGCTCCTCGGCGGGGACGTCGTCCAGCCAGGCCTTCTCGATCGCGGCCCGCGCGACCTCGGCTTCTTGGCGCAGCTCCGGCGTGAACTCGAGCGTGCGCATCAGCTCACGGGCGACGGCCCGCTTGCTGCGGTCCTTCGCCATCTTCGTCGCGACCTCGAAGCGCGCTTGCCCCTTTGGGGTGTTGGCGTCGAGCTGCTTGAGCTCGCGGTCCTGCGCGTCGTCGAGTGCGAAGACCTTGGCGACGATGCCGTCGCGATCCTGAGAAACGCGCTGTTGGTCGCCAAGCGCCCCGAGCACGGCGCGGTCGGCGTCCTCTTGCAGCGCGCCGCCGACGTCGTCGAGCAGCAACAGGGCGCCGAGCAGCTTGCCGCGATCGTGCATGCGACCGGCGACCTGGCGCAGGTAGCGCGCGCGTTCCTCACGGATGCGGCCTTGCACGATGTCGTGTTCTTCGAACGTAAGCGGCGCCGGCGGCATCTTGCCCACCGCGGCGAGCGCCTTCTGCAGCTTGTCCTTCAGCGGGTAGTCGTCGATGCGCCGGAAGGTGAATTCGAGCTGATCCCAGGCGTCCTGGGGTTGTCTCGCGGCGAGTGCGGTGGCGGCTGCGATCACGGCGTCGACGGCCGCGGCATCGGGTGTTGCCGACAAGTCGGGGAACACGAAGCTGGCCACCGCTGCCATGCCGTCGCTGCCGATGGACGATGCGAGCCCCGGCACGACCTTGTCGATGGCGGGATCGAAGAACCCGAGGCATACCTCGACGGTGTCGCCTGCTTTCACGCCGGCGGGCTGGGTGCGGAACACCAACGGGATCGCGTAGTCGACGGGTTTGCCCTTGGTCCACTGCTTGGTGGCGACGGGCGGCGTGTGGTCGCGGCGCAGAAAGGAGCGGCCACCGCGGCGCAGCTCGATGCGTACGGAGAGTGGCCGATCGAGCGCTTCCTCGGCGACGAAGTGCAGCTGCAGGCGCGCACTGCCGGTGACCGCGATCGAGCTGGGGTCCACCGTTGCCGTGACCCGGACCGGGATCGACGCCGCAGGGTCTTGGACTGCGAGTGATGGCGCAAGCAGGAGCGCGAGAACCAGACGTTGGCGGTGACGGAGCATGCGAAGCACGAGCGACGAAGCGTAATGGGGGGACGCAACGCGCGGGATCGGGGAGGAGCAAACACGGCGAATCGCGACCCCCAACTGGGCGGCGCCGGCCGTGCGCGTTGGTCGGTGTTGCAGTGCGGAGTGGCGGAAGCGCAACGCTGAGCTCGCAGCCGGGCGCACGATGGACAAGAGCCCAGCGGGCCGGCCCGCTGGCGACGATCCAGGTACTTGACACCATTGCACGGCCATCTACTTTGCTGCACAAAGCCTGGAGGCTCTTGCCCGTGGAACTTCGCGACGCCATCGACCAACTGACAGTGATCCGGTCCCAGCTCGCGCGCACCGAACGGTTGCGCTGCTTGCGCGCCGTGCCCGTGGCGTTTTCAGCGGTCCTCGCCCTCATCGCTGCGCTCGCGCAGAGTTGTTGGATCGCTGACCCAACCGCCGAACCGATGCGATATCTGATCCTATGGGTCGGCAGCGCGGTCACCTCGATGGTGGCGGCAGCGATGGAGATGGCCTTCCGCGTGCGCCGCAGCAGCGGCACCTTGGCCAGCGCCACGACGCTGCTGGCGTGGGAGCAGTTCGCACCGGCACTGTTCGCGGGCGCCGCCCTCACGACCTTTGTGGCGACTCGGCTGGGCGACCAGTTGTGGTTGTTGCCGGGTCTGTGGCAGATGCTGTTCGGTCTCGGCATCCTGGCGGCGTGGCGCCTGTTGCCGGGCCTTGGATTCGTCGTCGGCGCGTTCTTTTTGCTCAGCGGCACCTCGTGTTTGTGGCTCGGCCAACAAGCACTCGAACCGTGGGCCATGGGCGTTCCGTTCACCCTCGGGCAACTCGTGCTGAGCGCAATCCTCTACTGGCAGCTCGAGCGCGATGGAGAACTCGCATGACCGAGAAGAAGCAATCGACCGGCCGCTACGCCTACGACGGACTCGATCGCGTCATCCACGAAAAGGCCCGCCTCGGCATCCTGACCTCACTCGCGGCCCGCGTCGAAGGCGTGCTGTTCACGGATCTGAAGGAGCTGTGCCAGCTCACCGACGGCAACCTCAGTCGCCATCTGACCGTGCTTCAAGACGCTGCACTGGTCGAGATCTGGAAAGGCTTCAAAGGCAAGCGGCCGCAGACGCTCTGCCGGTTGACCGATGTCGGACGCAAGCGCTTCCTCGACTACGTCGCCGTCCTCGGTGCCGTAGTCAGCGACGCCAATGAGGCGGCCAAGTCGTCCAGGGCAAAGAAGCGCAGCGACCCCGACGGCTTTCAGCCGGCGTGACGCCGACCTTGTCACTTCACCTCCTGCAGCACCACGGAGTGAAACTTTGCAATGCCAAGCAGATACCGACCATGGAGAACGCGATGAAGATCCTGCGAGCCGAAGAACTCGGCATGTGCTTTGGCGTGCGCGATGCCCTGCACGTACTCGATCAGGTTTCGGATCCGACGGCCGTCACCATCCACGGCGAGTTGGTGCACAACCCCGAGGTCTTGCGCGACCTCGACCGGCGCGGCTTCACAAGGTCGCCTGAGGGTGAGCGCCAGGTGCCCGAGAAGCCCGTCGTGCTGGTCACTGCGCACGGCATCAGTGAGCGTGAGCGAACGCGACTCGAGGCCGCTGGCAAGCAACTCATCGACACCACGTGCCCCCTCGTGCAGAAGGCCCACGCGGCGGCGCAGCAACTGCAACGGCAAGGTTGCCGCGTCGTCGTGCTCGGCAAGCGCGATCACGTCGAGGTCCTCGGCATCATCGAAGACTTGACCGATGCAATCGTCGTCACCACGGCCGCCAATGTCGCGACTTGGCCGGATGCACACCTGGGGGTCGTCTGCCAGACGACCACCCAAGTCGATGTCGCCGAGCAGCTGTTGGCCGCAATTCGCACGGCAAACCCGCACGCCGTGGTGCACTTCGCCGACACCATCTGCAGCCCGACCAAGGCCCGAGTCGACGCGTTGCGAGCGCTGTTGCCGAGGATTGATTCGTTGGTCGTGGTAGGCGGTCACAACTCGAACAACACGAAGCAGTTGGTTGCAAGTGCGGCCGAACAGGGTGTGCCGGCATTGCACATCGAGCGGGCGAGCGAACTCGACGACCAATGGTTCGATGGCCGCGCGGTTGTGGGCCTCACGGCCGGCACGTCGACCCTGGCCCGCACGATCGACGAGGTGCACGAGGCCCTGCTGGCGATTGCGCAGCGGCAGCGCGGATTGCCAGCGAGTACGACGGTACGGCGGACAGGCCGAAGCCAGCCGTTGTGATCGGTGCGCTGCAAGAGCCCTTCGACACGGCGGCGGCCCGTGCTCGAGCGCGGATCGCTGCCGGGTGCCGACGCTGCGCCGAGCTGGGTCGTCGCTACGCTTGTCGGATCTGCTAGGCACCATGCTAACGACCCTGATGCTCACGCTGCTGTTGCAGCAAGATCCAGAAGCGATCACCGCTTGCCCACCCTGCGCGGCCCTGAACGAGCCGCCGTGCTCGTATGTCATCACGCAGCACCAGAAGGGCTTCGTGTCGACGGGCGACCCAGTGATCGCCTGGATCCGCGCTCGCCACAACGGTGGGGCCGCGCCACTGCGCCATTTCTTGGCCGGACCACGCGTGGTCAACGATACCTACGGCCTGTTCTTCTACGACCCGGACGGCGGCTACGTCGCCGCCTACGAGAAGGCCTACGGCTACTCATTCCACGGATGGCGGCGCGGCGTGATGGTCGTGAAGCACGAGGACGGAACGCTGTTCTCCGCGCTCACGGGCCGCGGTATCGCAGGTCCGCGCAACGGGGAGCAGTTGCCGCGCATTCCAAGCCTGACCACTACGTGGGGCCACTGGCTCTCGCTGCACCCCGAATCCACCGCCTACGACCTGTTCGACGGCAAGCGCTACCCCGTCGTCGAGTTGCCGACAGAGCCGGAGCTCGCGAGCGTGGCGACGCGCGGAGCCATCGACACGCGCCTGCCGGCCGAGGCTCCGGTGCTCGGTGTGTTGGTCAATGGCAAGTGCATGGCGTTCCCCTTGAGCGAGCTGCCGCCGTGCGCAGTGTTGCAGGACAAGGTCGGCGGCATCAGCGTGGCGGTGTTCGTGCAGGACGCGGCCCGCGCAGCGACGGCGTTTCGCGCCGTCAAGGGCGATGCCAAGCTGGAGTTCGGCGTCGACGGCATCGCCCCTGTGACGGCGCCCTTCAAGGACAAGAACACGAGCACGCGTTGGTCGATCGCCGGGCGCGGCATCGACGGATTGCTGCGCGGCGAGGAGTTGACCTGGGTCGACAGCGTGCAGTGCAAGTGGTTTGCCTGGGTCGCCGAGCATCCGGATACCGCGGTGCACGTTGAGCCGCCGTCGACGGACGAGGCGAAGAAGTAGTCGTGCGGACCTTGCTGCTCGCCCCCACGCTGCTCGCGGCGTGCTTGGTGTCGCC
>CAMBXM010000020.1 GCA_945871815.1 Singulisphaera sp. GP187
GCGCTTGCAGTTCGCGCACCAACGTATCGGCAGCGTAGACGTGCTTCAGGGCTTCCAGGATGGCGCGCGGATGCACGCAAACGCTTCGTTCCGAGTGGTCGCGGAACAAGAACTCGTTGCCGAGAGACTCGATGTTCCCGTCGAACAGAAGACCGACGAGGCGGCGCTGCACGTCGATGACCGGACTCCCTGAGTTGCCTCCGGTCGAATCACAGGTGCACACGAAGTCGACAGGCGTCAGCGGATCGAGGCGCGGCATCGCCTCAGTCCACGCCGCCGGCAAGTCAAAGGGCGGCCGCCCATCGAACTCGTTGCTGCGCGCGAACAGTCCTTGCATCAGCGTGCGCCAAGGAGCGATGGTGCCGTTGTAGCCGTAGCCGCGTACGAGACCGTCCGACAGGCGCAGGGTCATCGATGCGTCGGGGCTGACGGCGTGACCGTAGACCGCGAACACCGCCTGCCCGAACTGTGCCATCACGGCGCGTTCGCGCACTTCGAGGTCCTCGGCCTCCCGGCGCGCCGCCGCGACGATCGGCCACAGCGGCCGCGCGAGCCGCAGCAGCAGATCCTCATGGTTCTGGATCGCATCGCGCCCAGATGCTTCGACGGCCGCGAACTGCAGCGCATCCCCGAGCAAGGTCGCACGCAAGCGCTCCGCCACGGCATCGGGCGCCTCGCCGTCGAGCACGACTGCGAGATACGGATCGCCTTGTGGCAACCAGGCCCGAGCACGTTCGAGATGGTCGACGAAGAAGGCGCGCTGCAGATCGGAATCATCGCTCGCGCGCGACTTCTTCACGGACTCCAGCGGGCGCGCATCGCCGCCATGCGCCATGGCTACTAGCGCGAGCGCACGTTGCAGCGGTAGCCACCCGCCGGCGGAATGGAAGTGCAAGCGGCCTTCGCTCGAGCGACGCGCTGCGGCAATCTCGGCGATGCTGGCAAACAGACCGCCAAAGCGCAGAGCCAGCGCTGGATCGGCGGCGAGTCGGGCCTGCAGCTTCTGTTCGCCGGCCACCTTGCTCGCCATGAACGCCGGATCCTGGAGCGCGCCGTGTTCACCGCGATAGAGCTTCTGGCCGTTCTCGTAGCTGAGCAATGCCGAGCGAAGCTTCTGTTCTCGCTCAGGCTCCCCGTCGATCGCGGCGCGCAGTATCGCAAGGCGGTGATCGATTTGCTCACGCACCCGCGGGTAGCGCACGTCGCGTAGGTACTCGAGCTGCTTGCTGCCGAGGAGGCGCTGCGTGCGACCGGGATTGCCGGCCAAGAACACGAGTTGCCCCTCGCTCGGACCGTCACTCCATTCAAAGTGCGTGCCCTTGGTGTCTACCGGCGCGTCACCCTCCCAAGCGCGGCAGAAGGCAAAGTCGATGCTGTGGCGTGGGTAGACGAAGTTGTCGGGGTCACCGCCGAAATGCGCGATCTGCAGATGCGGCGCCATGACCAGCCGCACATCGTCGAACACCCGGTACTGGTAGAGCTGCCATTGCGCGCCGTGGAACAGCGACACTACCTCCGCCCGCAGCAACGGCGCGGCGGCAGCGGCGGCGGCAAGGACGCGCTCCTCGTTGGCGCTCCGCTTCTTGGCCGCGGTCGCCGGATCGTCAGTCGCTGCGATCCCGGCTTCCATGCGCTCGGTGATGTCGCACATCGCGACGAGTTGCTCGACCGCCAGCTCCGGTAGGCGGAGCTCGTCGGCGTAGCTGGTCGCAACGAAGCCGTCGCGCACGAGATCGCCAGCGCCCCCATGACGAGCAAGCGCGCTGCTGACGCAGTGGTGATTGGTCAGGATCAGGCCCTGCGACGACACGAATGACGCGGAACACCCGGCGCCGAATCGCAGGGTTGCGAGCCGCACAGCGTCGAACCACCTCGGGTCCGGCGTGAAGTCATAGGTGCTCTGCAACCATTGCGTCGGCGGCTCGTGGAAGGTCCACATCCGGCCGAGACCGAGTTCGCCTTGCGCCCGCAGCGATACGCTCGCCAGCAGCAGCAACAGAGCGGCGACTCCGCGCGCGAGTCCCGTGCGCGCGTTCACTTGGCCTTGCTCTTCCACGCCAGCAGCACTTCTTGCTCGCGCTCAGGTTTGAGCCCGGTGCGTTGGAACGGACGGTCGCCGCGTTCGGTCTTGGCCCATGCGAGCGTGTCGCGAATCGTGTCGGCCAGAGGGCGAAACGTGAGACCGTTCTGAATCGCACGCTCGTTCTCGTAACGGCGCCGTGCATCCCGTGGGATCCACAGCGGCATCTCCATCCATGGACCGACTTGCTGTTCGAGCAGGAACTCCTCGTCCACCCACGTCAGCGAACCCGGAGTACTGGTCGCGTTGCGACACCCCTGCAGCACCTGCTCCATGGTCACCGGGCCGGAGTAGCCGACCGCGTTGAACACGCCACAGAGGCGCTTCTCGAGAATGTGAACCATCCAATCAGCGAGGTCCCGAACATCGATCATCTGCACCTCGGCATCGCGGTCGCCCGGGGCGAGCATCTCGCCGCCGCGATCAGCTCGTACTGGCCACCAAGTGAACCGATCACTGGTGTCGCGCGGACCGACGATCAGGCCAGGCCGCACGTTGGCCACCTTGCCTGGCATCGCCGCTTCGGCTGCGGCTTCGCATCGCGCCTTGAGTGCCCCGTAATGCGGCATCGATTCGCGAATCGTGCGCACGGCGACAACCTGCTCGTCGGTGACCTTGCCAACCGCCGCGTTTTCGTCGAAGGAGTTGGGCCCACTTTCTGGCTCCTCGTAGACGGACACGGTGCTGACAAACAGATACTGCTGTGCCGTCGCCGCGAAGAGCTTGGCCGTCGCTTCGACGTGCGCCGGCACGTAGCCAGAGTTGTCGATGATCGCGTCGAAGGTCCGCCCCTTCAGGGCTTCGAGATCTCCGCTCTCACGGTCGCCCTTCAGGTGTTCGAGTTCTGGAAACAGCTCGCCGTTGGTCTTGCCGCGATGGAAGAGCGCGACCGTGTGGCCTCGCGCCAGCGCACTCTGCACGAAATGCGGCCCGAGGAACCCGGTGCCTCCGAGCACGAGCAAGCTCAGGGGCTTGGGCGCTGGAATGGCGCGCTGCCTATCAACTCCGGCAGCGAGGGAATGAGCGGCGAGTGGTGCCGCCGCAGCAGCGGCGACCCCCGAGAGAAAGGAACGGCGAGTCGAATCAGTCATGCGAAGTGCCTCTACGCGCCATCGACGATCGACGTTGGCGTGTTCTGGATCCACGTGAGCCTAGAAGTGGTTTGCCAAAGCGCCAGCGACTGCGATCGCCCCATGGCGAGATCCCTGCTAGCCAAGGCATGGACCTGAACATCGCGCGAACCTCGGCCGCAACGAGTTGGAATGCCCGCAGCCGAAGCCGGTCGAGGGCAATAGACTCGGCTTCATGCGTCTCCACATCGCGTCGTGGCCTGCTGGCGCGGCCGCTCTCTGCATCCTGGTTGCAGCCGTGGCTGTATCGGCCTGCTCCAAGCACAGCTCGGCCGTCGGCTCTGGTGGTGGTGGCGGCGGTGGTGGCGGCGGTGGCGGCGGTGGCGGCGGTGGTGGCGGTGGTGGCGGCGGCGGTGGCGGCGTTCCCCCACCACCCTCGGCGCTTCGCGTATCGCAACACCCGGCGGGACCGCCGCAGTTCGTGCTCGAGTGGAACCTCGACTCGAGCATCGCCATCAACAACCTCGCGATTTACGCCGCCACGAGCACGATCGCGACGGCCGATCCGGGCGCACTCCTCACCACGGTGGCGGGCACTCTGCGAACGCTCGAGGTGACGTTGCCCGCCGACACGGGGATGCGACACTTCCGCATGGTCGCGCTCGGTGCGACTGGCCTCGCAAGCACGTTGTCGCCCGAGCTCGCAGTCGACACGACTCCGCGCCTCGCGTTCGTCGCCCAGAACGGTTGCGCAAGTTGCCTCGACTTGTTCGCGGCGCCGAGCACCGCACTCGCGAACACGATCAACCTGTCGGCACTGCCCGTTGGACGCGCGCTCACAGAGTTTCAGCTGGCACCCGATGCACGCAGTGGAGCGTTCACGGCCGATCGCGACACGGCAGGCAAGCGCGAGCTCTTCGCCGTGGATCTCGGCACCAGCATTGCGGCGCAGAAGCTCAGCGGCCTGATCGCCGGCACCGGCGTCATCAGCGGCACGCGCTTCAGCCCCGACGCGCGGCACCTTGCCTACGTGGCGGATGCAGCGACCAGCGGCGTGTTCGAGGTCTACGTCGTTCCGCGCGACGGCAGCAGTGCCCCCGTCAAGGTCAGTGGCGCGACGGTGGCGGGCGGTGGCGCAGCGCTCGCGAACGGCACCGCCGACGTCGCATGGTCACCCGACGGCGAGAACCTCGCATGGCTTGCCGATCAACGACAGGACGGCGTTGTCGAACTGTTCGTCGCCGCCGCCGACGGTTCGAGTGCGCCCGTTGCGTTGGCTGGGGCGCTGCAGGCAACCACCGAGGTTGCGACCTTCGCCTGGTCACCGACCAGCGCCTCGATCGCCTACGCTGCGGATCGGAATGCCGACGGCATCTACGAGCTGTTTCTCGCTGCCGCCGACGGCAGCACGCAACCGACCGTGCGCTCCGGCCCACAGCTCGACGCCGACGTGCTTCGCTTTGCTTGGTCGCCAGACGGCCAGAAGGTCGCGTTCGTTTCGACTCGCCGCTCGCCCACGCTGCTCGAGGTCTACGTCGCCGATGCCGCAGGATCGGCCGATCCGGTGCCGCTCGACTCGACACTTCCAGCGTTCTCCGGGTCGACCCGGTTCGCTTGGTCGCCCGACGCCACCAAAGTCGCCTTCGTCTGCGATCGCCAAATCGACGGCCAGTTCGAGCTCTACGTCGCCGCCGCGGTGGGCACGACTGCCGGCACCAACGTCAGTGGGACCATGGTTCTTCGCGGCGACGTCGGCGAGTTCGCCTGGTCACCAGACAGCACGCGCATCGCCTTCCGCGCCGATCGCGTTGTCGACGATCGCTTCGAGCTCTACGTCGCGACGCTCGCAACCGGCGGCGAACCAACCACAGTCAGCGGCACGATGCCAGCCACCGGCGATGTGCTCGATTTCGCCTTCAGCGCCGACGGGACGCAGCTGACGTTCCGGGCCGATGCCCAAACCGACCAGTTGTTCGAACAGTGGGTCGCACCAGCAAACGGGACGCTGTCGCCGACACTCGTGCCGGGCGGCGGCAGTGGCGTCGCCACGGCCCCGGCGGCGGCATTTGCGACGATCGGACGCCGCTGAAAGTCTGCGCATCAGACGTCGAGCGCGCCCGTGCTGTCAGCAAACTCGTCGACCTTGACCCCACTCGCGCGCAACACGCTGACGTAGAGATTCGCCATCGGCGTCTCCTGCTGAAGTTGCAGATGCCGGTCACCGCGATGGCCGCCGCAGAGCAGCACCGGCAGATCTTCGTGGTTGTGGCGATCGCCGTCGCTGAGACCACTGCCGAACACCACCATGGTTCGCTCCAACAAGCGCGCACCGCTCACTTCCCTGGCCTCCAACTGCTGCAAGAACGCAGCAAACCGCTCGATGTGGAACCTGACGATCGCGCGCACGCCGGCAAGCTTGTGCGCGTCGCCGCCGTGGTGACTGAGATCGTGATGCCCTTCCGGCACGCCGAGGAATCGATAACTACGATTGCTGCCAGCGTTGCCGAGCATCAGTGACGCCACGCGCGTCTGGTCGGTGGCGAGCGCCAGCGAGAGCAACTCGTACATCGCGTCGAGTCGATGCGCGAAATCCCCGCTGCCTTCGAGTAGGCCAGCCGACACGTCAGGGACATCGACGACCTGCTTCGCTTCTTGCTCGATGCGACGTTCCAGCTCGCGAACGCTGTCGAGGTACTCGTCGAGCTTCTGCCGGTCCCGACCACCGAGTTCGCGCGCGAGGCTCTCGGCGTCGCCGCGCACTGCATCGAGCACACTCCCGGTGCGGGCTCGTTGACGTTGCTGCGCCGACTGGTCCATCGCACTCTCGGGATCCCCGAACAGTCGGGCAAACACCGCGCGCGGCTCGGTCTCCTTGGCAACCGGCGTCTGCTTTGTGCGCCAACTGATGTTGTTGCTGTAGGCACACGAATAGCCAGAGTCGCAAATGCCCGCCGCGACGCCGCGCTCGGTGCCCAACTCGAGCGACGCAAAGCGCGTGGCCTCGCCGATCGCCTTGGCAAGCACTTGGTCCACGGACACGCCGACATGGACGTCGGCGCCACCCGTTTTCCGCGGGTGCGCACAGGTCAAGAACGACGCCGCTTCACGGGCGTGGTCGCCGGGGCCATCGCCATGCGCACGGCCACCGTCAAGGGCAAGGCCAGAGATGATAGTGACCCGCGATCGAACGGGCTCGAGCGGCTCCAGCAAGTACGGCAGCCTCGGGGTCTTGCCTGCTGCTGGCGTCCACTCGTCGAGCTTCACGCCGCTCGGCAAGTACACGAACAGAGCACGACGCGGCGACATCGGGGGCGACGACACCGCCTTGGCCATCGCGTCGAGCCAGGGCACGGCAATGGCAGTAGCGGTCCCGCGCAGGAACGTGCGTCGGTCGAGCGATCGGTTTTGAAAGGCAGCCGTCATCGAAGGACCTCGCGATGCGTGAACGCCGGCGTCGCCACGAGGATCGCCAGCAAGTCGGCAATCGTCACGACACCGAGCGCCGCCTTTTGGTCGACTGCAAGGTCGAGCGCCAATCGTTCGCTGGCGGTCGCCTCGCGGCCGACGCCATAGACGAACAGCTTGCGCAACATCGTGCGCGGAAACGCCGGGTTGTCGACCAGCAAGGCTCGGAGCGCTGCTTCGCCGTCCAATTGCGTGCCATCAGGCAGCGTCGCCGAGGCATCGATCGGATCGCCGTCGACCTGATCGCGGAACTGCCCGATCGCATCGAAGCGCTCGAGCGCGAGCCCAAATGCGTCCATCCGCGCATGGCAACTCGCGCAGGCCTCGCGCGCGCGATGCGCCGCGAGCTGCTCGCGTAGAACGCGCGGCGCGCGCACCGAGGACTCACTGGCAAAGATCGCATTGCCCGGTGGCGGCGGCGGCGGCGCCTGATCGAGGAGATTCTCGAGCACCCACTTACCGCGCTTGACTGGCGATGTGCGCGTCGGGTTCGAGGTGACCAAAAGGAAGCTCGCGTGGCCGAGGAGGCCGCGGCGGCGCCGCGCATTCCCTTCGAGCTTCACGCGCACGAACTCGTCGCCGAAGGCGCCGTCGAAGCCGTAGAAGTGCGCCAAGGCGGCGTCGAGGTAGGTGAAGTCGCTGTCCAACAAAGTCCGCACGTCGAGTCCCTCCGCAAGCACGGCTTGAAACAGCAACTCGGTCTCGCGCCGCATCGAGGCTCGCAACGTGTCGGTAAAGGCCGGGAAGAGCGACGGGTCCGGCGTCCGCACGTCGAGGGCCCGCAATTCGAGCCACTGGGACGCGAAGTTCTGGCTCAAACGCGCAGCCCGCGGATCGCGCAGCATGCGCTCGAGCTGGCGTTTCAGGGTCAAGGGCTCTTGCAGCTTGCCGCTGCGTCCCAGGGCAGCAAGTTCGTCGTCGGGCACGCTGCTCCACAGCAAGAACGACAGGCGTACGGCCAGCTCCGGAGCAGGCACCGGCTCGATCGTCAATGCCGTGCCTCTGCCGACCTTGGACTTCGGCTCGATGCGGAACAGGAATCGCGGCGAGAGCAACGCAGCCGTCAAGAGCTGACGTGACGCCTCGTCGCGCGGTGCCCCGTTCTTAATGGCGCGCACGGCCACGTCAGCCAACAGCTTTGCCTGCTGCGGCGAAGCTTCGTGTCGATACACCCGCGACGCGATCACCCGCGCCAGCACCGACCAGTCAGAGTGCTCGTGCGGCGCGAGCCAGTCCTGCTGAGTTGGACGCGGCCGAAGGTCCAGTGGCCCTTCGACCGCGATCCAGTCCACCATCAGATTCCGATCGCGGAGTTGTGGATCGGGGTGCTGGGGATCCCAGAAGTCGTTGACGAAGGCGATCGCGATTCGATGGCGACCGCGCCCGATCGGGATCGTCACGGTCTCGACCCTTGGCTCTCGCTGCCGCACCTCGATCGCGCACAGCTCGCGCCCATCGATCGCCACGGTCATGCGCGCCGGCTCATCGCCCGCCTGGGTCGCGCCCACGAACACCGCAATGCGGTAGTTGCCGTCGCGCGGCAGTTCGACTTCGGTCGCAATCGTCGCGTTGGCATACAAGTTGGCGACGTCGCCCGACGAATCGAAGGCCGCACCATCGACTGCTTCCATGCGCTCGGCTTCGACTTGCTGCCGCGCCGGCGACTCCGGGTGTTCGCCATGGAACACTTGCCCTGCGACATCGGCTGCCGCCGCGAGATAGGACTCCAGATGCAACGTCGAGAATGACAACGCGTCACCGATGTTGTCGAAGCCGTAGCCGAGGTCATTGGCAGGGAACTGATCCGCGCGCGCAGTCACCACGCCAAACAGATCGAAGACCGCATACTCCCACTCGACCCTCGACAGCCGTCGCACCGTGACGCGCAGAGGCAAAGGAACGAGCTGCGGCACCTCGGCGGCGAGCACTGCAGCACCGTCAGCGAGCAACTGCACCCGCTCGGTGCTGGTGAGCAGTTCGGCTTCTCGGGGCGGCATCACGCCAGCATGAACCTGGTCTAGCGCTCGACGCAGTGCTGTGAGCCACTCGACCTTCGGCCCATGCGGCAGGGTCTCGAAGTCGATTCCGCCCTTCTTCGCCGCCGAATCGTGGCACTCGATGCATCGCTGCGCGAAGGTCGCGACGATGCGCTCGGTCGGGCCTTGCTGGCTGCGACAAACGGCAACGACGCACAACACGGCCAGGATGACGTTGGGATGACGCACTCCACGACAGCTTAGCAGCGCATGACCGCGCGGTGACATTGGGCGCCGAGCGCTGGCGTAGAGAGGTCGGCTCACACTCCGGAGATCCTTCGATGCAACGCTCTCTCACCGCCGTCTTGCTGCTGGCCAATCTCGCCTGCGCCCAGAACTTCCTCTACCTGCCGGCATCGCTGTCGCCAAACACGGTCGAGCTGCCGAGCTACAACCTGCGGCCGTTCATGCAGACGAACAGCCGCGTGCAGATGTTCTTCAGCGCGGCGGAAACCGGCAGCAGCTCCTTCACCGCCAGCGCCCTGTCGCTGCGCTACGACGGTCCGATCCCCCAGGTTGGAGCGCCCGGCCCGTTCACGGTACAGCGCCTCCGCGTGGGCGTCGGCGCCACCGCTGTCGGCCAACCCAGTGCGTCCTTTGGCTCCAACCTATCGCAGCCATTGGTCCCCGTGTTCGACAGCGCGTTCAGCTACATGCCGGATCCGGGCTCGGCCTTCCCGCACCCGTGGGCCGCGCCGGCCAACTCCATGCGGATCCCGTTCAGTGCTCCAGCCAACATCGTGATCCCTGTTGGCGGCTGGCTGGTCGTCGATGTGCAGATGGAAGGCAACAACATCGCCAACTTCGGCTTCTCGCACGCCATCGTCGACGGTTTCACCGGCACGGGCGGCGCTGTGAACGGCACCGCCACGAGTTTCGGGCAGGGTTGCAGCGTCACCAACGGCGGCCCGACCGCAACGATGACCACGACCGGAACGCACGCCCCGGGCGCGGCGCATTTCGTCTCGGGCCAGAACCTCGGCGCCAGCACGCTGGCGCTCGCCATCCTCAGCGGCAGCAACACCACGAGCCAGTTCGGAGCGCTGCCGTGGAACCTGCCCGCAACGGGCTGCAACCTCTACACCGATCTCGACCTCAGCTTCGTGATGTTCACGGACGCGGCGGGTGCGATTGCACCGAACCAGCAGATGGGCGCTATCTCCGTGCCGGCCAACTCCGCCTTCAGCGGTGTCACGATCTATGAGCAGTTGGTCGCGATCGTCCCCGGCGCCAACCCCTTCGACCTCGTGCTGAGTGATGCGCGCGCCATCACGCTCGGCTCCTTCACGCCGCCGTCGATCGGGGTCTACAGTGTCTCGCACGGCGCCGACGCGAACGCCACGTTCGCTGACAGGGTCGAACCGTTCGGCTACGCTGCCCGGCTCGAAGTGAACTGACGTTGACCCGTTTCGGACCGCCCCTCACCTCCTGCCTGCTCGCCGCCAACTTGGCCTTGGTCGGTTGGTGGACATGGTTTCAAGTGACCCAGGCAGCGGAGTTGCAGACCGCCGGGCAGTTTCTGGCGAACGGCGATGTCGACGGCGCCGCGCGCGCGCTGGGTGCAACCGATGCCAAGAAGCTGCCAGAACTGGCAGCGGCTCGGCGGCGCATGTTCTTGAGCGAAGGACTCGTGTTCACCGTCGTGCTCGCACTCGGCGGCGCGACGGTCGTGGCGCTGCTGCGTCGAGAAGCACGACTGCGCGCCGACCACGATCGATTCCTTGCTGGCGCGACGCACGAGCTGAAGACCCCGCTGGCGACGATTCAGCTGTTGCTGGAGTCGTTGCGCGACGACCGACTGCCGCTCGAGAAACGCGCGCGGTACCTGCAGTCAGGCCTGCTCGAAGCCAACCGGCTCGAGAACGGGCTGACCAACTTGCTGACCGCCGCCGGACTCCGCGGCCGCACGCCGCGCCGAGGTGCACGCATCGATGGGGATTTCGCCGACGATGTGCGACGGGCGATCCACCTGCTGCAACCACGCGCCGAAGCCGCTGGCGTGCAGATCTTCGTCGGCACGCTCCCGCCGATCGGTGTCACGCGCGATCCCGAGGCTATGCAGCTCGTGCTGCACAACCTGCTCGACAACGCCGTCAAGTACTCGCCCCGAGGCGGCACCGTACGCGTCGACCTCAGCACCGAACCTGCCGCCGCGCTGCTCCGTGTGAAAGACCAAGGGCTCGGCATGGACACCGACACGCTGGCCAACGCCTTCGTGCCGTTCTGGCGCGGCCGCGATTCGGGCACCGGCGGCACAGGGCTCGGTCTGTTCCTGGTCCGAGAACTCGTGCGCGCGCACGGTGGCGCGGTGGATGCTCGCAGCGATGGCGCGGGATGCGGGAGTGAGCTGCTCGTCAGACTGCCTCGTCGCGGGCCGCCGACGCCGAGCCAGCCAGAGGCCGCCGCACCAACCCGAGGCCTCGCGTGACCCGCTGGATCCTGGTGGCCGAGGACGAGCCTCTGCTTGGCGAGATGCTGGTCGACAACCTGCAGCTCGAGTCCTACCACGCCGAACTCGTGCGCACCGGCCCCGACGCTCTGCTACGCATGGAGAAGGGTGGGATCGACCTGCTGCTCCTCGACGTGATGCTGCCAGGCTGCGACGGCTTCACGGTGCTGCACCGATTGCGCAAGCGGGGCGACACCACCCCAGTCCTGATCCTCAGCGCTCGCAGCGCGGATCGGGACCGCATCAAGGGCCTCGAACTCGAGGCCGACGACTACCTCACGAAGCCGTTCAACCTGCGTGAGTTGCTGCTCCGGGTTGATGCGCTGTTGCGCCGGACGCGCGCGCCGAGCCCTGGTACCGACACCCTGAGCTTTGGTGGCAACCGAATCGACTTCCGCACCATGCGCGCCAAGACCTTTGCTGGCGAAGAGGTTGAGCTGACCACCACCGAAGCCCGGCTGCTCAAACTGCTGGCGGCCCACGCCGGCACCGTCGTCAGCCGCAAGATCGTTGTCGAGCACCTGTTCGGCAGCACCGCGCCACTGACGGTACGCACGCTCGACAACATCGTGCTCCGGCTGCGCAAGCTGTTCGAACGGGCGCCGTCCGAGCCGACGCATCTGCAAACCCTGCGGGGTCTCGGATTCCGCTTCGACGAGTGACGGCTGCATGGCGGCGCCATGCCCCGCCACAGCCGCCCGACAGGTTGCGCCGACAACCGTCCACGTGGCGCGCCTTCCAGCCCACCCCTGCGCGACGCCACAACCCGAGCATTGCCCCGACCCGGCGGCTAGAACAACGCCCACTCTCATGATTCCGAACCACGCATCGTCGTTCTTCCCCTGCTTCCTGCTGCTCGCCCCGCTCGCGGCCCAGGACGCAATCCAGCTCCAGAGCCCAACGACCGGCAAGGTCGCATTCGTGCAGCGCGCGAAGCAGGCGCAGAACATCGACGCCGGTGGCCAGCAGATGGAAGCCAACCAGGAGCTGACCCACCACTACACGGTCGAGGTCACCAAAGTCGCGGAGGACGGCAAGCGCACCTTCACCGTCACGATTGATCGCGTGAATGGCTCGATCGATGTCCCGATGGCGGGCACCATCGCCTTCGACTCGGCGAGCAAGGAGACCGAAAGCGAGGGCGAGGGCGACGACGGCGCAATGGGCGGCATGGGCATGCCGAGCGGCGCGACGATGACCGCCGGCCTCAAGGAGATTGCGGGCAAACAGTTCACGGCCACGGTCGGTGCCGACGGCACGATCCACGGCACTGCCGGCTTCGACGAAGCGCGGAAGGCTGCGGAGAAGAAGCTCGGCATGGCCGGCCAGTTCTTGAACAGCGCCATGAGCGAACGCTCTCTGCAGAACCTCGTCCGCGGCGCCATTGGCCACTTGCCGACCGCAGCTGTTGCGCCCGGCGCGACGTGGGAGACCAAGATCGAGGCGGGCACCGGCATCACGACGGAGCAGTCGCTGAAACTGACGCTGGTGAAGGCCGACGCTGACGCGGCCGAGATCAGCTACAGCGGCTCGGTGGCAAAGAAGGAAGGCGGCGGGCGCGGCCCGATGGCCGACGCCACGGTCGAGAACGGCAAGGTCTCGGGCGTTGCCATCATCTCGCGCAAGGACGGCTTTGCGATGAGCCTGAAGTCGACCTCGAGCATGACGCTGCTGACCGAGAACGAGATGGTCGGCGAAATGTCGATCGAGATGAAACTCTCGACCGAGGTCATGCGCGCGGACGACGCCGCGAAGACCGAGGCGGCGAAGACGGCCCTGCCCGCGAAGAGCGAGCCGGCGAAACCTGCCACCGGCAAGTGAGGACGAGGTGAGGCGCCGCGATTGCCGGCGCGTCCCGAACGCCAGTCCTCGTCAGAACGCGCGGACTGGCAGCACGTTGGTAACCGCCAAGGGCAGCGTGAAGTTGGCGAGGTCGAAGCTCACGGCCTGCAACCAGATCGAGGTCCCCGATGGCAATCCGGACGGTCCGGTGAGGTTGGTGAGCCACTGGCCGCTCGCGTCCGCGATCCCGGTGGCCACTTCGCCGTAGGCGCTGAAGTTGTTGCCGATCCCGAGCGAGACGATGCCGCTCGCGATACTCGGCGAGTTGTTGAACGCCGCGAGCAAGAGGATCTGCCGCCCATTGCTCGAGTAGACACGGAACGGGATCGAGAACTGTGAGTTGAGGACCGGCGGTCCTTCGAGTTGGGGCGGATCGAGACCGGTCACCTGAACGACAACCGGTTGACTGAGGCCCGCGCCGCTCTCGACCGAGATCGGTGCCGGACCGATTGCTGGCAGCAGCGGCAACGTCACCCGCAGCTGTGTTGGCGACAGCACTTGGTAGCTTGCGGCCGCGCCGCGGAACAGCACGCGCGAAGCCTCATCGAAGCGCTCGCCGGTCAGCGTGATCGCCGACGCTCGATAGCTCGTGACAGAACTCGGGGTCGCAGAAACAATCAGCGGCGGCACCAGCGATCCATAGGTCCGACGCAACACCTCGACGTCACCTGGACTCAGCTGCAGCCGTTGCCCGATCGACGCCTGCTGCGACTGATTGGGCGGCAAGACGATCATCGTCGGCGAGCCGTTGCTCGAAGCCTCGGTCGCACCAAAGTGCATCACCGAACCGAAGTCGTAGGGCAGGTTGTAGGTCGAGCCCAAGGGCACCACCGCGAACTCGACCGCGCGCGCAGGATCGACGTTCGCCGCCTGAATCTGCACAAACGTGTCGCGATCGGGGCGCTGATGTTCATGCCAGAAGCCGAGCACGTGCATCAGCGCGTGGACCACCTCGAAGGTCGCGTTCCAGTTCGCGAGGTAGAGCACCTGCAGGCCGCCTTGCCTGCCGATTGGCGACGAGTTGATCGTGGCGTCGCGGACCAGCACGTAGTCGGGCTCGGTCGTGCGCAGCACGAAGCGGACGCGGGTACGCGTGGTGATCTCCAGCATCGCCGACTGCAGGCTCACCGCCATCGCCGGCGACACCGTGGGATGCAGCGTGAATGGCACGACGCCGCCAACCCACGCCTGCCCACCAAAGAGGCGCGCTTGCGACGACGAGCCCACAGCAGCGACGCACCCTACGGTCGGTCGCCCCAGGACTTCGGGAGTGAGTTGCGGTGCCTGCGCGGCGATGGCGCCGATCAGCGAAAGGGCGCAGAGGAGCGAAGGTGGGTGCATGGGGCGAGGCGCGAGGCGTGGCGATTCTCGCTCGGGCAGCCCGAACCAGGAAGCCCCAGATGCAGCGAGCCCAGCTCGCCACGGTGGTCAGCGGCGCGGTCGGAACAGGCGATCGACGAACTTGCTGTCCCGGTGCCGGTCGGCGACGTGGTGGGCGCGCCGCATCGCCTCGGCGATCGGCAGCAGCACGGAACCTTCGGGCACCGGTAGCCAGAGCGCCTGGCCGTGGTTCTCGGCGATGGCACGATCAAACTCGGCCGTATCGGCAGCCCGTTCGAGTCGATCGAGCAGCGCTTGGTCCAGCAGCACGGCGCCTGCGGGCGCACACTGCTCAGACTTGCCAAACAGCGTGTCGATGCTCACGCGGAACAACTGACTGAGACCGAGAAGGTCCTCGCCCGTCGGAAATCGGGAGCCGTTCTCCCACCGCGATACGGCCGACTCGTGCACCTGCAGCGCTTGCGCGACCTGTTCCTGGGTCAGTCCTTGCCGCGCGCGCAGCTCGCGCAGCCGGGTGGACAAGATTCTTGCCAGCGGCCGCGAGGGATTGGACTCAGGCTCGACCATGAGTGGCGCATTCTAGAGAGCAGTGGGCGCCAGGTTGCCCAGGGTGGGGAAAGTTCTTTGGCGAAGGCGGCACCGCCAGCCCCCGCCAGTTTTCTGCACTCGCGGCAAAGTTCCACGTCACCAAACTTGACGTATCGTCATTTTTCATGCCGAATCCTCACCTCCTCGCCACGGACCTACCCATGCACCTTCAGGACCTCACCCACGATCCCCTCGCCGTACTCCGGCTCGCTTGCCGCGCCGCCCGCGGCGTCGCCAACAACCGACTGGTCGCGGAGGAAGCCGGCGAACTGGCGATGCACCGATTCCAGCTGGCCGTCATTGCCGGGCGGATCCCGGAGCGGCCCGAGGCCTGGATCCGCACCGTCGCCCGCCGCATCGCTTGCCAAATCCTGCGCGGCGGCTGGTCTCGCACGCTGCCGCTCCTGTCCGAGGAAGAGGTCGCCGATCCTGGCCCCCGCCGACGTCGTTTCACTGGCGAACGGCTCCGCTGCGCATTGCGATCGACGCTGACCCCGCGCCAGCGTGAAGCGCTCGACGCGGCCCTCTCGTGCCGGACCACGCGCGAAGCAGCGCGCACCTGCGGGATGGAGCCGCGCGACTTTCGCCGCTACCTCGCCGTCATCTCGCGGCGGGCGCGAACCCGCTTTCATACCGACGGTGGAGAGGCCGACCGAAGCGACGCCGGCTCCCGCGTTGGCAGTCCGCCCGAGGCGTAAGCCTGCCGCTCAGCTGGCCTGCGTGCATGGCCGAGCCGTGGTGGCCGCGGGGGACGGAGCAGACTCGCCGCGGGATCTCGAGCTGCCGCGGCGAATCGGCGCCGCACGCCGCGGTAGTCGGGGCCAACCGCAGCCGCTGGCGCATTGAGAAACCTCTTCTAGTAGCCTGTCGCGAATGCGTCGAACGCTGCTCTCCGCCGTCGTACTCACGTCCCTCTTCACCGCCACGGCGCTCGCCCAGGATTCGAAGGCAGCGCAGTCCCCAGGCTACACCGACACGCCGATGTTGCCCGATGGCAAGTGGCGCGTGCACGACTCCGCGCGTCCGCATCCTGCGGTCGCCGAGCCCGGCCCAGCAAGCGGGCCCGTGCCAGCGCCCAAGGACGCACTCGTGCTGTTCGACGGCACGGACTTGCAGCATTGGAAGAGCAACGACGGCGACGCCAAATGGAGCGTTGCCGACGGCTGCATGACCATCAACGGCACGGGAGACCTCCGCACCGTCCGCGAGTTCGGCGACTGCCAACTGCACGTCGAATGGGCGTCTCCCGTCGAAGTTCAGGGCGAGTCGCAAGGCCGCGGCAACAGTGGCGTGTTCTTCTTCGAGCGCTACGAAGTCCAGATCCTCGACTCCTACGGCAACGTCACCTACGCCGACGGCCAGGCCGGCTCGCTTTACGGCCAGCAACCGCCACTGGTCAACGCCTGCCGCAAGCCTGGTGAGTGGCAGACCTACGACATCGTCTTTCGCGCGCCGACGTTCGGCCCCGAAGGTGGCCTCCTCACACCCGCGCGGGTGACGCTGTTCCACAACGGCGTATTGGCTCATCTCGACCGCCCGTTGTGGGGAGCCACCGCACACCGTTCGCTGCCGAGCTACAAGGCCCACGAATCCAAAGGCCCGATCCGCCTTCAGGATCACGGCAACCCGGTCCGCTTCCGCAACCTCTGGATCCGCGAACTCGACCTCTCGAGCACCCCCGCAGCCCCGTCGACAATCGCTAGAGCCAAGGGCAAGGCCATGGGTGGCTCCAACGAGGGTGCCGAGCCATCGAAGGGCGGCAAGGTAGCCGGCGGCGCCGAGCCGGACGGCGGCAGCGCCAGCGCTCGCGTCAACCCGGACCCGCTCGGGAACACCGACGGCAAACGCGACATGGACAGCGATATCGCGGCGTTGATGCAGCAGCCCGAGCTGGCTGACACCAACATCACCGTGCAGCACGTGCTGATCGCATTTCAGGGAGCGCCGCGCATCAGCGGCGTGACGCGCACCAAGGACGAGGCCAAGGTCCTGGCGGCGAAGGTCTGGGCCCGCGCGCTCAGTGGCGAGGACTTCGCGGCGCTCATGAAGGCACATAGCAATGACGCCGGCGGCGGTGAGTACCCGATGACCAAGCAAGGGCGCGCCAGCATGGTGAAGGGCTTCGGGGACGTCGGCTTCCGACTGAAGGTTGGCGAGATTGGCGTGGCACCCTGGGACGCCACTGCCTCCCCGTATGGCTGGCACATCATCAAGCGCGTGAAGTGATCCGCGCGGCCCCCGCTGGCAGCGCCGGTCTCCCCCCGCTGGCAGCGCCGGTCTCCCCCCGCTGGCAGCGCCGGTCTCCTCCCGCTGGCAGCGCCGGTCTGCTTCAGCCTGGCAGCGCCGGCAACGCAAGCTGACCCGTCGTGAGCCAGCGTTGGACCCGAAGTAACTCCTCGTGGTCGGGCACGTGAACGTGCGCCGGAATGCGCCGTAGACGCGCGTCCTCGCGCCGAAACGGCGGCGGCGGGTCCTGCGCCCACAGTGCGGCAGTCGCACGCGGCCCCGCGGCGAGGAACACCTGTTCTGGCTCCCCGAGTTCCTCCTGCCACTCGACCAGTCGGCCGTTCACGTCGGCGAGTAGCAGCAGCCAGTTCTGCAACCGCAACCGCGAACCGTAGCGCGACTTGCCGCGGGTGCGAAGGTGCGTCGTTTGGGCCCTGCCGTTGCCGCGGACCACGTAGCGCTTCTGCGCCTTGTGCCGCACCAAGAGCCCTTCGTCCCACCATCCCATTGCCATCGCGCCGGCCTGCAGGAGCACGATGCAGTAGCTGCGAAACTGCAGCGACAGGCGCGAACGGTAGGTCTCGATGGGCTCGTGCGCATGCGGCGGCCGCAGCAAGAACGGTAGCACGAGCCTAGCCGCGTGGTCCTTGGTCCCGAACCCACGTCCGCGGGCGTCGGCGACGGCGGTCGGAAACGCGGCGCCAAAGTCCGCGAGTTGCTCGTCGGTGTCCAGAAGCAGAAAGCGCGTCACGGCAGGCACCATGACGAAGTCGTGCGTGCGGCGCAACGATGGGCTGACACTGGATCGCCGAGGGCCTCGGCCGGCAGAGGCACGCGTTGGCTGCGATGCTCGCGCCACTACCGGTTGGCCCGTCACTGCGCGATCAGCGCTCGGGACGCGCGGCGCAACGCCCAGAAGCCGCGGCCTTCGCGACCTCGACAGCGCGCCCCTGGCTGCGGCCTGCCGACGAATCGCCCCGGACGGCGTGACGCGTCGTGGTCGCTCGCCGGGCACGCGGTATCCTCCGCCAGCATGAGTCAGCGCCCCGGCACCAGTGAGGCTCCACTTCGCGTCTGCACGGTCGGCTCCGGTCCGTCGGCGTTCTACGCCGCAGAGGCCCTCCTCAAAGCCGAGGGCCTGGACGTGAGGATCGACGTGTTCGATCGACTGCCAACGCCCTTTGGCCTCGTGCGCGGCGGCGTTGCCCCCGACCACCAGAAGATCAAGTCCGTCAGCAAGGTCTACGAAAAGACGGCGGAGGATCCGCGTTTCCGCTTCTTCGGCAATGTCCGAATCGGCCGCGACCTCGCGATCGCCGACCTCGAACGCAGCTACCACATGATCGTGTGGGCGATCGGTTGCGAGAGCGACAATCGCCTGTCGATCCCTGGCGAAGAACTTGCTGGCGTGCACTCGGCTACCGAGTTCGTCGGTTGGTACAACGGCCACCCGGACTACCGCGACCGCGCCTTCAACCTCGAGACCGCCCGCCGCGTCGCCATCGTCGGCAACGGCAACGTTGCGATGGACTGCTCGCGCATCCTGCTGGCACCGGTGACAGCACTGGCGACGACCGACATTGCCGACCACGCGATTGCAGCCTTGCGGCAGAGCACAGTTCGCGAACTGGTGCTGCTCGGCCGACGCGGACCCGCGCAGGCCGCGTTCTCGCCAAAGGAGATCGAAGAGATCGCCGAACTCGACGATGTCGATGTCGCAGTCGCAGAGCAGGACGCAGCGCTGGACGACTACAGCCGCAATTGGCTCGAGTCGCAGGCCCGAAGTGCGCAGCGCAACGTCAAGTTCCTGGCCGAACGCGCGGCGCACGGCACGACGGGCAAACTGAAGCAACTCCACTGCCGCTTCCTCGTCGCGCCGGTCGCATTCGAAGGACACGACGGCCGCGTCCGCGCAGTGCGCGTGCAACACGCCGTGCTCGAACCAGATCGCGACGGCACGCCGCGTCCGCGCGCCATCGATCGCTACAGCACGATCGAAGTCGAGCTCGTATTCAAGGCGATCGGCTATCGCGGCGTGCCACTGCAAGGCCTCGCCTTCGACGACAACAAGGGCATCGTCGCCAACGTCGACGGCCGGGTCTTGTCGGCCGCTTCTGGTGAGGCGCGCATCGGGCACTACGTCGTCGGTTGGGCCAAACGCGGTCCGACCGGCCTCGTCGGCACCAACAGCCCAGACAGCAAGGCCACCGTTCTGTGCATGCTGCAAGACCTCCGCCAGGATCGCACGCTCCCTGCCTCCGGCCAAGACCTCGCCGCGGTGCTGCAACAACGCAAGGTCGACTACGTCACGTGGCAAGACTGGCGCCGACTCGATTCGCACGAACAAGCGGTCGGGCAAGCGCGCGGCAAGGTGCGACACAAGGAGCCGTCCGTGGACGGGCTGATGCAGGCGGTGCGTTCCTTGCGCGGGTGATCCGAGCATCGGATTGCAACCCGTCCGCTTGGACGCCATCAGCGCAGACGGCACCAGTCGAGGCCACTGCGCCACGGACTACCTGAGTAGCCAGGCGGGGTCTGCCAGTACCAGTGCGCAGCGCAACCATCGACCATGGCCGCCGACAGCCGCAGCCGGTCCTGTTCGACCGAGGGCACCCTGAATGCGCTGCCGACCACTGCGTCGAGTCCCATCGTGCGCAGTGGTGTCATCAGGTAGAGCCGCAACGGCAGGTCTTGCCGTGGTGGCTGCAGTGCCTTGACCAGTTCTGCCACTGCGACCTCGCGGCCGACAAACGGCGCGCGCAAGGGCTCGGTCGGCAACGTCGCATGCGCCACGACGACCGTCCCAGCGGGCGCAGGCGCGCCGTCGCACTCGATGACGAAACCGCGGAACGGCGCGCCGTTCGCCGCGAACAACTGCACCGCGAGAGCGTGGGTCACATCGAACGTCGCGGTCCGCTGCGGTGGCGCCAAGGTCTGCTCGATCGCGCCAAAGGCCCACGCGCCTTCCACATCATCGCGCAATCGCAACCGGATGCTGCCTACGGGAGCCACCGCAGTTACTTCGATGGCCGCAAAGGCAGTCGCGGGCAAGACGGCGGGCGCAGCAAACACGCCTGCGTCGATGGCGTCGTGCACGAGTTCGACGCGCAACCGCTCGGGCCGTCGCACGGGCACGAACGTGCGAGCGTCCGGGTTCCACGTCACCACGCCGCCGCCCAGCTCGGCAAGTGCATGAGCAATCGCGGCATCGCCGAACAGGCCAGGGCAGTCGGGATCCAGTTGCAGCATTCCCGCGAGCGTCGCGAGCCCAAGGTCGCGCTCGGCGAACGGTCGAACACCGAGCAAGCCCCACACATGGGTCTGCAGCAACGGCAGCCCTGGCAGCATCGAACATCCGATCGGGCGCCCGGGCTCGCCGCCAGCCGCGGCAATTGCAAGCTCACGACGCACGTCGCTGAGCAGTGCGTCCTCCTCACCGTAGCGCTGCAGCCACGCGCGCCCAGCAACCCCGAGGGATCCGAGCAGCGCTCCGAGCGCGAGCCATGCGATCCACTTCGCAGGTCTGCGTCCGACGGCATCCGCCGCACAGCACGCCACGACCACGCTGAGCAGCGGCACGCTGGAGAACACGAGCCGCCCAGACATCAGGCCGATCGCTTCGCGCAGCTGGCTCGACGGCAACAGCAAGGCCGCACCGCACGCGAGCAGCCATGCCGAGCGAGCACGCGTCGACATGGCCGCGGCCGCCAGCAAGACGAGCAGACTGAGCACCGAGAGCCAGTGCACATGTTGGTCAGGATCGGACGGCGCCACCCAAGTGACGGCGCGCACCGCCGTCACCGCAACCCGATCGAGCATCGAGTGCCCTGCCTCGGCAGTGCCAACCACACCGAGCAACCAACGCCGCCAAACGAAGTAAACGACGACCATGCCGATCACGGCGGCATGCAGGCGCCACCGTTCGCGCCACGGCCGCCGTGGCGATTCTGCGACGTCGAGCGCAACCAGAAGCAGCGGCAGCATCACTGCACCTTCCTTGCTCAGCAGGGCACAAGCGCCCGCAAGCAACACCGGCAGCATCGTGCCGGCTCCTTGCATCCGGCGCACAAAAGCCCACGCCGCGAGTGTGGCAAAGCAGACCTCGAGCCCGGCTGTCCGGGCCGAGATCCAAGCTGTGGTCTCGACGCTCGCTGGATGCACCACCACAACGGCTGCCGCAATTGCGGCCGCGAAGCCGCGCCGAAGGGGCACCAATCGCATCGCGACCATCGCCGCCGCGAACGCCGTGATCGCGAGGAGCAGGGTGTTGACCACGTGGAACCCGAGAGCACTCGAACCGAGTTCGAAGTTGGCGGCCAACGACAGGCTGACGATGGGCCGATACAGGTCGCGCACCCCGAACCACGGTCGTACGAACTCGCCGAACGCGCGGCTCCAGTTGGCACCACGATCCGCGTCCCAATAGTAGCTGGCGAAGAAGTCGTCGCTGCGAAACCCGTGCACCAGCGCTGGCCAGAACCACGCGAACGCGAGCACCAGCGACCACAAGAACAGCAAGACGGGCGCTGGCCGCAACGACATCGCTGCGACTATAGGAACCGGCAGACACGGATGTCTCGCTCGCAGTTCGCCACGCCGCATCGACGACCCGGGCGGCCGCCGCACCCGCGTGGCCAGGATGTGGCCACAGATCCCGCGCAACTAAGCACCCCAGCTAGGAGGCGGCTCGGTCGGGTCGGACTACACCGTGGACTCTCCGACCCCAGCGGACACATCCCCATGACTGTCGCTCGCCACCTGCGCCTCATCGCCACCACGGCACAACTCGACGATCCGGTCGCCACGATTGCTGCGCGCATGCACCAGGCCGGCATCGACTGCGCCCCGGTGCTTGACGACCACGGTCGACTGCTCGGCCTCGTCACGGCGCGCGACTTCGCTCTCGAAGTCGTGGGCAAGGGGCTCGACCCCGCGACCACGTCGGTCCGCGACGTGATGCAGCGCGACGTCGCCACCGTACTACTCGATGCGTCGGCAGAGCAGGCGCTGAGCCTCATGCGCGAACATCGCACACAGCGCTTGCTGGTCCTCGACGACCACCGCAAGTTGCTCGGCATGGTCTGGCTCTATGACATCGCCGAAGCCATCGTCGGTCCGTTCGGGCAACTCGAGGACACGAACCTCGGCATCGGCGATGAGAATCGCGTGATCGCTGTCCGCGCGCGCGACGTGGTGATCCTGCGCCGACCGCCGGCATCCGTGCTGGCCGCGATGCACGCGGCCGACTCTGCGCGCAAACAGGAACAAGCGAAGTTCGAGCCGAAGGCCGCCGGCAGGAGCGTGCCGCTCGGCAACCGTTGGCGCCGCCAACTGCGTCACAAATGCCGCGGCCGCTGGTGCAGCGGCGGCAAGAGCTGCGAGCACCCGGGCAGCAACCGCTAATGGGGTGAGGCCGAAGTTCGCGTGCGCGGTCGACAACTGCGCGGCGTCGTGCGCGCGGCGCCGCAAAGACAGGGCCTGGATGGGCGCCCTCCGGCTGTGAGCCAACGACGCCGCGACCGCGACGCGCGCGGCACGCACAGTTGGCGTCAGGGAGCACGAACCCGGAAGCCACCCCCGGCGTGACGAGCACCGAGGCCGACTGCTACCGGTGGCGGCCAACTGCAGAAGACGCCGCTCAACGAGCGGCGCCGACTCCGTTCGCCCCGTGGCCGCCGCGCGCGCGCATCCACAGCCAAATCAGCGCGAAGACCGCGAAGCAACCCAGCGGCAGCAAGGTCACGGTCCCGAAGGCTCGTTCAGCGCCCTCGCGCTCATAGACGCCACCCATCCAACCGATGAAGTAGGCCGAGCCATTGATGCCGGCGGCGCCCATCAGGCCCATGCCCAGCGCGCCAGTTCGTGGGAAGCGTTCGGAGACGACCGCGAGCATGGTCGGCCAGAAGTAGCAGACGCCGACGTAGAACACGGTCGCCGCCGCGAAGCCGAGTGCCGGCGAATCGGTGATCGACAGCAGGTAGAGCCCGACGGTCGCGATCGCCGCCGACACGGTCAGCAGACCAATCGACGAGATCTTGTGCGCGATCGGCCCGGCGAAGAACCGCATGACGAACATCAACACCGAGCCGTAGACCAAGAGCAGGATGCCGCTGAACTTGGCGGTCTGCTTCAGCACCGAGTCGAGCCATTGCCCGGTTCCGAGTTCGGTCGCACCCGTGACCGCCATCAGTGCCACGAACACGAGGAACAGCGGATGGAGCGTCGCCGTGACCATGGCGCTGGCCGACACGCCGGACGCCACGCGCTCGGTCTTCGGGAACTCGACGCCCGCCATCGCCACCCCGTAGAGCACTGCCGGCACGAGGCCCGCACTCCACTGCAACTGCCAACTGAGCCCTTGCTGCGCCGCGAAGTAGGCGAACAGGCCGCCGATCACGATGCCGCCCGGCCACCACGCATGCAGGATGTTGAGCTTGCCGGTCTTGTTGTCGGAATAGACCGTAGCGATCAACGGGTTGATGACGCCTTCGACGAGGCCATGCGCGAGCCCGACGCAGAACATCGCCGCCTTGGCCCAGAACAACGTCGCGTCGGTGGCGCTACCCGGCGCGAACAGGAACCCGACGATGCCCGCCACGTGCATCAAGAACGCCAACCACAACAGGCGACGCATGCCGAGGAAGTCACACAGTGGCGAGGACACCAGGATGATCATTCCCATCCCGTAGAAGCCCATGCTGAGCACATCGCCCACCACCGCGTGGTTGCTCTGGAAATGGGCCACCAGGGCGTCGACACAGCTGCTGCGGATACCGAACAGGACGCCGCAGGTTGCGAGGGAGAGGCAACTGGCGAGGAACAACCGACCGTGACTCATGGGACCTCTGAGGGCAAGAGGAAGAGAGGCCCGGCAGTTCACCATGCCGTGGCGCCGAGGTCGCGCCGAAAAACGGGAAGGGGCGCGCTGCGGGTCAGCGCAGGCCGAGTCGCTTCGCCAAGTGGTGCAAGTTGCTGCGGTGCATGCCGAGTCGAGCTGCCGCTTGCGCCCAATTGCCATCGCACTCGCACAGCGCGCTCTGGACCAGTGTCCGCTCGTAGTCGAGCACGCTGGTGCGCAGCGGCACCGGCACCGCGGCCGTCCGCACTGCCGCGAACTTCGCCTCGTGGGGCATTGGTTCCGTCCGGCTCGGCTCGATCCCGAGGTCTTCGGCGCTGATCTCGACTTGGCCTCCTGGCTCACGTCGCGCAGATGCCCGCAGCACGGCGCGCGCCAAGACGTTCTCCAATTCGCGCACGTTGCCAGGCCATTCGTATGCCAGCAGCCGGCTCTGAGCGCACGCGCGCAAGCGCACGCGTCCGGTGCCGAGCTGACGGCGGATGCGGTCGCAGGCGTGCCCGGCGAGCGGCAGGACATCGTCGAGCCGCGCGCGTAACGGCGGCAACCGCAGTCGACAGACGTCGAGCCGGTAGAGCAGGTCAGCCCGGAAGCGCCCGGCTCGCACTTCGGCCTCGAGATCGCGGTTGGTTGCAGCAAACACGCGAACGTCGACCCGACGCAGCGAGTCACTGCCGATGCTCTGCACTTCGCCGGTCTGGAGCACACGCAGCAGCTTGGGCTGTAGATGCAGGGGCAGCTCCCCGATCTCGTCGAGGAACAGGCTCGCACCATCCGCCGCCTGGAACTTGCCGAGCCGAACAGAGGTCGCGCCCGTGAACGCGCCCTTCGTGTGCCCGAACAACTCGCTTTCGGCAACCGACTCAGGCAACGCCGCGCAGTTGACCTGGATCAACGGTTGGTCTTTGCGCTGCGATTGCGCGTGTAGCGTGCGCACGACCAGTTCCTTTCCGGTCCCGGTCTCACCGGTCACGAGCACGGGGAAGTCAGCGCTCGCGACCTGGTCGATCTCACTGCGAAGGCGGATCATCGCCTCACTCGGTCCGACCAGGAGCCCGCCCTGCTGCACCAACGCATCGCGGACGAGTTCCCGCGCGATCTGCCCTTTGATCTGCGACTGCCGCTCCAGCGCCGCCAGGAGATCGCCGGTGCGCAGTGCTGCTGCGGTCCAGGCAGCAATCACATCGACGAAGACGGAGTCCAAGCGATCGAGCGCGCGAGGTTCGATCGCATCGAGCGTCAGCACACCGACAAGACGCCCCTCGATGCGCAAGGGACAACCAAGGCAGCTGTGCACCGTGCCCGTGAGTGAGCTAGGTCCGGTCACGAAGCCATCGAACGGATCCGGCAGCGTGCAATCGGCCGGAAAGCGCAGGGGCCCCTCACTGCCGCAGATCGCGTCGAGCCGCGGATGCTCAGCACGGCGGAAGCGCTGACCGAGCAGTTCCGGACCGAGTCCATGAACCGCGATGGGGACGAGTTCGTCGCCATGAAGGCGCAGTAGCGCTACCGCGTCGCTCTGCGGGATCGCTGCGTGCACGGCTTCGACCAGTCGCTGTTCCTGACTCTGCTTGGGCAAAGCGGAGGTGATGTCCTGGGCAATCCGCAGGAGCAGTTCGAACTCGCTTCGTGTTGCCATGGTCACAACGTGTTGTCGGATTCGCAGCGCAATGCTGTTGTCGACTCGACAACGGACGCTCCCAAGTCCTTCTTTCATAGGACCAAACAAGCGGCACGGCCCGTGCTACTGCAGGGCATGAACGAACCCGCCATTCCGATCGAGCCGCAGGAGACCTTGGCGGCAATCGCCACGAGGTTCGCCGGCGCAGCGCGCGTGTTCCAACGCCACGGCCTCGACTTTTGCTGCCGAGGGCACCAGACGCTGCGGCAGGCCTGCGCGACCCGAAACCTGGCTCCCGAAGCACTCCTCGCAGAACTGCACCGCGAGCTAAATCCCACCGAGGATGGCATCCGGTGGGACGAGCGCCCGGTGGGCGAGCTGATCGACCATCTGCTCAGCCACTACCACGACGCGCACCGGACAGAACTGCCGCGGCTCATCGCCATGGCGAGGAAGGTCGAGGCCGTGCATGCAGACCGCGCCGACCGCCCGAACGGCCTCGCCGCTCATCTCGAGTTCTGCGCCGACGAACTCGAACGGCACATGCAGAAGGAAGAGCAGGTCCTGTTCCCGATGCTCCGGGCAGGCCACGGCGGCCACGCATCCGGCCCGATCCAAGTCATGGAGCACGAGCACCAGGATCACGGCGCGAACCTCGAGGCCCTTCGCCGACTTGCTCACGACTACGTGCCGCCGCCTTCGGCCTGCGCGACATGGCGCGCCCTCTATCTGGGGCTCGAACAACTGGAGCGGGACGTGATGCAACACATCCACCTCGAGAACCACGTGCTGTTCCCGCGCGTGCTCGCGCGCTGACCACCCGCCCCCACGGTCCAAGACCGTCCGAACACACCATGATCCCTACGAACCGCACCCTGTTCTCCACGACCACGCTCGTGCTCCTTGCTTTGACTGCGCTCGCCACTTCCTGCGGCAAAAGCAGCGAAAGCTCACGTTCCGGACGCCAGTTCGGGATCCCGGCCGCGCGCAAGGAGGCCAACGAGGCCTTCCAGTCTCTCTGTGTGACCTGCCACGGAACCACCGGTCACGGCGACGGCCCCGGCGCTGCCGCGTGCGACCCGCGCCCACGCAGCTTCTCCGACCCTGCATGGCAAGCGTCCGTCACGGATGAACAGATCCAAAAGACCGTGCTCTTCGGCGGCGGCGCCGTCGGCAAGAGCGCGCAGATGCCTGCGCAACCGCAGCTGAAGGGCAAGACCGAATTACTGCAGCACCTGGTTGCGATCGTCCGCGGATTCGCGGCGCGCTAGGCGCTTCCACCACCCTGAACCGGAGACCCGCCCCATGACCACTCGTTCTCGTTCCCTGCCTTGGCTCTGCGTCGCGACCGTCGCAGTTGCTGCCTCCTGCGGCGATCCCGGGAGCAGCGCTGCGCCGTCCGCACTCGGCAGCGACGTGCGCTCGATCGTCGCAGAACGCAACCTGTCCGAGGCCGACGTCCAGGCCGCAGTGCAGACCTACATGCCCACCGGGCGTCACGACGACTACTACACCTTCGCGTCGGGTGGCCACGGCGGCAACATCATCGTGATCGGGGTGCCGAGCATGCGCATCCTGAAGTACATCGCCGTGTTCACACCCGAGCCCTGGCAGGGCTACGGATATGGCGACGAGAGCGGCGACGTGCTGAAGGCCGGCGACCGCGCCGGCACCACGCTCACCTGGGCGGACACCCATCATCCGGCCCTCAGCGAGAGCGGTGGCGACTACGACGGTCGCTACCTGTTCATCGGGGACAAGGCCAATCCGCGCATGGCGGTGATCGACCTGCGCGACTTCATGACCAAGCAGATCGTCGCCAGCGAGTTGCTGCAATCGGAACACGGGGCCGCATTCGTCACCCCGGACACGGACTACGTCATCGAGACGTCGCAGTACCCGGCGCCGCTCGGCGGTCGGTTCGCTCCGCTCGAGCAGTTCGACACCGAGTACCGCGGTGCGATGATCTTCTGGAAGTTCGACAAAGAGAAGGGCCGCATCGTCGAGGACCAGTCGTTCGCGATCGAACTGCCGCCCTACATGCAGGACCTCGCCGATGCCGGCAAGAAGGGCAGCGACGGTTGGGTCTTCTGCAACTCGATCAACACCGAGCGCGCGTGGGGTGGGATTCTCGAGGGCAAGCCATCGCTCGAGTCAGGCTCCACGCAGAACGACATGGACTACTTGCACTGCATCAACTGGCGCAAGGCAGAGCAAGTCGCCAAGGCGGGCAAGACCGAGACCATCGCGAAGATGCGCGTCATCCGCATGCAGACCGCGATCGACGAGGGTCTTCTCTACCTGGTGCCTGAGCCCAAGAGCCCCCATGGCGTCGACATCACGCCGGACGGCGAGGACATCGTCGTCGGCGGCAAACTCGACACGCACTGCACCGTCTTCAGCATCGCGAAGATCCGCGCGCTCGCAGAGCAGAAGAAGTTCATCGGCCGCGACCCCTACGGGATCCCGATTCTCGACTTCAAGGAGTCGATCCGCGGCCAGTGCGAAATCGGACTCGGTCCGCTCCACACGCAATTCGATGGTCAAGGCAACGCCTACACCTCGGTCTTCATCGAATCGGTGGTCGCGAAGTGGTCGCTGAAGGATCTCAAGCTCATCGACAAGATCGACACGCATTTCAACATCGGTCACTTGTGCGCGGCCGAGGGCGACACGGTCAGCCCTGACGGCAAGTACCTGATCGCGATGAACAAGTGGGCGCTCGATCGCTTCGCACCGGTCGGCCCGCTGCTGCCACAGAACTTCCAACTCGTCGACATCGGCGGCCAAAAGATGACGCGTCTCTATGACATGCCTATCCCGCTCGGCGAGCCGCACTACGCGCAGATGATCAAGGCGGACAAGTTGAAGCCCATCGAAGTGTACTCACCGATCGGCACGAACCCGTTCCACGAGGGAGTCGACAAAGACGCAGTCACCGCCGGCAAGGAGCGGATCGAACGTAAAGACGACGGGGTGCACGTATGGATGACCACGGTGCGCAGCCACTTCACACCCGACATCGTGCGCGTCAAGGAAGGCGACGTCGTCCACCTCCACGTGACCAACGTCGAGCAGGCGCACGACGCGACCCACGGCCTCGCGATCGGTTCGCACAACATCAACCTGAGCCTCGAACCTGGCAAGCACAGCAACGTCGTGTTCACGGCCAAGAGAGCCGGCGTCTACCCGTTCTACTGCACCGAGTTCTGCTCGGCGCTGCACCTCGAGATGGCGGGCTACCTGCTCGTCGAACCGCGCTGACCCCCGAGCGCACCACGAGGCACGCCATGCACCGTCCCGTCCACACTCTGTTGCTGCTCGCTGCTGCGTGCGTCGACGCGACACCGCCGCCGGTCGCGCCACGCGCGCTGCCGATCGGCGGTGTCGCGATCGCGCCCGGCGATCCACTGCAGCCCCGCATCGACGCCGCCGTGGACGGCGACGTTCTCACCCTGCTGCCCGGCGTACACCGCGGCCCGGTTCGCATCGAAGGTGCGGTCACGCTGCAGGGACCGGTGGAGGCCGTGATCGACGGGAACGGCCTCGGCACCGTGGTCGACCTCTGCGGCGACGGCAGCAAGATCACCGGCTTCACCATCAGGAACAGCGGCCCGCGCCTGGACCTGCAGGACAGCGCCGTGCGTGTATCAGGCTGCGACATCGAGGTCGCCGAGATCACCATCGAACGCTCACTCTTCGGTGTCCTGGTGCACCAATCGAAGCGGGTCGTCGTGCGCGACAACGTGATCCTCGGGACTGGAGACGAGGCCATGGGAATGCGCGGCGACGGCATTCGCCTGTGGGAGACCGACGACTCGACCGTGCGCGGCAACGTGGTACGCGACCATCGCGACGTGGTCGTCTGGTACTCGTCGCGAAATCGCGTGATCAGCAACACCATCGAACGCTGCCGTTACGGAACGCACTTCATGTTCAGCCACGACAACATCTGCGAGGACAACGCCTTCGTCGACGACGTCGTCGGGGTGTTCGTGATGTACAGCCACGACCTGCTGATGCGACGCAACCTGCTCGCGCGCGCCGCTGGATCAGCCGGGATCGGCCTCGGCGTCAAGGAGTCAGGCAATCTACGAGTCGAGGACAACTGGTTCGTGCAGGACACGATCGGCGTCTATCTCGACACCTCGCCCCTCGATCCCGCCCACCGGGACTGGTTCCACCACAACGTCTTCCGCCTCTGTGACACCGCCGTGCTGCTGCACGCGAAGTCGAACCGCAACGAGTTCCGCGCCAACCTGTTCGCCGACAACAGCGCTCTCATCGGGGTCGGTGGCGACGGCGATGCTCTCGGCTGCGACTTCAGAGGCAACTACTACGACACCTATCAGGGCTACGACCTCAACGACGACGGCGTCGGTGACGTGCCGTTCGAGCACCGCCGCCTCTCGAGCCAGCTGGAAGGTCGCTACCCCGACCTCGCTCTCCTCCACGGCGCCCCGGCGATGCATGCAGTCGACCTGATGGGCCACCTGCTGCCGCTATTCGCTCCGCGCCTGCTGTTGCGCGACGAACAGCCACTTCTCTACGAACCGGAACCGCGCTTCGTCCCGCGGCCACTGCACCAGGAACCTGACCATGCGCGTTGAACTCCACGGGGTCGGCAAGCGCTTCGCCAAGGTCGATGCTCTCGTCGGGATCGACCTCGTCCTCGCCAGCGGCAGCCGCACCGCCTTGGTCGGTCCCAATGGCTCCGGCAAGTCGACTCTCGTTCGCCTGCTGATGGGAATGCTCACCGGCAACGGCTCGATCCGCCTTGATACGCTCGACCCAGCAGCGCATCGCAACGAGCTGGCGCGCAGGATCGCCTACGTACCGCAGATCGCACCTCGACTCTGGGCCACGGTCCACGACTTGGTCCATGCCGTCGCCGACCTGCGGGGCATCGAGACCAGGCGCATTGACGCCGTCGCCGAGCGCTTCGAACTCGACCTCAGGAGCATTGCACGGCGTCCGTTCCGCGCGTTGTCCGGAGGCATGCGGCAGAAGGTCCTGGCAGCAATGGCGCTCGCCACCGATGCGGACCTGCTGATCCTCGACGAACCGACTGCAAGCATGGATCCACAGAGTCGCGCCGCCTTCTACCGAGTGCTCGACGAGTTACCACAGTGCCCGACCGTGCTGCTGTGCTCGCACCGTCTCGACGAGATCCGCCAGCACGTCGATCGCGTCGTGGTCTTGTCCGACGGACGCATGATCTGGCAGGGCGCATCCTGTCTGTACCTCGCCGAGCACACGGAGTCCGTGGTCGAACTGCGGGCCTACGGGGAACGCGCAGTGACTTGGCTCACAGCCCGCGGCTTCGTCCTCGGCAGCACCGGCTGGTGGCAGTGCGCAATCGCGCAGGACTCCCGCGCAGACCTCGTTGCCGCAGCCTTCCGCGAACTCGGCAGCGACGTCGTCGACGTGCTTGCCCGCGACCTCGAACGCAACGAGGTCCGCGCCGTCGCGAGTTGAGCTTCGACACCTCGAATACCATCCCAGGAGCACGGAGATGAACCCCCACCGACTGCACCGCGTCCTGTTCGCCTGCATTGCCGCAATCCTCGCGACCGCGCTCGCGTTCGCCGGATTCGCCAGCGTCACCCTGCCCGACAGTCCTGTGCCAGTCGTGTGGGACAAGGCGTCGTGCGCTCACTGCCGCATGCACCTCGGCGAGCCGCCGTTCGCTGCGCAGATGGTGCTGCGTGACGGCACCGTGGCGATGTTCGACGACCCCGGCTGCCTGTTCCAGTTCGCGGCAGACGAACCCCGTGAAGTCCACGCGACTTGGTTCCACCAGCTGCGCGGAGACGGCTGGATCTCGGCTGCCGAGGTCGCCTTCGTCGCGGTCGAAGCGACGCCGATGGGCTTCGGCCTCGGTGCCGTGCCGCGCGCAACGGCTGGCGCGATCGATCTCGCAACTGCGCGCGACCGCTGTCTCCACCCACGGAACGAAGGCGTGCGACGATGAGCCTCCGATCCCAGGTCGCCATCGTCGCGCGCCTCGACTTCGCCGAGGTGCGCCGCTCGCGCTGGCTGCTGTCCTGCCTGTTCGTGCACACGCTGCTGGCCGCCGCGTTCGTCCTGGTCGGACTGCGAGAGTCGTCCGTGCTCGGATTCACCGGGATGGGCCGCGCCTTGATGTCGCTGAGCCACGCACTGATCTTCCTGCTGCCGCTGCTCGCATTGGTCGCGACCGCGCAGGTCGTGAACTCGGCGCGCGACGACGGGTCGCTCGAACTGATGCTCAGCAATCCGGTGTCTCGGACCGGGTGGTTCTGCGGCACGAGTCTCGTGCGATTGCTCGCGCTCGTCGTCCCGCTGCTCGTGGCGATGCCCCTGATGGCGATCGTCGGGAGCTCCTGTTTCCACCAGCGAGTGCCGTGGGAGTTCCTTTTCCGCGCCCTGGTCGTCGGCACATCGCTACTCGCTTGCTTCGTCGCCACTGGCCTCTGGATCTCGACATTCGTTCGCAATCAAGCAAAGGCACTGATGATCACGGTGCTGGTCTGGGCCGCGAGTGTCGCGTTCCTCGACTTCGGACTCGTCGGCCTGCTCTTGCAGTGGCGACTGCCGCCCGTTGCAGTCTTCACGCTGGCGGCAACGAACCCGGTCCAAGCTGCACGCCTCGCACTTCTGGCTTCCGCACAGCCTGAGTTATCGACCTTCGGGCCGGTCGGGTTCTGGCTCGCCAACCGCATCGGCTCGACGGGCCTGTTCCTGCTCGGGACTTGCTGGCCCCTACTGCTCGGCGCCACCGCTTGGCTCCATGCCCTATCGCGTTTCCGCAACCGCGACCTCGTCTGAGCGAGCGTTGCGCCGCCTCGAGTACTGCCATGAACCACCGCGCGTCGTCATTTCCGGACTATCTCGACATGCCTCTTCGCGGTCGTTCACGACTCCTGCTCGTGCTGCTGGTCGTGCCGTTGCTGGCGAGCTTCTTGTTCCCGTTGTGGCGCATCAGCATGACGGCGCCGCAGTACCCGAAGGGACTTTGGCTCGACATCCACGCCTCCCGACTCACGGCCGGCAACGCCGGACATGACCTCGCCGAGATCAACACGCTGAACCACTACATCGGCATGGCGCGCATCACGCGCGAAGAGCTTCGCGACCTCGATTGGATGCCGTTCGGCTTGGTAGCGATCGCGCTCCTCACCCTGCGGTGCGCGGCGCTCGGCAACGTCCGTGCACTGATCGACCTGTCGATGATCACCGCCTACGTGACGATGGTCGCGCTGGCTCGATTCATCTTCATGCTGTGGGAGTTCGGCCACAACCTCGACCCGAAGGCACCGATGCGCATGGAACCGTTCATGCCGGTCGTGTTCGGACAGAAGCAGATCGCCAACTTCATGACCTACAGTTGGCCGCGGTTCGGATCGGTGTTGCTCGGCACCTTTGCAACAGGCGTCTTCCTCCTGACTGCGTTCTTGCTGTGGACAGGCCGCCGGGAAGCGCGCGCACAACTTGCCATGAGGTCCGCGCCGGCCGCGCAGTGAGGGACCAGCCCCGCGAGCCGCACCACCCACAGCCACTCACAGCAGGTCGCTGTCCCCCGACGTGTGGTACCACTGCTCGCGATAGAACAGCGTGCCGTGGCTGTCGAACGGAATGACGACCAGGAAGTAGGTCGTGCCGTAGACCTGGAACCCCAGCGCCTGGAACTTCAGGAAGCGCGGGTTCATCTGCGGGAACAGCGTCGCCAGGACCGGGCAGCCGCGTTCGTTGGTCAGCGCCTCGGCCTCGGCGACCAGCGCGTGCATCGCGTCGTCGTCGTCGGCAGGGCACAGCCAGTCGACCAGTTGCCCGGCTCGCGGGAACAGGAAGTCGCTCTGCGTCCACACCGCGACCCCGCGCAGCGCACCGCTGCTGCGTTCGCGGCACTCGAGCAGTTCGTACTTTGCTGCCTTCGAGTCGGCGTAGCGCCAGTTGAGGTAGCGCTGGTCGCGAACGATCGACAGGGCTACTTCGTTCTTCTGCCGTTGCCACAACGCGTCGACCTCGGCGCCGACGCGGGCCACGCGACGCACTTCGAGTTCGTTCGACACCGGCCGCTTCGGCAAACCACCCGGCGGCACGATGCGGAACAGGAAGTCCCAGTCGCGAATGTTCTCGTAGCGGAGGTACTTCTGGCCGATGCGCCAGTTGGGGATCGGCCAGCCGTAGTGGAACCGCGCTTGGCCAGGACCTGTGCCGCCGAAGATCTCGTACATCTTCCAGCCGATGTGCACGAACAGGCCCGGACGCGCGCCGTGGCGGCGGAAGTCGGGGAGCACCCACATGTCGAGGCCTTGGGCAGCCACGAGTTCTTCGCCGTCCATCTGCACGCGCACGGGCATGCTGGTGTAGCTGCCAACAATGCCTGCCGTCTCGTGCTCAGCAACGGCGATGTGCACGGCGCCGACCGGGTTGTCGCGGAACTGCCAGTTCCAATGTTCGAGCGACCGCTGCTTCTCGAACACGGCGTTGTAGCCCGCCAGCAACTGCTGCTCGTCGCCCTTTCGATAGGCGCGGATGGTGACCGGGTCCGTCATGGTGATGCGTCAGGCGCTGGTATCGGCAGCAAGTGGCTCCGGGCTTCGCCGCAGTCGTTCAGGGTGCCCTGTTGCGCGTGTACCAGGCCTTGCCGTGCCAGAGCGGCGTGCCGTCCAGAGCCTTCACGGCACTCGCATCCACTGCATACACGCGGCAGTCGCTCAGGTCTGCAACCGACACGCGCACCAAGAATGGCGAATCCGAGTCGACGGCGACGTCGGTCACCGTGTGCGGGCGCACGTCGCGCGGCGGGCAGCCGTAGGACTCGTGGTGGTCGTAGGTGAAGCTCTTGATGGCGATTGCCGCTGCGGTCGCCGACGCCGGATCGACCGGAGCGGTGAAGGTGAGCGAAAAACCATCGCCGGTTGCCTTCACTTCCAAGAGGTCAAAGGGCGTCTCGCCCCGCCACGACAGTCGCTGCAGGCCTTGCTCGCGCTTGCCGAGCGAGCCCCAGCCACGATTGGTGAGTCCGCACCACAGGCCGCCTTGCTTGGCCCACGCGAGTCGCAACACCCCGCAGTCGAGCCCGCGCCGGAACGGATAGCAGGCGCCCTGCCAGCGGCCTTGCACGCGCTCGATCGAGATGCGGAACACCTCGGAGCTGTATTGGTCGCCGCAGAAGACCTGGCCGCGATACGGCGGGAACTCGCCCTTCTCGTCCCACACGAACCCCGCCGGCGAACGGCCGAGTTCGTCGTACGGGATCCACACGGCCGGCAGGCGGAAACCCTTCACCGTGCGCGCGGCTTCCTGCATCGACAGCCCGCTAGGTACCTCGCCGGGATGCTCGACCTTGCTGCGTGGGTCGGTGCAAGAATCGATGCCCCACGGATGACCGTGAAAGTCGCCGCGTTCGAGCACCGCGAACTTGCTCGACGCGCACCATTCGCCCTGGTTGTCGGTGTAGAACACCTCGCCTTCTGGCGACGTGCCGACACCGGCTGGCGACCGCAACCCCGCGCATTCGGCGGTCCAGGTGCCATCCTTCTGCACCGCGAGCGCAAAGCCGCGGAAGGGCGCCCGCCCAAACGGTTCGTCGCCGAACGGCTTGTTGGTCGTGAGCCACATCGAACCGTCGGGCCGCAGGGCTGGGCCAAAGCAGTACTCGTGGTAGTTGCCTGACAACGGAAACCCACTGGCGACGGTCTCGAGGTCATCCATGCGCCCGTCACCGTCGCGATCGCGCAGGCGCGAGAGTTCGCCGCGCTGCGCGCAATACAACCAGCCGTCGTGGTCGAGGAGTCCCAGAGGTTCCTGCAGACCCTCGGCCCACAAGTGGAACTTCGGTGCCGCGGCATACGGGTCCTGCACCCGCCAGACCTCACCGCGCCGGGTGCACACGAACAGCTCGCCGTCGCGCTCGGCGATCCCGCCGACCTCGAGGACGATGCCGTCGGGCACCTTCACGTCCACAATCTCGACGTAGCGTCCGTCGAGGCTGTCGGGCACAGCCGCCACGGGCTCGGGCGAAGCAGGCTCCTGCGCCAGCGCCGACAGCGCCCACAGGAGGGAGATCGACACCGCGCGGCTAGATCGGGTCAGCACTGGCGCAGCGTAG
>CAMBXM010000021.1 GCA_945871815.1 Singulisphaera sp. GP187
TAGCTGGTGCCTTGACAAGACGGACTCTCTTTTCTTTGACTACAACTCGGATCCATGCAAGTGCTACCAGATCCAATGATTTCCACTGGGCGGCCATCAGCCCGGAAGCACACCAGGCACGTTGTCGCCGGTCTTCTAACCGTGATTGCGCTGGGCGTAGCCCTGCTGTCACGTAGTGGTTCCGTTCCGGCGCCGGTGCATGAGGTCGACTCGCAGGTCGAAGCTCGCGTTGCAGTGGGTCAAGACCGGCCAATCGTTACACCAACCGCTGCGACCGCCGAGGCACGAACCGCTCCTGCAGCAACAGGAGAATGGCTCGTTGTACGTCCCATCCGGGATTCCGGGGACAGCACAGTGCCAGGGGCCGCGCTCGGCGAATGGACCACGGAGGGCATTCAACGCACTTCCGTACTTCACGATTTCCAAGAAGGCTCGCTCGTGGTTGCGGAGCGCCCGAGAACCACTCCCAAACGCCTCTGCATCCACGCCCCCGGGTACTTCCCATTGGACGTCACGGCGATGGTGGCGACGGGGGGTACCTACGATTGCCGGATGGCTCCAGCCTTCGACTACGAAGTGGAGCTAGTCGACATGAACGGGTCACCGGCGCTCGGTGTGGCACTAGAGATGCAACGCGCCGAGACGAGGTCCATCAAGACCGAGAACAACGAGCCCACCAACGCGGGAGTGTGGCCGGCAGCAGGATCAGGAAACCGCCTGACCTTCCGTCTGCAGCCGGGCATCTACCGTCACGACTTCTTAGACCCATCTATCGCGGAGATGGGGTCAGGCGGAACGGTCGAGATCCGGGGTCCAGACAGAGTCGCTTCGAGAGTCGTGGTGGCAGGGATCGTTCTGGCAGTGGTTCGCTTCAATCCCAGCAGTCCCCCATCTCTGAGCATCAAGCACTACCCCGCGGCTCTTGCTCCATTGCACGCAGAGGAGGCGGTGGAGGCCCGCGATTCGGCGCGTGCAAGGTTTGGGGCCGAGTGCCGGATCCTGCTCGCCGGTACACGCGCCTTGATCGATCGGCTGCGGAGTCACGAGATCCCTGTGTCCTTCGACAGCGCCGCAGGCAAGCCCGTCGAAGCAATAGTCTCTCTCCAATCTCTGGATTCGCTCGCCGTGCAAGACGTATTGGTGGATCGGGCGGAACAAGGCACTTACCTCGAGGTTCACGTGCGCGGTCCCTCCGGCGAAGAGATCCGCGGTGTAGAGATCTTCGTCAACCGCACGGATGGGGATACGGCGGCAGTGATCAGCAGCGGGGATGCGGCAAGTTCGATTGCTCCTGGCGAGTACGTCCTGCGGCCTTTTCTTCCCAAGGGGTCGCTGAAGGACCTCAAGCCTCAGCGAGCGACCGTCGAGGCCGGTAAGTCGGTCGTTGCAGAGGTGCAACTCGTCGCGGACCTCGTCCTAGCGGAGTTTCGCGTTCAGTATGAGGACGGCACCATCCCTGCGCATGCTGCCTTACAGGTCACCAGCGGCAATATGGTCGATGTCCTGCGAAGCGCTAAGCCCGAGAAGATCGTAGGCTGGGTCACGAAGGGCCGAGTCGACGTGAAGGCCATGCTCGGGGATCGAAGCACGGTCGACGCGACATTTGAGTGTGAGACCGGGCCAGCTAAGTTCGTCATAACCTTTCCGCGGAAGTGACACTGGTTGGCCCCGTGCAAATGCCAGAGCACTTGCAGATTGCCATCTCAGCCTGCCGCGCCCCGCTGAGCTCCTGACGCGGGCCCACCACGAACGAGACCTCGGTCGGCACCCTCGTCACCCCCGCGCGAGCATCGCATCCACTTCCCCCAACAACCGCCGCACCAACTCCGCCCACCGCGGCCGCAACGCATACACCCCGCACAGCCGCGCCCGCACACACACGCCCCACCGCCACCGCACATCCTCCTCCACCCCGAACCGCTCCAGCAACGCCGCCCCCGTGCCATCGTCGCTCCCGTTCTGCTGCAGCGACCGCAGTCGAACCTGCTCCGCCATGTTGATCAGATCGAAGTTCGCGTCGCCCGACCCCACCGTCTCCAGGTCGATCAGATGCACACGATCGTGCGTCAAGAACACCTGTCGGTCATGAAAGTCCCCGTGGACGAACCCCCGTCTGACACTCGAAGGCGAACCCAACGCCGCCAGCCGTTCCGCCCGCGCTGCTAGCTCCGGCACCATCACCGCGCCCTTCTGCAGCATGCGAACGCCCGCGTCTTTCGCCGTCGCGAAGTCCACCACCGGCATCCCCGCGTGCACCGGCGTCGCTGCGAGGGCGCGGATCGCGTCGTCGAGCAGCGCCCACGACGGCCTCTCCCCCTTGGCGAGGATCTCCCGCAGGCACACGCCCGGCGCGGCTGGCGCCACATAGGCACAGAGCTCCCCCAGCAACTGCGTCGCGCGCGCGAACTCCATCGGCGGCACAGCCATCGGCAGCGCCTCGAACACCCCCGCCGCGCGCCGGTAGGTCTTCCGGTCGAGGAACTTCACGAACAGCGCGCCATCGCCGAGCTTCACGCGCACGACGGCGCGCTTGCCCGGACGCCACGCCACGAGCTTCGGTTCTTCGACCGGCCCCAGCAGCGGTTGCAGCGCGCGCAGCATGCGCGACTTCTTGCCGAAGAGCTTGCTGGCCGGGAGATCGGGATCGTTCTCCGGCAAGAGTTCGACGGCAGCGCCGTCCTGCAGCACGAATGCGCGCGGCGGTTGGCCGGCGGGCCGCAGCATCGCCAGCGGCACGTCGCCATCGGGCCGCAGGATGACTTCGTTGTAGACGTCTGGCGCCGGTATGGCAGCCAGCAGGCGGAGCAGGTCGTCGCGGCGGATCTCGGTCATGCGCATTCCGGCCGGACCATGCCGGCGGACGCACAAGAGTAGCTCGAAGCCCAGGTCGTCATGGCAACGCGAAGCCGTGTTCTTGCAGCACCGCACGCCCTGCTGGCGAGAGCACGAAGGCGACGAAGGCCTCTGCCGCCGCACGATCGTGGTTGCCATCGACGGTTCGCGCCGTGAGCACCGCGATCGGATAGCTCGCGATCACGTTGTGCTCGGGCGGGATCGCAATCGCCTCCAGACCTGTGCGGACATCGGTTTGGTAGGCGATGACAGCGTCGACTTCGCCAAGCTGCACTTTGCCGACGAGCGCCTTCACACTGGTCTCGTCCGAAACGGAATGCACTGTGACGCCGGCCGTCTCGAGCGCCTTGCGCGCATAGTTGCCGACGGGAACGGTCGGACCACACAGCGCAACCTTCAGGTCCGAGCGCGCAAGGTCGGCGAGACCTTGGATGTGATGCTGGTTGCCGACCTCGACCATGATGGCGAGGCTGTTGCGCGCAAACACGCGCGGCGCACCGTAGACCCGGCCGAGATCGACGACGCGCTGCATGGTGCGTTCGTCGGCAACGGCAAACACGTCCGCACTTGCACCTTCGCGGAGCTGCAGCACCAGGTTCTGCGAGCCATCGGTGTGCAGTCGCACTTGGCAGCCACCAGGACTGGTCTCAAACGCGGTCGCAAGGGCGCTGAACGGCGCGGCGAGCGACGCGGCGGCAAACACCGTCACAGGAGCGGGGCCAGGCTTGCTGCACGACACCATCGCGGTCGCAACCACGACCAGGAGAGTGCCAAGCCAGCGGTGACGACGTTGTTGCATGATCGCTACATAAAGCGGGGATCGTGGCGGCACAAAGGTGCGGCGGCAGAGACCGCATCCCGCCGGCCGTTGCCAATCGCGAAACGGCAGCGCACAGTGGCGATCGTCCCCATCCACCTGTTCCTCTGAAGTTCCAGTCAGCCGCTATGTCTTACCTACACCGCATTGCTCTGTTCAGCGTCTTGCTGGCTTCGAGCCTGTCGGCTCAGACGCCGCCCTGCGAGTCGTTCAACGACACCACCTCGACGACTTCTGGCGCATTGTCCGCCTTCGGCTTCGGCGGTCCCAACACGCGCGCATGGCAAGTGGTCCCGACCAACACCTACACGATCCAAAGCGTGCGCCTGTTCACGGGCAACTCGACGCTGTCCGGCGATCGCTATATGACCGTCGAGATCTGGAGCGACGTCAACAACCTGCCAGGCGCGCGGCTCGGCGGCGGCACCTGGAAGATCGACCAGACGATGCCGCTTCGTTGGCAGGGCGCAAACCTCGACCAGAGCATTGCCGTCAACCCGAACACCAAGATCTGGGTCGTGTGGATCGATCCGGGCTTCAGCGAGATCCCGGTTGAGTCAGGCGGCCTCACGCTGCTGACGGCGACGCGCAGCGGCGTCACCTGGACGGCGGTCACGAACACGGCGCCCAAGGTCCGTCTGTTCTGCAACCTTCTGGACGACCTCGGGGTTGGCAACAACGGCGGCCCGTGCCTTGGCACCAACGGGGCCTATGCCACGGCCTTCACCAACTACGAGCCGACGATCGCCAACACGCAGTTTTCGATCGAGGCCTCGGGCTTCCTGCCAGGCCAAGCGGCGCTCATGGCGCTCGGCGTGATCCCGGGCTTCCCGGTCGTACCGCTGGCGATCCTGCCGCCCGGGTGCACGCAGAACACCGACGTGTTCGACTCGTACTTCGCGTTCACCGGCACCAGCAATGTGCGCGGCCCGACGGCGGCTGGTCACGTGCGCTACAGCCTGTCGATCCCTAACGATCCGGGCCTCGTCGGTGGCTTTGTCGCCCTCCAGGTCGCGTGCTTTGACACCGCGAGCGGCGCCTCGCTGCCGCTGGTCACGACCAACGCCGTCACGCTGGTGATCCGCTGATTGGCGATGCTGGCGCGCGACCGCGCGCCAGCGTCTGCCGCGGGACCTTGGTCTCGACGCCCTCGCTGTGGTATCCCCACGGCTCCCGAGGAGCACGACCATGAAGCAGATCCCGGCCTTCTACTTCGACCGCGACGCCCTCGCCCGTTTGTGCGAGCAAAAGGGTGAGTCGTTCCGTTCGGCGCAGCCCTTCCAACACTGCGTGTTCGACGACTTCCTGCCCCAGGATGTGTTCGACCTGCTGGTGCGCGAGTTTCCTGGACCACACGACATCGACTGGCAGTTGCACGGGCCAGGACGCACACAGTGGGCCCGCGACAAGAACATCGCCAAGCTCGGCACCAGTGACGAGACCAAGTTTGGCGACTTCACGCGTCACTTCATGGGCCAGCTCAACTCGGGCATCTTCTTGTCCTTCCTCGAGAAGCTGTGCGGCACCAGAGGGATCATCCCTGACGCGTCCTACAATCACTGCGGTATGCACAGCACTGGCCCAGGTGGGCGATTGATGATGCACACCGACGTCAACCGCCATCCGCTCGGCAACCAGATGCATCAGTATCTGAACCTGATCGTCTACCTCAACCCGGGTTGGAAGGAGGAGTACGGTGGCCATCTCGAACTGTGGGACGACAAGCGCCAGCCGGTGCACCGGTTCTTGCCCGCCGCCAACCGCGCCGTGCTCTTCAATGCTGGCACGCGCTCGCTGCACGGTCACCCGCACCCGCTCACGTGTCCGCCGGACCGCCGCCGCAACAGCCTCGCGGTCTACTACTACTTGCGCGATCGACCGGCGAGCGAGGACTACCAAGGCATGCAGAAGTTCGTGCACTGGGTCCCGGCCACGCAAGAGGACCACGACTTTGGTCGCGAGCGAATGCAGAAGGGTCTCGGCATCGTGCAGCAGATCGCCGGGCGCGTGATCCATGTGCCCCTGCCGCTCATCCCGTTCGATGTGCCCGAGGTCTTCATCGACCAGAAGAACCAGACTGCGCCGCTCTACTTCTTGAAGGATGCAGACTGGTCGGATCGCGAGGCTTTCGGCCAGCGCAATCTCGGCGCGATGATCATGAACCAGGGCAAGAGCGCCGCCGAGTTCTTCGCCAGTCACCGCCCGATCGCACTGCTCGGCGTGCAGGATGCCAGAGACGTCGCAACCAAGAGCTATCTCACCTGCCTGCTCGACCAGCAAGGGGAGATGTTCGTGGTCAGAGGACCGACCGCATGCGATCTGTTCTGGGTCGGGTTCCTCGACGAGATCCTGTCGAGCATCATTGCGACCAACTGATCTGAGACCGCACGGCTGCCTCAGACTGCACCGGGGGCGGCCGGCGCCGCGCCCCGTTCTGACGAGCTGCTCAGTAGCGGAACGCGCCGACGAGCTTGCTCAGGTCGCCGGCCATCTTCGACAGCGCCTCGGCCGATTCGAGGGAGCTCTGGGCGCCGATCGAAGTCTCGCTCGCGCACTGGGTCACGCGCGCAATCGTGCCGACGATTTCGTTGGTGCCCTCGGCGGCTTCGGACAGCGTTTGCGCAATACCCTTGGTCATTGATGTCTGCTCTTCCACCGACGCGGCGATCGTCGTCTGCAGGTCGCTGATCTGGTGAACGATGTGACCGATGCGGCCGATGGCCGTACGCGCTTGCTTGGCGTCACCCTGGATGGCATCGATCCGCTGGCTGATCTCACCCGTGGCCTTCGAGGTCGCGTTTGCCAGTTCTTTGACCTCGTTGGCGACGACCGCAAAGCCGCGACCCGCCTCTCCGGCGCGCGCTGCCTCGATCGTTGCATTGAGGGCCAGCAGGTTGGTCTGTTGCGCAATCGTGTGGATGAGCTTGACGACCTCGCCGATCTTCTGACTCGACTCGCTCAGGCGAGCCATCGTCGTTTCCGTCACCCCCGCCGCTTCCACGGCGCTGGCGGCCACCCGCGTCGCTTCCGCCGCACTCGTGGCGATCTGCCGAATGCGCTCGCTCATTTCGCCCGTTGCGATCGAGACGCCTTGGACGCTCTTGCTGACTTCTTCGCTGGCCGCGGAAACGGCGCTCAGCTCCATCGAAGTGGTCTCCGCCGCGTTGTGCATGCTCGTGCTGCTCTGCCGCAGGCCGCTCGATGAAGCAGCCAGTTGGTCGGCGTTGCGCGCAATTTCGGCGATGCTCTGCCGCAGGTCGGTAAACAGCGTGTCGAGCGCACCACCCACCTTGCTGACCGCGTCGGTACCATCGACCGTCACCTTCTGCCTCAGGTCGCCCTTCGCAGCCTCGTCGACCGCCTTGAGCAGGATGTCGATCTTCTGCTGCAGCTCCTCGGCGGCCCGACGCTCGCCATCCGCCTGGTTGGCGATTCGCTGCCGCTCGCGTTCCGAAGTGACGCGATCGCGCTCTGCCTGCTCCATGGCCCGGCGCTGCTCGGCCTCCGCTTGGCGGCGGGAGCCTTCAGCCATCGCCTCGTTCTGCCGCTGCATCCGGACCTGTTCGGTCTTGAGTTCCCACGTCAGCATCGGGCCAAGATACGTGCCCTGGTGGTCCCGCAACGCGGTGACCAGTAGCTCGACCACCTCGTCCCCTAGCTCGGCAGTCGCGCGGAACGGCAGTCCCGTGCCGTCCTGCAAGCCTGTTGGTTGCTGGCTGCACGTACGCAAGAAGCTCTGGATCGGCGCACCGACGACGGCTTCGGCACCAAAGCCGAGTGCGGTTGCGATCTTGTCAACGCTCGTCTTCGAAGCAGGATTTTGATACTGCACGCGGCCATCTGGATCGGCGTACAGCATGTTGATCGGGGCGTTCTCCATCATGGACACAACGCGCGCCATCTCGCCCTTCTGGCGCTCGATGTTGGCGACAGTTGTCGTCACCGCGCGAGCCATGCGACCGATCTCGTCCTCGGACTGCACGTTCGCGAGCTTGCTGAGGTCGCCAGACTCGAGCACTTCGACGGCGGCGCCGAGCGGCGTGGTGATTGAACGGCCGACGAACATCGAGAACGCAATCGCAATGCTGCCGACGCAAAGCAGCGTCACGATCATCTGCCACAGCGCACTGGTCGCTGCCGATTCGCCACGCGCAACGGCAGCGTCGGCGTCCTTCGCGATCAACTCGCCAAGATGCTCAAGGCAGGCCTCCAACGCTTCGAACTGCTCGCCAAACTTGGCCATCGACTGGTCGAGGTCGCCCGCCTGCTTGGCGCGGACGTTGGCGCCGATCAACAGGGCGCCGTCGACATACTCGATCATCGCCGGCTTGGCCTCGTTCACGGCCACGCGCGTCGACGGCGCCAACTCGAGCTTCTCGAGATTTGCCGCATACTCGCGCAAGTTGGAACAGAGGTCCTTCAGCTCGACCTCCGCCGCTTCCATGCCCGCTGCGTCATCCTTGTGGCTCGCGAGCAGGATGCCGAATAGACCGGCACGAATGCCGTCGTGCATCATGTCGATGAGCGTCATGTTGCGCACGGCTGGCAACTGCTGACGTCCGACCACGGACAACTCGCTTCCGATCGCGCTCGCGGACCGCAAGCTGAGTACGAACAACATAGCAAGGCCGCACAGACTCATCGCCATGATGAGCTGCAGCTTGCGAGCTACAGGTAGATTCGAGAACGCCTGAAGGGCCCGAGCCGTCAGGGGTCTCTGCGTGTTGGTTGTCGAGTGCATAGAGGATCGATGTGGGGTCGTGCCGATAAGTGAGGTCGGCATCGCATCGCCTTCGGAACATCGTCCGTTTGCGCTTTAGTGCGACCGTGCCCCTCTGCAGATCGGTTCGCAGATAGCGCCGTCTTGGTGCTCGGCAAAACCAACGCCCCACTGCCATCGGCGTTTCGATGCCGCCGAGGGTCGCCGCCGTCGCCCTACGCACTTGGTCAGGTAGGACGTAGAATCCTCTCCCGATGCGGTCGTAGTCAGGAGCGGTTCGGTGTCACTTGGCACAAGCTCGCGTGGGCGTCGCACTCCCGATCGACGGCGCACAAACGCAGCGGGCGCACGCCGCTGTGCGCATTGCGCACTGCGCCCAGCGACACCGTCAGCAACTGCGCCAGCACCTCGTCGATCAACTCGGTGGCTACGCCGTAGAACAGGAAGTTGATCGGCGTGAGATGGCCAAGCGCGAGAATCGTCCGGTGCCGGCCGTCAGCAAACGTGAACTGCCATCGATGGCCGTAGAGACGAGTCGTTCGCGGATCGAGCAGCTCTTCGCTGCGCACCGTGATCGCGCGGCCATTGACCATGGGAGCCGCCTCGTTGCAAAGGCGGTCGAACCAGAGCATCGCGTCGCGGAACTCGACCTTCTTGGTCGATCCGCTGGCAAGGACCAACGTGTCGCGCGTGCCGTCGCAAAGCCAGCGCTCGAGATCGGCAGCCTTGAGCACACTGTCACCGGTCACGCCGAGCACGAGATCGGTGTCGAGCCAGCGCTCCGTCGGCAACTCCGCGAGCGTGCGAGCCTCCGCTGTGAGCGATGGCGCGAGGTCGCCGATGCGCAAGTCGATCCCATGCAGCGCGCGTTCTGGTGTGTCGAGGCGCGCGCGTAGCGAACGGACGAGTTCGCCGCCGATCGCACCGCAGGAGCCGAGCACGAGGCACGATCGTCGCGACAGGATGCGGCCCTCGGCGTGCAACACGGTCTCTACCGCGGACAACACCGAAGCAGCGACCTCGCGCGATTCGACCTCTCGTTTCAACTTCGAGATCGCGATGGAATAGGACGGCAATGCGAGCCTGCCGTGTCGCTTCTCGACCGCGTCGAGGCGATCGAAGCCGTTGCGCGTGTGCTCCACGGTTCCGAGCAGCAGGGTGCCCGCAGTCGCTGCCAGCGGCCGCGAATCGCCGGTCACGTGGCCGAGTTCCGCCGCAAACGCGGCGGTTGTCATGCTGCGCAGCAGCGCGTCCTGCACGACGGGCCCGAGATAGCCGCCGTCTTCGATCAGCAAACAGCGCTCGCCAGCAGCCTCGGCGCGTTGCAGTTGCGCCATGAAGGGCACGATGGCCGTCGCCCGCATGGCCGATAGATACTCGCGGTCGCGGCCATTCAGCGCAGCCGCAATCGCCGGCGCCTCGCTCAACTGCGAATAGTGCTGCGACAACCGATAGTGACCCTCGACGTGCCCCGGCGTCGGCACATTGACTAGCGCGAGCGCTCGAAACTCGTCCGGCGGAAGGTCGAGCACCGCGTCGAGATAACTGGCAGGCGGCTCGCCGGAGTAGGTCACGAACAACGTCACCAGGTCGCGGCAACCAAGGCGCCGCAGCGCCGCGATCAGCGCCACCACCTCGGCCGTCATGTGATGCACCAAGAACACGCGGACTCCGGCGAGCGGCTGCGCCGGCGCAACCGAGCCTGTGATCGCCGCCATGCGCACGGTTCGCTGCAAGAACGACTCGGCGTGCGAGCGCTCGCGTCGGTGCCCCATCGACAGCTCGAGAACGCGTCCCAGTTGAGACACGTCGAGATAGATCGGCATCGAACCGGCATCGACGCGCACGACCGCGCGTTCGGCGACGAGCTGGCGCAGCTGGCGATCCTCGCACGCGAGCAGCACGCGCTTGAGCAAGGCGCTCACCTCGGCCGGATCACTCTCCAGCAAGAACGTCTGCGCCGCCTCGGACCATTGCAGCGACACGCGTTGGAGCATTGTCAGCCCCGCCTGATCGAGTTGCTTGAACAGGTGACTGTGCGGCGACCGCTGCTCGGCAAACGTGCGGCGACCGCGTTCCGCCTCACGCCGTAGCGCTTCGGCCCAGGTTTGGGCGATGCGCGTGCTGCCAGCGATGAAGCTGCGATCGGCAACATCGGCGATGCGAACGTGTGGGATGACCGCGAGATCGAGGCGCCGACCGGTTGTGCCCTCCACCGTGATGCGGAAGGCGCCGCGGCTCGGATCGCGTCGACCCGACAGGTGTTCCAGTACGAATAGCTGTGGTTCGCCATCCACGAACTCGGCGACCAGAGCACGCGACTCGGCGCGGTCGAGCGGTAGCAGCGCATCGCGGTAGCGCTGACGCTGCAAGCTGCCGAGCACCGCTCGCAGACGTTGTTCGAACACCTCGGGTGCACGCGCAATGCCATCGAGCACGGTCGGATCCGCCGCGAGACGCACGGACTCGATCCCAAACATGCCAGCAAGCTCAGGGTTCTCGCGTTCGCGCAGCCGCCGCTCGACGGCGACATCGAGTCGGTCGGTTCGCGCCTGCGCCACGACCATCTCCGCCAGCGCCCGCGACAACACCGACAAGCCGTGCAGCGTCGGCACGGAACCAACGTCGATCGACCAGACCGTGCCGTCGAACACGAGCGGCGGCCCGATCGACGTCGGCAGTTCGCGCCGATTGCCGCTCATGTGCGCTCTCCCCCGGCTCGGATCGCCGTGCCGTGCTCGACGACGGCCTTGATGCAACCGCGCGATCGTGCCGTCGCAAACGCGCAGGCGAGGTCGTTGGCGGCAAAGCGATGTGTCACGAGTCGTTCGCCGATGCGCGCGAGTTCGCCGTTGCTCGCCAACAGGTCGAGTGCGGGACGAAAGTCGCCGCAGCGCGAACTCGACAATCGCAGGTCGCGCGCGACGACCGCCGAGAGCAACGAGGACCCATAGGTAACGGCACTCGGAAGGACGAGGATCTCACCGCGTGGGCGGATCAACGCCTCCTCCCGACCATCGCGAGGACGGATGGCCAAGTCGATCTTCGCAGCAGAATCGACCACGGCGACGTCGGCGCGAGGCAGACCATCCTCTGCACTGTCGTACTGCGCTGCCAACTCGGCCGCTGCGCCGCGACGCACTTCGGCGCGCGCCGTGAGCCACGCCGGCGGCATCGTCGATGCGAGCCACGCAACGCGCGGGCGCGAGCCAGTGCGCAATCGGTCCCATGGTCCCTCTCCCGGTTTGGGCTCGGAGAACGGGAAGCGCCCGATCGCGAGTTCGTCGACGACGAGCTCGGTAAGGTGCCGCAGCCCGGCAGCCGGACGTCCGTGGGTGGACTTCAGGTGCACTTCGCGGCGCGCGAGCTGCACTGCAAGATCAAAGCCGTCGGGGCTGCCGGTGGTGTCGATGACGACATCGAACGAGGCATCCGGCAACCGAGCATCGCCGCCGACTTGCAACGCCTCGGTGGCGCCAAAGGTGCGCGCCAGCGGCAGCAACGCCGGATCGCGCACGAGCGCGGCGATCGCGAAGTCGCGCCCTGCTTCGACCATGCGAGCCCGCACTCCGGCGAGCGCAGCTACGACCAGCATGCCAAGGCGACGCGGTCCGAGCACCGCAATGCGTTCACCGGCCTTGGGCGCCACCGTCTGCACGCCATGCAGCGCCGCCGCAAACGGCTCGACCAGAACGGCGGCACTGTCGGGCACGGACGCTGGCACTTCGACGCAGGCAGCCACCGGCGCAAGGATGTAGGCGCCGAAGCCGCCCGGAAGATCGTGGATTCCGAGCGTCACGCGCGACGGGCAATGCGTCGGCAGCCCGGCGCGACAGAACGCGCATTCGTCAGCAACGCCGCGCGCTGCGTGCGAGGCGTTGATCTCGACGACGTAGCGCGTGCCGTTGTCGCTCCTGGCGACGACCTCGTGGCCGATCACTTGGGGCAACGGGAAGGGCAGGAAGTGCCGCGCGAGATCTGTAGAGCAGACGCCACAGCTCGCGACCCGCAGTAGGCGGAAGCCCTTGCCCAGTTCGAGCAACAGCACGCCGTCGCGGTCGATGCGCCATCCCGTCTGCTCGTCACCGTCATAGCGGTAGCGAGCCGGTGCGAACGTCTGGTCCGCGCGGTAGTCCAGGGCCTCGAACTCGATCGTTGGCATCGTCGCGAGCCACGATATCGGACCTGACGGCGTATGCGGGTGAGCGAGCGAAGAAGATCGTCCGCTCACCGGACTACCGCCGCGATCGCGCCATGGTATCGGCGCGTCGCGGCTCGCTCCAATTGGCTTCAGTAGCCGAACGTCAGTGCAACGCCGTTTGACGACGTTACACCGAGCTGGTTGGCGCCACTGGAGAGCGCAAACGTCTGCGTGTTGAGCACGGCAGCCTGGAAGGCTGGATCGTTGGGGATCTGCAGGTTGAGGACCGACTGCCCGGCGGCGGAGACCACCAGGTAGTTGAAGTCCGTGTTGACGTGAATGGCACAACCAGCGGCGCCGAACTGCCCCATGTCGATGCCGGGGTTGTAGCCCGTAACGCCGAAGCAGACGAAGCCGACCGAGACCGGCGCCGTGTAGTTGGTCGTCGTGATGGTCAACTGCGTGCCGATGACCGGCACCGACGACACCTGCGCGAGGCCGAGCGAATTGGCGGATCCGGTGGTGAATCCGCCAGGGATCGCCGCCGACAGGTTGAGCGATCCAAGGTCGTTGTTGGGCGCCGCCGCCGTGAAGCCGGCGAGATAGGCGTTGCCGCCCGTGCTCATCGACTGCCAGACGTAGGTGACGTTGTTGGACGCCAGGTCGAACTGGAGTTGCCACGTGCTGGTCGCCGTGCCCGAGAAGTCGCGCACGTTGTCCCACGTGATGTAGAGCACCGAGCCGACCTGCTCGCGCTTCACGACGCCGACAGTGCCGGGGTAGAAGTCATGCACCAAGCCCCAGCGCGCTGCCACGCTGCCAAGCCATCCGCTGGCGCTCGGCACGTAACCAACGCCGTTGCCGCTGGCCGCCGAGACGAAGCCGTTGGAGCACACCTCGAGCGCCGTGGTCGTGCCGCCGGGATACGACAGCGTGCCCGACAGCGGGACTGCGGTGAACGTGTCGTCAGCGAGCACGAGCGCGGTCGCTGCTGGGCTCGGCGCGACGTAGCTGCCGAGCGGCAGTGCGACATAGCTCGAGCCGGTCCAGGCGAGCGTCATGCTGAGGCCCGTGAGGTCCATTGCCGAAGCCGCGGGGAACAGCTCATAGAACGAGCGCGACGTTTGGTAGCAACCGGTGCCGTAGCTGGCCACAGAGGCCGGGAACCCGCCCGTAGGCGCGCTGATGTTGAGCCCCGACGAACCGGCCGCGCCCGCATAACCGCCGAGGCGGATGTAGTAGGTCTGGCCGGCGAGGACGTTGACCGTGACCGACGAAGACAAACCGCAGGTGTCGTCGTTGCACGCGAGGCTGACCAGCGCGCCGCAGGTGCCCGAGAAGATCTCCAACGCGCTGTCGTAGTTGGCCGAGGCGCAGGTATCGACGGTCATCGAGCCAGTGCCCAGCGCGGTGAAGCGGTACCAGAGGTCCGATCCGCCACCCGCGCACGGCCACGGTTGCGACGACGAGCTCGAGAGCGACGTGTCGAACGGGCCATTGGCGCCGGCAAAGACCTGGATGGCGCCGGCGCATTCGTCGTTGGCCGGACCAGGTTGGCTCGGGTCGGGCAGGTTGTGCAGCGCGCACGCGGCCAGCAACTGAACGGAGTTCGGCGTGCCGTTGGTCAGATCGGCGTCATTGTCGTCGGCGAGGAACACCTCGCGGACGGCGTCGCGCTGATTGGTCGCGTCCGCGGGCAACGTGCCGAGCACGATGTCATTGGTGATCGCGATTGCCTGCGCGCGATTGCCGAGCGAGACGGCGAGGCCTTCGCGCAGCTTCCACGCAAAACCCATCCACGATTCACCCTGAGCATGCACACCGCTGCCGGTCGGATACTGGCGATTGTTGGTGCCGGTGCGGATGAAGCCGCCGTTGGTGAAGAAGTTCTCGCCGACGGTCGGGAAGTCGAGCAGGTAGATCGAGCAGATGTCGCCCCAGCCTTCGCTCAGACCGTTGGTCTGCGAGATGCCGCCGTAGCGATCGTCGATGCCGTGGCCCCATTCGTGGGCGACGACGCTCGAGAACGCCGTGTTGTTGCAACTACCGCCGGTTGCATAGAAGTTGATCGTGTTGCCGGTGTAGTAGGCATTGCACGTCGACGCGATGTTGACCGTGGGCAGCACGTTGTCAGCCGCCGCCAATTCTGGCGAGTTGCCGAGGATGCCGCGCAAGAACTCATTGACCGCGTAGGTCCAGTGATAGGTCGACGTGTGCGCCGCGTCTTCTTGGCTCGCCGCGTTGGTCAAGAACTGGATCGTGGCTGGCACGCCGGGCGTCAGGGTCGCATTGACCGATGGCGCGAGACCGCCGGCGATCAGCTGCGAATGGATGCCATCGAGCGTCGCCGTCACATTGGTAACGACGTTGACGTTGGCGGTGAAGTTGCCGTTGCTGTCGGTGACGACCACGCCCGCGCCAGGGACGTTGATCTGGACGCCAGCGAGCGGGATGTTGGCCAAGGCCGACGTGGCACCCGTTCCCAGGCGCGTCCAGCCGAGCACGGTGCCGGTGACGACGGGCAGCGCCGAAGCGGGCTGGGTCGAACCTTCACCAGCGGCGGTAAAGCCACGGTGCGGCGCGCGGCAGCCTGCGAGGGCGCATTCGTGTTTGTCGTTCTCGTAACGCAGCACGCGACCGCGCTGCGCATCGATCAGGTAGCGACCCACGGGGCCCTTGCCCTCTTGGTCGACGGCGCTGACGGGGATCTCCCACGCCAACTCGACCGGCGACGACTTTGCGGCATTGGCATCACCCAGGATGACGAGGCGCGCAAGGCGCTTGTCATTGGGCTGGCGCACGGTCGGCGGCTCGAGGCCAAGGGCCTGCCACGCAAGGAACGTCGCGCTCAGCTCGTCGAGCTGCGGCACCGTGGAGAAGCCCGCCGGGATCGCAAACGCGACGCTGCCGAACATCGACACCTTACCGGTCCTATGAACCCGCACGTCGGCGCGGCCATCAAGGACAGGGATGCCAGCAAAGAACTGGTCATAGACAAACGACCAGTTGCTGCCGATGCGAGCCGCGATGGTCTCGCGGAACTCGCTCTGCCCAAGTCCCAGCAGGTCACTGCGCTCCTGCAGCAGTCGGAGCGCCTGACGACGCGCCTCTTCTTGGGTGTTGCCGCGCCAGTCGGCGAGCGGCAGGCCCGTGCCCCAGATCGCGCTCGGCGTGTTGGTCGCGCGGTTCCACTGGCTCATCCAGCGGCCGCCTGCTTGCTGCACGAACTGCTGCCACGCGAGGTTGGTGGCTTGCATCTGCGCGTCGAACCCGCGATCAGGAAGTGCCAGTTGCGCGCGCTGCTGCGCTGCGACCTGCGGATCTAGCTGCGGCTTTTGCGCAACCAAGAAGCTGGCGACCAACGCCAGCGAGAAGCCGAAGGCCGAAGCCGGGCGGCATTGCATGGGAGACCTCGTGGGAGAGAGGGGGACGAGTTGGGCAGGCGGACGGGAGAAGGAGACGAGGGCGCGGCGGGGGTGTCAAGGTGTTGGGGGTTGGGGGGGGGCGCCTACACCAGCAAACACGATCCCCCAAAACCCAAAGCGAGCCACCGACCACCTTCGCGGTCGACGACTCGCTTCAAACACCCTCTCCGCCGCGGCTCAGTTGCTGGCGCCGAACTGGCCCACGACGGCGTGGTCAAAGCGCTGCCCGGCAGTGTCCTCGTCGGTCACCTGCACCGCCGTCGTTCCATTCCACACGAACAGATCCGAGTTGGTCTCACCCGTCGTCACGCGCGTGAACAGCACGGTGCTCGCCAGCGTCCAGGCCATGAACGCCTCGTCGCCAGCCGCATTGCCGATCGTCGTGACGGTCGTGCCGGAGTCGTCCCACAAGAACACATCGGTGTTGCCAGTGGTCGTCTGCTCAAACACAAAGTCGCCACCAGTCGTCTCGCCGGCAAACGTCGGCGCCGCACCCGTCGCAACCGTCGCCGAGGTCGCCAAGCCCGTGTCGTACAGTCGCAGCAGCGGCGTTGTGGCGTCGTGCGTGTAGACGATGTTGTCGTTGTCGAGCACCGCGCGGAACGTGAAGTCGTCGGCGCCGGTCGCACCGATCGTCGCGCTGCTCGCACCAGTGATCGAGTAGAGCAACAGGTCGAGCGAGCCGTCGCCCGTCGAGGTCCGTTCATAGACGACGTCGCCATTGCTCAACGAGGCCAGGTAGTTCTCGTCGTCACCCGTCGCCGCAATCGTCGCCGATGCATTGCCGGTCCACGTGTAGACGAACAGGTCGCTGTCGGTGCCCGAGTTGACCAACCGATAGACCACACCATCCGTCTGCGTGATGCCTTCGAAGCGTTCATTGCCGCCAGCGCTCGCGAGCGTGCGCGTCGTGCCGGTCGCGGAGTTCCACATGTAGAGGTCCACGCCGAGCGTTGCCGTCAGCTCGAACACCACCATGTCGTCGCTCGTGGTGCCCGTCCAGGTCTTGCTCTGGCTCTGCTCGGTCGAGCCAAGATCGCTGCCGATCTCCACCGTGCTGGTGCCGATCGAGAACCAGAACAGGTCCGTTTCTCCGCCGGTGCCAATGCGCGTGAAGATCACCGCGCCGCTGTCGGCTTCGGCGCGCAGAACTTCGTTCGACGAGGCCGTTGCCACGGCTGTCGACGTGCCCAGGGCCGGGTCGAAGTAATAGATGTCCGACTGGCCGCTCGTGCCGCGTTCGTAGAACACCAGGTCGGCTGACGTGACGAGCGCACTGCCGTCGATCTCACCACTCTGCGCCGAGATCTCGGTCGTGAAGCCGGTGCTCAGGTTGTAGACCCACAGGTCGGTGTCCGTGCTCGGACCCGTCGTGTAGACGATGCGACCCGTGGTGGTCTGGTCGACATACGTCACATGCGTCTTGTCCGCGGCAATGCGCGTGGTGGAGCGCGTCGCGAGGTTGTAGACCCAGAGTTGTTTGGTCGAGCCGACGCCCAGTTGATAGACCGCGCAGCAGGTCGACGTTCCGCCAGCGAAGGTCGGCTGGTTGCCGCCAGCGACAACCTGCACCGTCGCATTGGTGTCGATGTCGAGCAGCAGCAGGCCCGAGGTGTTCTGTCGAACCGCGGCAAGGCGCGCCGACGTGACCACGACTGCGAGCGTCGTGTCGGTCTGCTTGCCCGCCGTGTCCACAGCGCGGATCACGACCTCATAGGTCCCCATCGTGTCGAAGTCGTTGGTGTATTCGACCGGGGTCACCCCGCCCGACGGCGTGCCAAAGGCGATTGCACCCCCACCGGAGACGACCGAGAACGTCAGCGCCGTGTCCGCCTCTTCGCGATCGGAGACGTAGCTCTCCAGATCAAACGTGAACGTCGTGCCACCCGCGACCGATTGGGCTGGGATGGCAGTGAAACGAGGAGCGGCGTTGTTGCTGCTGCTGCCGGTGCACGCGGCGAGCGCGATGGCGAGGCCAGCGAGGCACGCTGCCGTTGGACGAAGGCTGTGGACCATATGGGTTCTCGGCGAATGCGGTTTCTTGCCCTCGCGTGATCGGTCGCTCGCCCTTGCAGCCGTAGCTCGTCGCGGATCGGCCGCTGGCGCTGGCGCGTTCGCGCCGCAAAACCCGGCAGGCGACCGTCCATGGCGCGCGGGCACGCGGGGTGAGCGCTGACCGCAGAGCCTTGGCCGCTGTAGTAGAACGGCGCGATCGCTGTGCTTGCCTCGGCGGCTACGAGTGACCAGCTCGGCCTGATCGACGCCCGCAGCGTCTCATGCTCCTTGTGCTGTATGTCCTCCGAGCCACGCGCCTCAGCGGCAGCATGGCTCGAGCCACGTTGTTGGCGCCGCGCGCCGGCCGCACGCACGCACAGACACCACTCTCGATGCGTCGGTCGAGCAGGTGCGCCCACGAATACGGCCGCAATCTGGTGACGCAGCGCGCCCATGCCACGGCCCCATCACGCAGCGACCGTCCAAGAACGCGACAGTGGACTCAATGCGAGGACTCAACCGTTCGATAACTCCTCAACGCAGTTATGGGAATGTCGAAGAACACAACGGTAGGGGGCGCAAGTGCTGCACGGCTTGCCGTGATGGCACTCCTAGCCTCCTGCAGTGCCGAGCTGCCGCCGCCGCAAAGCGGTGGTTTCGCTCGGCGCCAGTCCGACTCCGATCTGGAGCCGGTCTGCGTCGACCTCAAGGTCGGATCGTCCTTCGATACGCCATCTGCACCACTGGCGGAACGCATGCTCGGCATGCAACCGTCGGTGTCCGCCCAACTGCTCGCTCTCGGTAGGAACGCGAACGCGATCCTCGGTGGGTCCTTTCCGGACTCGCAGGGTGTCGCACAATCGCGTCTGGTCGCGTCCGTCCACGAGGATCGCGACACGATCGAACTGCTGCTGCTCGGGAAGACCGACTGCGCAGTCTCAACCGTGTCGCCCTCAATGCGCGAAGCGCAATCCGGGTTGACGTCCATGCTCCTCGGAGTCGAGTTGTTCGGGTTCGTAGTCAGTGAGTCCTCACCGCTACACAATGTGCGGCTGGAGGAAATCCGAGACGTGCTCGATGGCACGGCTGTGGACTGGCGGCAGATCAGTTCGGGCACCGGCCCGATCCGATTGCTGTTGCCATCGGACACAGCCACGTGCGAGCGCGCCATGCGCGTCGTCGCTCCGGGTCGCCGCCTCACGGTGACGGCTCAGGGTGTCGATTCGACGACGGCGGCGTTCGAGGCGGTTGTTCGCGATCCAAGTGCGATCGCGCTCGTCCACCTCGCGGCGCAACCGGCGGGCGCAAACGTGCGAGTGCTGTCGATTGACGGCACGCTGCCCAGCGTGGCAGCGTTTGCTCGCGGGAGTTACCCCGCGGGAGTGCCGCTGTGGCTCGTTACTCGTGGAGTTCCCGGCGGCGCTGCTGCCGAGATCCGCGATGGCGTGTCGAGCGGTGAGTTGGTGCTGGCCGACCAGCGGGTCTGCGTTCGCTGAACGCGCTCGCCCTATGTCGGGTGCACCTGCGGCGGTGGTCGTGCTTTGGCGCGGCCGCCGCCGCGCAACGGCCAGGGGCAGGCGGCCCCTGGCCAGCAGCAATCAGAACTTGATGCCGCCGCCGATGAACCAACCCGTCAACTCGAGGTCGGCGTTGAAGTCGCGATTGTCGGCCTCACCGCTCGAATCAAAACTCAGGTAGCGATAGCCACCGATGAGTTCGACCAGCGACCACGGCGCGGCGCGAACAAACAGCTCGCCATCCCAGTAGCGACCGTCGGCATCGCCGAGGTCCACTTCGAAGCCGCCAAGGCTGCCGCCGAACGCGACGACGCCGAGATCGACCTCGGCATCGACCACAGGCATCGGCACATAGTTGTCGGTGCGCACGCGTTCGAAGCCAATGCCGCTGGTTTGACGCACGGTCAAGTCGATCGAGCTGTAGCCGAGTTGTGCGCCGATGCCGAGCCGAAACATCGATGTCGGCAACAGGTCAAAGGTGTAGGCGCCGGTGACGTTGATGATCTCGAGATCGGTGCCGACCGCGGTGCTCGCAGCCAGGTCGCCATACGCATTGGTCAAGGTGCCCGTGCCACCCGAACTATGGCCAAAGCCACTGACGCGCACGCGATGCGGGCCCCAGTCTGCCTCGGCGCGCGCATACGGGCTGGAATCCGAGCCGCCGGCGCCGAGGTCGTCTTCGATGTCGCTCTGCGAGGCGTCCAGGTTCAACGAGCCGCCGGCGTTCTGCAACGCGACATCGCCGGCGACCTTCATGAACGCGGCACCGACGTAGGCACGGCCGGTCGGGATGCAGCTGGTCATGAACGGGAGCGCAAGAAGGGCGGGGATCAGCGTGCGAGTGCGCATAGGGAAAACGCTCGGGGTCGAGGGGAGGAGCTCTTCTATCACAGCGATACGTGCGGCGAGCACCGCGCGATGCCATGGGGCCATCATCGAAGATCGAAGCCTAGCGACTTCAGTTCGGCAACCAGGTTTGCGCGCGCGGCGACGTAGCTACTGCGTTCACCCCAGAGTTGGGCCATGCGGTCGGTCCAGCCCTTGTCGAGGTTGACGAGCCGGCCCTGGTAGCCGCCTTGCTCGTTGCAGCGAGCCGCCCAGTCGCGCATCGAAACATCGGCGCCCACGAGCACGGTGGCCGTTCTTGCTGCCTCGTAGACCTCGCGGTGCAGAACGCCGGCGAGTGGCATGCGCCCCCGCGTCAGCGGCTCGTCGGTGGGCGTGCCGATCGTCATGCCAAACGCGACGTAGCAACTCGCCGGCAGCTGCAACAGCCGTGCAAGTTCGATTGGGTGGTTACGGGCCGCCCCGATCATGCAGATGCCAAGACCTTCGGACTCGCATGCGAGCGCCAAGTTCTGACCGAGCAGTGCAGCATCGATCGTGGCCTGCAAGAACAGTTCGAAGCTCTGCGCCTGCACCGTCTGACCGTGCTGAGAGCAAGCGGCGGCAATCTTGTGCAGGTCCGCACAGATCGCGACAAACACCGGCGCTTCCAGGACGTGCTTCTGGTCGGCGCACAGCTTGCTGACCTCGCGTTTGCGAACGGGGTCCTCGACCGCGACCACGGCGTAGGCCTGGATGAAGCTCGAGGTCGAGGCGTAGCGAGCAGCATCGACGAGCCGGTCGAGTTGGCCGGGCATGAGCGGCGCCGGCGAGTACGAACGCCGGCTGCGATGACGGCGCATGTGCTCCACCACGCTGCCCGGGGTGGCGGCGAGTGCCGCGCGCGCGGACTCGAGGTCCTGCGGTGTGTCGAGGTCGGCGAGCACCCAGGCATTGGCCGTCGGGACGTCGCGCACCTTGGACCAGTCCATGCGCACAAGGTCGCGCAGCACGATCCCGGGCGAACGGATGGCCGCGAAGGCCTCGCGCCGCATCGCCACCGGATGACCCGGCTTGCCGCGAAACGTCGGCCGCGCGATCGCAGTGCCCGTTCGCATCGCTTGGGCGGCGACGGCGGCGATGGTGTCGGCCTCGACCAACGCGTGATCGACCGGCAGCACGACGACGGTCGCACACGACGCGTCGAGTTGGCTCTCGGCGGCGCGCAGGCTGTCGGCCATGTCGCCCTCGCCGGTCACCAGGACGATGCGGTGCGCAATCGCGAGACTCGGCAACGGCGCAGCGCCGTGGCTACGCACGACGAGCAGTTCGTCGACGCCGGCCGCCAGCAGCGAATGCGCGATGCGTTCGATCGCGGTGGTGCCGCCGAGATCGAGGAACGCCTTGTCTCTGCCCATGCGCCGCCCTTTGCCGGCTGCAGGAACGATCGCGACGATGGTCATCGAGTACTAGTACGAGAAGCCGTTCTTGCGAACGTGCACCATCGGCGGCTCGCTGCGCGCATCGCCGGCGAGGACTTCGCCGCAGACGACGACGTGGTCGGTCCAGTCGTCGACGATGCCGCGCACGCGACACTCGAGATGGCCGAGCGCGGTCTTGGGGAACGGCACGCCGTGAGCACTGTGACCGATGTCGATGCCGACAAACGCCGGCTGCGAGGGTTCGAACCCGCGCGCGAAATGACCCATCAGGCCTTTGCTGCGCTCGTCGATCACGGCGAGGCAGAAGGCGCCTTCGCTGCGCACGAGCGCTTCGATGGGGCGGCCCTTCTTGAGGGCGACGATCACGGTGGGCGGCTCGAAGCCGACCTGCTGCGCGAAGCTCGCGAGCATGCCGGTGGCACTGTCGCCGCGGCCGGCGGTCAGCACGAACAGCCCGCTCGGCAACCGCGACAGGGCGCGCGAGATGCCGGCGCGAACCGCGTCGTCGCTCATCGCGCGCGGATCTCCGACAACGTCACCAACGGCACGACGTCGAATTCCTTGCGGAACGGCGCTGCATCGGGGTCCTCGCGATCGGCGATCGTCAGCACCACGACCGGGATCGCGCCGACTTCGAGCACGGCCTCGATCGCCTTGCGCGCCGAACCGCCGGTCGTGACGGTGTCCTCGATGATCGCGACCTTCTGGCCGGCCACGAGATCGCCTTCGATGCGCGAACCGGTGCCGTGGCCCTTGGCCTCCTTGCGCACGAGGAACGCGGGCAGGTTCTGGCCGGTCTCGAACGACAGCGCCGCGATCGCACTGGCGATCGGATCGGCACCGAGCGTGAGGCCGCCGACCGCCGTCACGTCGGGATAGCGACGCAGCGCATCAAGCATCAGGCGCGCGATCAGCCAGAGGCCCTCGGGATGCAGGGAGACCTTCTTGCCGTTGATGTAGAAGTTCGACTTCTTGCCGGAGGCGAGAGTGATGTCGATGCCGTCGCGGTAGGCCTTCTCGCGAACGAGCTGCAGCAGACGCTGCTTGGCAGCAGCAGGGTCGAAGTGTCTAGTCACACGCTCATGGATAACGGTCTCGCTCCGGGTTTTCCAAGGAGCGCGGCTATCGCGGTGCAGAACGCTGCCCCGCCCGGTCCGACCTCCACTTCGCCCCGCTCGATGTCCCAGGAACTCGTGGTCGTTGCCGACTTCGTCGCCGCCGAGCAGGCGGTGCGTTCGGGCACCAGCAGTTCGCAGCTCGTGGTGCTGAATGGACAGGATCGCAATGCGGCTCTCGCGGCGGCAACCGCCGGCGTGGCTGCCAACCGCGGCCCGCTGCCGTCGCACCCGCATCGAGCGCCGTGGCGCACGCTGGTCGTGCTGCCGACCTACAACGAGAAGGACAACCTGGAGCCGATGCTGCAGGCGATCCACTCCTACCTCGACACCGACGTCCTGGTGGTCGACGACGGCTCGCCGGACGGCACCGGGGTGATCGCCGACCGCCTGGCGGCGCGCGATCCGCGCGTGCGAGTGCTGCATCGAACGGGCAAGCAAGGGCTGGGCACGGCCTACCTCGCGGGCTTCGCCGACGCTTTCGTGCACGGCTATGAACGCGTCTGCGAGATGGATTGCGACTTCAGTCACGCGCCGTGGGACCTGCCGCGGCTGGTCCATGCATCGCAAGACGCCGAACTGGTCATCGGCAGCCGCTACGTGAAAGGCGGCTGCACGGTGGGTTGGGACTTCCGCCGGCGCATGCTGTCACGCGGGGCCAATCTGTATGCGCGTATGTGGCTGTCGTCGGGCATTCGCGACAACACGGCTGGCTTCCGCTGCTTTCATACCAGTGCGCTGCAGCAACTCGATCTGGCGGCAGTCGCGGCGCAGGGCTATGCGTTCCAGATCGAAATGGCGTTCCGGATGGTGCGCGCGGGGTTCCGGGTGCGCGAAGTACCGATCCACTTCGTCGACCGCGAGGTCGGCAAGTCGAAGATGAGTGGAGGCGTGGCGCGGGAGGCGATCGTGCTGGTGCCAAAGCTGCGGTTTCGAGTGAAGCGGCGGCGACAGTGACGCCCTTGAGAGTGCTCTCAGTTCGCAGCTGCTGACGAGATCGAAATCACGACTTGGTCGCTTCGAGCCGATCCGTTTCGATATCACTCAGCATGCGCTCGGTGATATCCCCCGTCGGGTAGTTGCCGTCGAAGCATGCCTTGCAGAACTGACGATTGGGGCCGACCTTCTGCACCGCTGCGACCATGTCCTCGATCGTCTGGTAGATGACGTGGTCGGCGCCGAGTTCCGTGGCGATCTCCGCCATCGTCCGACCGCGCGCGACGAACTCGCGCTTGGTCGACATGTCGATCCCGTAGAGACACGGGTTGACGAGCGGCGGCGAGTAGCTGGCGAGATAGACCTTGGCAGCGCCCATCTGCCGCGCGATCTTCACTATTTGCCTGCTGGTGTTACCGCGGACGATCGAGTCATCCAGGATCAACACGCGCTTGCCTTCGAACTCGACGCGGATGGGATTGAGCTTGTGCCGGATCGTCGACTGGCGCGCCTTGTCGTTCGGCATGATGAACGTGCGGCCGACGTAGCGATTCTTGACGAAGCCCTCGCGATACGGAACGCCCAGCACTTCGGCCATCGTCTGCGCCGCGGTCCGCGCCGATTCTGGCACCGGGATCACGACGTCGACTTCGATGCCCGTCTGCTTCCACTGTTCGCCCAGCTTGGTGCCGAGTTCGAGCCGCGCCGCGTAGACCGAAGCGCCGTCGAGGAAGGAGTCCGGGCGCGCGAAGTAGATGTATTCGAAGATGCACGGGCGATGCGGTTTGTTCCCCACCTGGAAGAACTGCGGCTTGCGGTCCATGCCGATCCACAGCAGTTCGCCCGCCTTCAGGTCGCGCACGATCTCGTAGCCGGCGACGTCGAGAACCACCGACTCGCTGGCGACTGCATACTGATAGCCAGCGTCCGTCTGCTTGCGGCCAAAGATGCACGGCTTGATTCCAAATGGATCGCGGAACGCATACATGCCGACGCCGGCGATGATCCCCACCACTGAGTAGGCACCCTTCACACGTTCGAAGGTCTCGTGCGTTGCGGCGACCACGTCCTCGGCCGTCACAGCGTCCCCCTTGCGAAGCATCAGGCGGTCGGCAAACACATAGAGCACGGCCTCCAGATCGCAGTTGCTAGCAAGGCGCACGTTGCGGCCCGCAAAGTAGTCCTTCTTGAGTTCGTGGAAGTTGGTGACGTTGCCGTTGTGCGCCATGGCCACGCCGAGCGGGAAGTCGATCCAGAACGGCTGCACGTCACCGACTTCGTTCTGGCCGACGGTCGGATAGCGCACGTGACCGACCGACATCGACCCGCTCAGTCGAGACAGATGCTTCTCCTGGAACACCTCGCGCACGAGCCCGAGGCCCTTCTTGGCCTGGAACTTCTCGTTGAAGCTGACGATGCCCGCTGCATCCTGGCCGCGGTGCTGAATCGCGAGAAGACCGGTCAGGACGTCCTGGATGACGTCGGAGCCGGCGGGACCGAAGATCGAGATGAAGCCGCACATTGGGCGCGCGAGTGTAGCGAGGGGACGGCGCGCCCGCATCTCCACCTGCAGCCTCACCAAGTCTGCCCACGGCGGCGTTGCGCTCGCGACCTTCTTGCGGATGCTCAGGCATCCCATGCCGAGCTACTGCAACCTCGACGGCACGATCGTCCCCGAAGCCGAGGCCGTGGTGCCCGTGCTCGACCGCGGCTTCTTGTTTGGCGACTCGATCTACGAGGTGGTGCGCACGCGCAACGGCCAGTTGTTCGCTTGGCGCGAGCACTTCGAACGGATGCGACTCTCCGGCACGGCGCTAGCGATGACGCTCGACCTCGACGACGGCGCGATTCTGCGCCGCGTGTTCGCGACGATGGCGGCGGCCGGCAACCCCGAGCACTACGTCCGCCTCATCGTTACCCGCGGCACCGGAACCGCGCCGAGCATCGACCTGGCCTGCGCGACGGGCCCGCTGCGCTGGGTGATCTTGGCAAGACCGCTGCCGCAAGGCCCAGCAGACGTGCGCCTGTGCATCGTCGACCGCCTGCGCACCGACCGCCGCGCCCTCGACCCCGCGATCAAGAGCGGCAACTACCTCAACAACGTGCTCGGCCTCGCCGAGGCCAAGCGCGCCGGCGCGACGGATTGTCTGCTGCTCAATGGCGAAGGCCACGTGACGGAAGCGTCGACCAGCAACGTGTTCGTGCTCTCGGGCGGGACATGGTGCACGCCGACGCTGCGCTCCGGCATTCTCGCCGGCGTCACGCGCGCGTTGCTGCTCACCTTTCTGCGCCAGCGTGGCGAGCGCGTCGTCGAACGCGATCTTCGGCGCGAGGACGTCGAGGGTGCCGACGCGGTGTTCACGACCAGCACCCTGCGCGATGCTGCGCTCGTCACGCATCTCGACGGCCGCGAACTGCCGCACAACGAGGCGACCAACAAGATCGCGGTGATCGGCGGCGAGTTCAGCAAATGGTGCGATGCGCGCGCGCGCGACGTCGACGACCCGCAGGCTCGTGCTTTGGCTGCGATGGCGCATTGAGCGCGGCTTTGGCGGCAATCAAGCTCGTCACGCACGCTGCGTATGCGGCGAGAGCGCCGGTCACCGTGTGACGCCAGCGGCGCTCTCGTAGCTCCGACAATCAGGCTGACCTGACTATCAAGAGCACCTGACTACTGGGTCAGCCGATAGCTTCGCCGAGGATCGACTGGATCTTCTCCAGCGCGCTGCGATAGCGAGTCTTGGCATGTTCCGAGTTGCGAACGGCCGAAATGATGCCGTCGAGCGAGCTGACATCGATGCCGCCGCCCGTATTGGCCTGGGCGCTCTTCGGCGGACGGCCGGGGCCACGCTTCACTGCAGCAGGAGCCGCGGGTGCAGCCGAAACCGAGCCGGCTACCTTTGCAGCTCTCGCGACCGCTGCCTTGCCCTGCCCGCGCGGCCTCATCTCCACGTAACCCAGCAGCGCCTGGGCGCGGCCGTACATGATCGGATAAATGTTGAGCTGCTTCTCTGCCGCCGCGGCCTTCACTTCCGCATAGCTGGCCTTCTTGCTCTTGCGGAGGAACGCGAGGATGAAGTCCATCGCCGACGTGTCTTTCTTGGCTGCCATTTTGGTATCTGCTTTTGCGGGATCTGGTGGAAGGTAGCGGGCGCAGAAGATGCAGCCCTATCCGCAGTGATGCAAGCGACGACTAGCAGATATTCGACTGTTGATTGTCTTCAACGCCGAGGCAGCGACCAACGTTCGCCAGGCGCCAACAGCAACGACGGCAGGGGCAGCAGGGCTTTCTGTAGTTGATGCACGGTGCGGAGATCCACCCGCGCAACGTTGGGCAGACAAAAGCAGAGAAACGCGTCGTCGAGAATCGTCAGACCTGGAGCAGCGGCAACGGCAATGTCGAGGCACTCAGGGTTTCGAGGAGACAGCACCAAGGCATCGCACCGACCCTTTGGTAGGTCCTGCACGCGAAGAGTCGGTCCGGCAAAGAGGATGCGCAAAGGCCCCGGCAAGTCGATCCGATAGCCCATTCCATAGGCAACGCGGCCATCGTCGCGCACCTCGCCCAGGGCAGCGACCTCTGCGCCATCGCTCTGCAGCTTGACTGCGCCGGGCATGATCAACGGCATGTCGGCCATCAGGAGCTTTGGCAAATGGAAGGCGATGTGCGCAAAGAACGGCCGTTGGGGTGTGGCCTCGACCATGCGCAGCAGTAGTTGGTCGTTGCGTCGCGTCATGTCTACCGGCTCGGTCAACAGTGCGAAGTCCGCATGTCCCCACAGTCGCGTTGCCACATCAGCGCCGGCCGGATCGACCAAGAATGACTGCTTCTCGCTACGAACGAGCCAACCGCCCTGCGGCAAGCGCGCGATCTCACAGCCGGACTTGATCGGCGTGGCTTCGAGATCGACGAGTAGGTCGCGCATGCGCGCGTCCCAGAACATCGGCACGCTGCTCTGCTCGGCCGCTGCCACCTCGCGCACCATTCGTCGTTGGATGCGCTGACAAAACTCGACGTAGTCAACTCGCGGGAAGCGCGCGATCTCGTGGTCAAGGCGCTGTAACGCTTCGTAGCGCGCAAGCCCGCCTGCAGCCTCGGGTGCCTCCTTGCCGTCGTGTACCTTCGCTGGTTCTGCGCGCAACTGTCGCGAGATGGTGGCCCAGAACTCAGGCCGCAATCGAGCGTCGACTTCGATGACCCGTCGTTCGGGCATCTGCGGCAACTCGCCCTTCAACTCGCCGGTATCGGCAAGCAACATGACGGTGCCAAAAAGGGCTGGATCGGCGACGACGCCACAACCAAAGGTCCAACCAATGCGCGTCTGGGGCATCGGGTCGGTGCTCTCGTCAAAGTCGTTGACGACGATCTGCACGTCGAGCGCGAGTCCGGCCGCCGGTTTTTGCCCCAGTGGCAGAATCTCTGCCCACGGCACTTTGACTTCGTAGGTCGTGACGCTGAGTTCTTTGTCGTGACTGACGACGACGCGAGCCGTGTCGAGCACGCGAGCCGTACCGCGGTAGCGATCCCAGCGCATCACTTCGTGTGACGACTCCTCGGACAGCCACAGCTCCATGTCATCGGCACGCCCTGGATCGGGTCCCATTGCCCGCGTGTTGCGCAGCGGATCGAACGACAGCAGCACAGAGTCCGCGACTGGCGTCTCTGACGTCGCAATGCTCTCGGTGTCGAGAGCGCGATGCCATTCGTCCTTCACAGTCGCGGCGAAGTAGACGAACTCCTCGTCCCACATGAAGAAGGCGGCGGCGGAGCAGTCGGCACGCGAGCGCCATGCGCCATTGCTCGTGCCCGACAGCAAGCGAAGGTCTTGCAAGTCCACACCAGGCAACTCAGGCCAATCGACCAGCGAGCCGTCGATCTCGATTGCGCGGGTGCCGCGACTACACACAAAGCCGACCGGCAGGGGCAGCGATGTTCTTGCTTGGTCCGGATCGATCGCGTTGGGATCCTGCGGTTGCGGAGCAGGGACCTGCGCGTGGGTCGCAGCGTGAGTCAGAGACACCACGAGCAGCAGCGGGAATGCGTTCACTTGGAGAGGATCCTACGCAGAGTCAGATAGTTGATCAGCGCGTGCGCCAACGTCGCGGAGGCGAGCCCGTAACCAGCATCCACCAGCCATGCCGACAGGGCCCCGAGTCCGGCAGCGATCGGCCACCAGCCCCAGAAACCTGGGCCTATACTCATGCCGACCTGGAGGGCAACCGCGCGCCACGGTCCAAACGCGCCCTGGAGCACGCAGCGGAAGAGCAGTTCTTCCGCAATCGCCGCGGTGACCGAGAGCATGACGACGACTCCGTCCCGCGGCGTGCCGAGCAGTTCTGCGAGTCTGGATTCGCAGTGGCGCACCGACCTTGCCGACCGCGAGCAGAGCCAGCAAAACGGCACGCCGACCGCGGTCGCCACCAGCCCAACCGTCATCGCGACCCAGGGCTCGCTGGTGCCAAATGCGAGCGGCGGGAGTTCTGCAGTGCGATCCGCGACCACCAGCCAGACGACCGCGACGAGGAAGACCACGAGGTAGACTGCGAACGCGGCGACGATGGCCGCCGCGGATTCCAGCTGCGGTGGCGGCGGTGGCTGTCCGTCCTTAGCGCCGCTCATCGAGGCAGTACTCGGCTGCGCGGCCAAGGTCCGAGCACTGCATGTGGGCGCCCCACGAACGAGCGCTTTTGCATGGGACCGAACATGCGGCTGTCACGCGAGTCGACCGAGTTGTCACCGAGCAGATAGACGGAACCCTCAGGAACGTGCTTGGCCGCCACGAACTGAGAGGTCGGCATGCCGATCTCGAGCTGGGGCCGAAACCAGTGGAGGTCGCGAAACAGCAGTAGCTTCGTGAGCGCAGCGGCCTCCGGCCCGACGACCGCCGCGGCAAAGCGGTTCTTCTGCAGCGGCCACGCCGTCGGGCCTGGATCGGCAGTCAACCACTCGCTGCGCATCGGCACCGTCCACAGGCCGTCGCTGTCGCCGGAGACCGCGTGGAAGAAGCGGCCATCGAGATGACCGAACTCGACCCGCACCGGACCGCTGCCAACGGCGAGAGCCGCGACCGGCACGGCGCACGTGGCCACCGTCTCGCCGTTGCGCCACAGTTCTCTGCGACCGGTGCGCAGCTCCCAGTAGAGCAACCAGCTGTCGGGGCGGAGGTCGATGGCCAGGAGCAGTGCCGTCGACCGAGCGGGCGCGAACCAGAGGTCGGCGCCGAAGTCGTCGACGACGATGCTCTGGCCTTCCGTGCCGCGGCAAGACTGCGCGTCGAGGTAGGTGGCATCGATCACTCGCGCGGTGGACAACCACAGCGGCGAGTCCCCCGCCGCGGCCTCATCGCGTTCACGCGCCGCCCGCCGCCGCAGTTCGGTGCATTCCCGTCGCGCGTCCGCCGCCGCTGCAAACGCCGGTAGCTGCAGTAGGCCGTCGGCAGATCGGGGCGCGACCATGAACGGCTCGAGCGGCTCTGCGGGCGCTCCGGCCTCAGGCGGCCATTGCAGCCAGCGAACGCGCAGGTCGCGGCACTCGAGCGGGTGCTTCATGGCGCGCTCGAGTTGCTGCGGCGACGGTCCACACCACAGGTCGCCGTCGCGCACCTCGACCCACTCGCCGCCGAGCGAGGCCACGCGTTTGACCAAGTCGGTGGTCGTGCCCTCCTGGCGGAACACACCGAGGTCGTAGCGACGCAAGTCGTCTACACGCGCGAGCTTGTTGACGAGCACGACATCGCCGCCGCGATCGGCGCCGAACAGGCATGGCTGCATGCTGTTCGACGGCACGACGTAGCGGTCAGCGACCCAGTGCCGCAGCGACTGGAACACGAGCCCGGACACCACCGCCACCGCCACCGCCTCCCGAAGCAGGGCCTTCATGCAGAGAGTCCCCCAAGGAGTGGGGAAAGATTGCTGACTCCCCCCGTACTGGAGCAGGGGATTCCACAGGGTATGCCTTGCCCTGTCAGGGGTTGGGAACGCGGCGAGGCCCGCGACCCAAACCTATTGCGTCCTCGCGAAAATGGAGCCGGTTGCGGCGGTCGTCGGGTCGCTCTAAGTGGGCTTGCTTGGAGCCCCGTGATCCAGGTCCCGGGGACCTGACTGCCACTATGAAAAAGACCCCTCGCGCCATCCCGTTTGGACGCATGCTCGATCTCTGCGATGAGTTGCAGCGGATCCGCAGCCGCATCGCCGACCCGACCACCGGGCGCGACGAGCGGGAGCGGCTCCGCCGGCAGACGCAACGTCAACAGCTGAGCCTGTCGCGTCAGCTGACCGCCTACCGCGGCCGCGGCCCCTTGGGCAGCCTGCTGCGCAAGCACCGGCTCGACGCCGCAGAGTTCGAGGTGCTGGCCGTGCTGTTGCAGCGCGCCGTTCGCGCCGAGGAGCCAGAGATCGAAGGTCGACTCATCCTCGGCAGCATCTTTGATTCGTCGTTCGGCGTTCTCTCGGGCCTTCATCTACTGGCGGAGGATGCCCGCTTGCGCACCAGCGGTCTAGTGCGCGTCGCTACGGATCAGCCATTGGGCATCGATGTACTGGAGACGCGGTTTCGTCTGTCGGACCTGGCGCTCCAGGCGATGCGCGAAGAAGTCGCCGGCCGCCGCCTGCCGCGTCACCGCGCCGAGAATGTGAATGGCTACCGCACCCAGCGCGAACTGCTGCTGGATCTGCGCATGCTGCACAACCACTACCGGCGCCGCAGCGAGTTGCTGTTCGAGCCCGAGCGGTGGCGCAGTTTGCACCCGCAGACGGAGACCCTGCCGAGCCTGCAAAAGCGCATCGACGAACTGTGGGGCGAGGTCAGGACGCGCATCCTGCGCAGCGAGCCCAGCGCGACATTCCCGCTGCTGAGCCTCGTGCGCGAGCACAAGCTGGGCGATGCCGAGACCATGGTCGTTGTGCACCTGCTGTTTCAGGAGATTTACACCGGCGACCCGCACAGCGACGTGGCCGAGTTGATGCGCCTCGTGAGCACCGATGACGCCTCGCTGCTTCGGGCTCGCTCCCTATTCCACAAAGACGCGCCGTTGCAGAAGGCCCAGATCGTCGTGCTGGAGCCGTTTGTCGAGAATCGTGAACTCACGGCCGAGGCGCGCCTTGACGACTGGGTGGTTGCCAAGCTGCTCGATGACGGCGGCGTCGCCACGAACATCCGAACCGACGAGCGAATGCGCTGGCACCAGTACTTGGCCGATCTCGACGGCAGCGACGGCTTCTTCCGCGACCTTGACGCCTGAAGCCAGCGTCCCGGCACGCAACCGCCGAGGCCAGCGCATGGCCAAGGCGTGACGCCTGCCCAGGCCTTGCGGCATGATGATCCTATGACGCGTATCGACGATCTGATCCACGACTGGAACGTCCAAGGCAATCGCTTCAAGCCTGCCCGGCCGCTGCAGTTCGACGACGAGACGCTGCGCGATGGCCTACAGTCGCCGGCCGTCAGCGACCCGACGCTCGACAAGAAGCTCGAACTGCTCGGGTGGATGGACAAGCTCGGCATCCACACCGCCAATCTGGGCCTGCCCGGCGCCGGCGGTCGGCCGCGTCAGGACATTCTGTCGATGGCGCAACACATCGTGCGCAACAAGCTGAAGATCGGGGCCAACGTCGCCTGCCGCACGGTGGTCACCGACATCGAGCCGGTAGCCGAGATCACCCAGAAGGCCGGCATGCCCATCGAGGTCTGCGCCTTCATCGGCAGCAGCTACATCCGCCAGTTCGCCGAGGACTGGACGCTCGAGATGATGCTCGACAACACGCGCAAAGCACTGAGCTTTGCCCGCACGCAGAACCTGCCGGTCATGTACGTCACCGAGGACACCACACGAGCGCGGCCAGAGACCATCACGGCGCTCTACAGCCTGGCGATCGAACTCGGCGCCCGCCGCCTCTGCGTGTGCGACACCGTCGGCCACGCCACGCCGCAAGGCACGCGGGCAGTGGTGCGCTTTGTTCGCGAACTTGCCGACCAACACGACAAGACCATCGGCGTGGACTGGCACGGTCATCGCGACCGCGATCTCGGGATCGCCAACTGCCTCGCCGCGATCGAAGCCGGGGCCGACCGAATCCACGGCACCGCACTCGGCGTGGGCGAACGCGCCGGCAATGCGCCGATGGACCTGCTGCTCGTCAACTGCCGCCTGCAAGGTTGGATCGATAACGACCTTACCGCCATGCCGGCGTACGTCGCGGCGGCTGCCAAGGCACTCGAGGTCGACATCCCGCACAACTACCCCGTGCTCGGACGCGATGCCTTCGAGACCGGCACCGGTGTGCACGCGAGCGCCGTCATCAAGGCCTTCCGCAAGGGCGATGTCCTGCTTGCGGATGCGGTCTATTCTGGCGTGCCAGCCCACATGGTCGGCCTGGAACAGACGATCGCAGTAGGTCCGATGAGCGGCAAATCAAACGCCACCTTCGTGCTGGAGAAGCTCGGCATCGAACCGACCGAGGCTCGCGTGCAAGCCGTCCTTGCCGCCGGCAAGACGAGCAAGCGATTGCTGACCGATGCCGAGATTCGCGCCGTTGCGAGTGCGGACTGACGACGGCGCGTCTCGCTTCTGGCTTTCGCAAACCTAGGCGTCAAGTCATCGCGCAGGCACGCCGATCAGCGCTGCGTGACCGACGTGCTCGACATGACCGTGATCGAAGAACTCCTGTCGCTGTCTGATGACGGAGACCCGGAGCTCTTGCTCGATCTGATTGGGATGTTCCTTGCGGACGGGCCCACCAAGCTCAGTTCGATTGTCGAAGGGCTGGGCTCGGGCGATCTGGAGCAGATCGAACGTGCCGCCCACTCGCTGAAAGGCTCCTCGGGCAATCTCGGCGCCCGCCGCCTCCAGTACGCCTGCGAGGAGATGCAGGTCGCGAGCCGCGGCCACGATATGTCCACGACCAAGCAGCTGGCGCCGCAGATGAGCGCCTGCTTTGACGAAGCCCGCCGCGCCCTGGAAGCGATCCGGCAGCGCTACGCCCACTGACCGGCCAACTGCGCCGAAGCCAAGCTCTCGAGTCCGGTCGCACGCCGCCACGATCCGACCATCTACCCCGCACGCACACCAAAGGCGTGCGTCTACAGGCGGTTAGTTGCGCGGCCGCGCGGCAGTCTTGGTCGCAGTCTTGTGCTCGCCTTGCTGCTCGCGCTGCGAACTGGGCTTACTCGCTTCCTTGGCGGCGGTGTGCTTGTTTGCCGCCGGCCGCGGCACTGCGACGAGCTTGCTTGGCACCGCCCGCTCGGCAGTGCGCGGTGCGAGCCCACGCGGCAGATCGTCCGGCGAACCCTGGGGCTCCCAGTTGGCAGCTTGGCCGCGGTACACGCAGCGATGGCACTTGTGGTAGTTGCAGCTCTGTCGCTCGAGGCAACTGCTCACCCCGATGCGGTGGATGATCAGCGGGATCGACGAGCCATCGATGGTGGGACAGTCGCGCATGCTGGAACCAAGGAATGTGGGGGCGTGGCGCGAGCGAGTGCTCGTGTCCCCGGCACCCGGGGGGGGGGCAGAGGATAGGCGGACCGGCATCCCGGTCAACGCCGCGAGAGCCACACCTGCCGACATGCGGCCAGTGCCTGAGGCGCCATGTGGCTGTGGCGCGACAGTTCAAAACAGACCGGCCCGCCGTAACCGCCCGCCTGCAGTGCCCCAAGGGTGCCCGTGAAATCGACCTCCCCCTCCCCCGGCAAGAGGTGCTCGTGCACCCCGCGCCGCATGTCCTCCAGGTGCACTTGTACGACCTCGTGAGCGTGGGCCCGGCAGATCGCCACCGGGTCGCCTTCCCATTCGGCGTAGAGGTGGCCGACGTCGAGGGTCATCGCCGGTGCGTCATTGCCGAGCGCATCCCGCACCGCCCGCCACTGCGCAACGGTGGCTACGGCCATGCCGGGCTCGGGCTCCAGCGCCGGCTGCAGACCGTAATGGCGCACCGCGGCACATGCGGACCGCACACCGTCGAGCAGACGCGCTTCTGACTCCGGACCCGGGGAGGGATCGATGCCACTCCAAAACGACACCACGCGGGCCCCGAGATCGCGGCCAATGCTCGCCGCGCGCCCGGTGAAGTCGATGCGCCGTCGCCGCGCATCGGAATCGGCGGTCATCAACGTCGGCTCGTGCTTGCGCGCCGGATCAAGCAGGTAGCGCGCGCCGGTTTCGATCGAGCAGGTGAGAGAGAGCCTTTCGAGCAGAGCTGCAATCGCTGCAACCTCGGCGGGCGTGCAGTGGAAAGGATCGAGGTGGCTGACATCGGGCGTGATCGCAACTGCTTCGAAGCCGCAGTCGGCCAGCAGCCGCAGCGCGTCGTCGAGGCGGTGGTTTTGCAGCCCGTTCGTGTTGTAGCCGAGGCGCACGTTGCTTCGGCTCAGCCGCCACCGCCCTTGCGGACCTCGTTGTTGAGCTTCTGAAACGTCGCAAACATCTTTTCCAGGGTCACATACTCAGCCGGCTGCGCCCAGTCTTCCATTTGCGCATTCTCCTGCCAACGCAGCGGCGCATCGATCTTCTGCTGCCACTCCTCGCACAGTTTGTAGGCCTCACCCATTTTCGCGCGCGCGGTCTGGTTGTCCGAACTACCGGCGCGGGCCGTCACGGACTCGTTTCGCAGCGTCTTGATCCGCAGCAGCAGCGCGTCGAGTTCTTGCAGCGTGGCTGCCGTCAGTTCGGGCGGCTTCGTGGTCGGCGTCTTGCCGGCCTTGGCAGCTGACAGTTGCAGATTGGAGACCACAGGCTTCGGCGCGGCCGCGGGCTGAACCACTGGCGGCGGCG
>CAMBXM010000022.1 GCA_945871815.1 Singulisphaera sp. GP187
GTGTTCTGCGCCTCGGGCATGTTCGGCGTTGTGCGCAACCTGACAGCCGGTGAGATCGTCGAGCAGGTGCTGCATGCGCGCGATCGGTTGCCTGAAGGACGGACGATCACCAACTTGGTCGTCATGGGTATGGGCGAACCGATGCTCAACCTTTCAGCACTGCTGCCAGCGCTGCGTCGACTGCACGACAAGGATGGAATCGACATGGGCGCCCGCCGCATCACGGTGAGCACTTCAGGCTACCCGCGGCAAATGGCCGAGTTTGCCGAAGCTGATCCGTCGTGGAACCTCGCAGTGTCGCTGCACGCTGGCGACGACACGCTACGCAAGCAACTGGTCCCCACCGCCAAGCACCCGGTACGCGAGATCGTCGCGGCGGCGACCTCTTACTTCGCGCAGAAGGGCCGCGAAGTCACGTTCGAGGTCGTGCTGTTAGCGCAGGTCAACGACCGCCCACAAGACGCACAGGCGCTCGTCGATGCGCTTGGTCGAGTGCCTTGCACGGTGAATCTGATCCCCTGGAATCCAGTGGAGGAGCTCGCCTCGACGGGCCTGCGTCGCCCCCAAACGGCGTCGGTTGATGGATTCGCCGAAAGCCTGAGACGCGGCGGCCTGAAGGTCACCGTGCGTCGACAACGCGGGGCCGACCGCTCGGCTGCTTGCGGCCAGCTTCGAGTTCGCGACGTGAAGGTCCACGAACACACGCCGCGTCCATCGGCACCGTCGAGCCCGACCAAGTGCCAGGGCCCCGAGTAACGCAGAAGACGCCTATCGCAGGGTGCCCCACTGAATGGGGAACCCGCAGATGCTGAACTGGCGTCAGCGCCCCTTCCTGTCGCCGCTGCTGCTCCCAGACTCGCTCGCATCCGAAGCGTCGCGCGGCTGCAACGGCGTCGCTTCGGCAGCCTTCGCCGCCGGCTTCTTGCCGCGCAGCACGACTTCCTTGCCTCGGCGCATGACCGTCACGGCCACGTCGTCTCCAGCCTCGATCTTGCCCAGCGCCTCCTGAACGTGCTGAGTGGACGCGATCGCCTGCTCCTCGATGCGCGTGACGATGTCCCCGGCGCGGATCTCAAGTTCACTTGCCAGCGAGCCGGCTTCTACCTGCTCGACCAGCAACCCACCGTCGATGCCGAGGTGCTCCAGGAGCTCCGGCGCAATCTCCCGGCGAACGACCACGCCCAGGCGCTTGCCGACGGGCGGCGCACTGGCGACATCGGGCAACGCGAGGTCCGAGAGCGGCACCGTCAGTGCACCCCAGTTCCGGGGGCCCAGCCCGCGCACCCGCGGCAAGTTCGGAGCGAGCGGTTGCATGCCTTGGGGCATCGTGAAGCGAAAATGCCCCCCGAGGCCGCCACCGAGCCCTCGACCTTCCATCACTCCCGGATACTGCTTGTGGAACGTCTCGAGATCCGGCGCCTCGTAGACCTTTGACTCTTCCTCGCCCTTCTCGTTCTTGGTCTTGACGTCGACGCGCACGCCGTCAGGCCCCATCTGCATCGACATGCTCTGGCCGCTGCCCTGAATCGACTGCAGTTGGCTCTTCCTCGCCTCCATCTGCTCTTCAAGGTCGGAGAAGACGTCGTCGCGGAAGAAGTGCGCCCGCGGGATGTCGACACCGAAATCGCGTTCAAGACGGAGGAACAACTCGTCGAAGCGATGCTGCAAGTCCTCGGGAAGAGCTGGAGATCTACGGCGGACGTCGCGGCGTAGCGGTGCGCCAGGAACTGCGGGGGCATCTGGGTCTACCGCGGGAGCCTCTCGGTCCGGGCTGCGGCGCAATAACTCACCCTGTCCACCACCTTCGATTTGCCGCACCAGCCGGCGCGAGCGCCACTGCACTTCTGGGTCGCTGTCACCGCTAGCGGCCGCCTTGAGCTCGGGAAGAGCCGCCTCGCCCAGTTCCCTTAGCGCCTTCTCCGCTGCTGTTCGGGCGCGGAACGTGTCATTGCCCAGATCACGGATCAGGGCCTTGGCGCGGATGCCCGGTTGCGCTTCTACCGCGGCGGAAGGCTCCGGAGCTTGGGCAAACACGGGCAAGGCCAATGTCAGACTGCAGAGGGCAAGCCCAATTCGGGCCGCGTTGCAGAAGTAAGGCGACATGAAGTTCTCCGTGTAGGTGAAAACCGCGGGACCGGCCACCGACGAAAACTCGCGCCAGAATACTCCCATCGTCAGCGCCGAGGCACCCGCGCCATGCAAGTCAGCGAGCTTCGGTCCCGACCCAAGATGCGGGCTTTGGCCGCACCGGCGGCATCGATTCGTCGAGCAGCAACGGCACCGACTCGTCATCCAAGGTGCGCAGCGACAATCGCCCCATCAAACCTTGCGCGAACGAAGCTGCCGCCGCGTCGCCACCGGTGGAGGCCGACAACCATCGCTCTTGCCCGAGCGGCTGCAAGAACCTCGACCCCAGGTCGCCGCCACCGCGAGCCTCGATGGGAGCCCGCTCAAACAAGCCAGCCGCAGGCAGCGCGCCGAAGTAGCCCCCGAGCAGCATTGCGCAGGCCGCAGCAGCCAACGCTCGGCGGCGCAACGGTGAACGCCAGAACGACCTCCTAACAGGTACCGCCGGAACGGCTGCGATCGCAGCGAGGATCTGGCCATGCCAAGCGCTGAACTGCACGTCATCGACCAGCTCCTTGGCAACCGCGCGAGCATGACTCTGCAGCGCCCGACGAGACTGAAGCAGTCCACTCGCTTGCTGGCGGCACGCCGAGCAATCCCGCAGATGGGCTCGCACCGAGGCCGCCTTGGCAGCCCCGAGATCGCCGCCGATGAACAACGGGAGCATGCCGAGCACATGGTCGCAGGAGCGTGCAGAACTCACGACGTGCTCCTCCCAGCGATGCGCTCCCAGCGCTCCTTGAACAACTGGCGCGCGCGATGGACACGCCAACGCGCGGTCGCGTGCGTGATGCGGAGGATGGGCGCGATCTCGCGGCACGACAGGCCGTGAATGTCGCGCAGCACGAGTACGGCCTTGAACTTCGCGTCGAGCAGTTCAAGCACTTGCCAGACCTGCTGGTTCTGCTCGGCGAGTTCGACGGCAACCGTGCCTTCCGAAGCCTCGCGCTCGTCGGGCAGCAGCGCCCCGATCTCATCGAGACTCGCGGCGGTCGTTCCCTTGAGCTTGCGAAGCTGGTCGATCGCGAGGTTCATGACGATGCGATAGAACCAAGTGTAGAAGCTGCGCGCGGGATCGTACTTGGGCAGCGAGCGGTGGAGGCGGACGAAGGCCTCCTGCGTGACATCGCGGGCGTCTTCGACGCGGCCGACGACATGGAAGGCAATCCAGAAGGCGCGCTTTTGGTAGCGCGCTACCAGTGCCGCGAATGCATCCTCGTCGCCCTCCAGCGCCGTCCGAACCAACACGCCATCGCCGACCGCGCCGGAAGCAGCCAACTCCTCAACATGCGACGCCAGACCACGCGGCAGGCGACCTGGTTCGGGCTGGGAGGAGGGTTGGACCATTGGGGAATGGGCGAAAGGAACCGGGAGCGGACAGCCTAGCAGGCTGGAGACACCACGCGGAGGGGCACTCTACGAAGCCCGCACGCCCAGTGTTGGCACCGGGTTCGCACTGGCGGTTCTTTTTCTGGGCAGCGTCGTCGGCATCGGCTCTTCGCCAGCCACCTCAGGCCCCGAGCGGCACGCCCATTCCGCGGAACTTCACGTAGCGCTGCTCGAGCAATTGCTCTACCGGCACCTGCCCCAACTCCGTCAACCACTCGACGATCTGCGCCTTCACTCGATCGACCGTACCGCGCGCGTCGCGGTGCGCACCGCCGAGCGGCTCGTCAATCACCTTGTCGATCAGGCCGAGGCGCAACAGGTCCTTGCCTGTGAGCTTCAGGGCCTCGGCAGCCTCAGGCGCCTTGTCGCCGTTCTTCCACAAGATGGCGGCACAGCCTTCCGGCGAGATCACCGAGTAGTAGGCATTCTCCAGCACGCCAATGCGGTCGCCGACGCCAATGCCGAGAGCGCCGCCCGAGCCGCCTTCGCCGATCACGATGCACACGATCGGGACCTTGATCTCGAACATCTCCATGATGTTGCGCGCGATCGCCGCGGCCTGGCCACGTTCCTCGGCGCCGATGCCCGGATAGGCGCCCGGCGTGTTGATGAAGGTCACGATCGGCAGCTTCAACTTCTCGGCGAGCCGCATCTTCTGCAGTGCTTTGCGGTAGCCCTCGGGGTGGGCACAGCCAAAATTGCAGGCGAGGCGGTCCTTGACCGTCTTGCCCTTCCGGTGTCCCACTAGCAAGAAGCGCTGGCTGCCCATGGTCGCGAGCCCCGTCAGTATCGCGCGGTCGTCACCGAACACCCGATCGCCGTGCAACTCGACGAAGTCGTCGAGCATCATCTGCACATAGTCAGAGGTCAGGGGCCGCTCAGCGTGGCGTGCGACATTGACGCGTTCCCAGGGTGACAACTGCGAGTAGACCTCCGCAGTCTGGCGCCTCAGCCGGTCCTCCAGGCTGGTGATCTCCTCGGCGAGTTCGAGATGCGTGCCGCTCGCGAGCGACCGCAACTCCTTGATCTTCTGCTCCAACTCGAGCAATGGGCGCTCGAAGGCCAGAGCATCGGGAACGGGCGACCGTGGTGCAGCTTCAGACATCGCCGGACAGCCTACCGCCAGGGCCACGTCGGCTGCCAGCCTCCACCACCTGGTAGGATCACCAAGCCACGTCGCAAACGGACGCGAGCCCTTGCACCGCCCCCCCGGGACCGGCATCGTCCTCGCCCCATGCAGGCTTGGCGTATCGAGGTCCTGGTTCGCGAGTCGGAGCCCGATCCCGCAGGTTCGTCCGCGGCAAAGGCCCTGGAACGACAGGGGCTCGCCCCCACATCCGTCCGCAGCCGACGCGGCTTCCTGCTCGGCAGCACTTTGACGGATGCGCAGGTCCGCACATTTGCCCGCTCGGTGTTGACGGACCCGGTGCTCGAGACCTTTGTGGTCCATGCACCCGGGGCCTCGAGCCCCATGCCCCTGCCCGGAGTGCATCGCATCAGCGTGCTCCTGCGCAAAGGCGTCACCGATCCGGTCGCGCAATCCGTGCAGAAGGCACTCGCCGACCTGTCGCTCCCGGTAGTCGAGGCCGCCACCTACCGCGCCTACGACGTGAAAGGGGTCGATGCGCGCGAGCTCGCGACCGCCGCGCGCCGCGCCCTGGCCAACGCGGTGGTCAACGAAGTGCTCGCCGACGTCTTGCCCGAATCGTTCGCATACAGCGACAACCAAGCCGACCTCGCACCGCATCCGATCCCGCTGGCGCACCTCGATCGGACTGGTCTTGAACAGCTCAGCAAGGATGGCGGCCTCGCACTCGACGGTGCCGAGATGCTCGCAGTGCAGGAGCACTACCAGCAACTCGGTCGCGCCCCAAGGCGCATGGAACTCGAGACCATCGCGCAGACGTGGTCCGAGCACTGCAAGCACAAGACGCTGACCGGCCGCATTCGCTTCGACGGTCAGATCATCGACAACTTGTTGAAGTCCACCATCGCGCACGTCACGCACACGCTCGCGCGCGACTTCTGCGTCTCCGTGTTCGTCGACAACGCCGGCATCGTCAAGTTCGACGACGAGGACTCGGTCTGCATCAAGGTCGAGACCCACAACCGGCCGTCGGCCATCGAACCCTTCGGCGGTGCGGGGACTGGCGTCGGGGGAGTGATCCGCGACGTGCTCGGCACGGGCCTCGGCGCGAGACCGATTGCCAGCACCGATGTGTTCTGCCTCGCGCCACCGGACATGCCAAAGGAGCAACTGCCCGCCGGCTGCTTGCACCCTCGCACCGTGCTGCAAGGCGTCGTCGCCGGCGTGCGCGACTACGGCAACCCGATGGGCATTCCAACGGTGAACGGCAGCCTGCACTTCGATGCAGACTTCGTCGGCAACCCGCTCGTCTACGTTGGCAACGTCGGCATCCTCAAGACCGCGCGCGCCCAGAAGAAAGTCCACGCCGGCGACTATGTAGTCGCACTCGGGGGCCGCACCGGCCGCGACGGCATTCACGGCGCCACGTTCAGTTCGCTCGGGCTGCACACCAAGAGCGAATCGGTGAGCTCGGGAGCAGTTCAGATCGGCGACCCGATCGCCGAACGCAAAGTCATGGACGCGGTGCTGGCGCTGGCCGAGCGCGACCTGTTCTCGTCCATTACCGACTGCGGAGCCGGCGGCTTCAGTTCGGCAATCGGCGAGATGTCCGAAGGACTCGGCGCCGAGATCGAGCTGCAAGGTGCGCCGCTCAAGTATGAGGGTCTCGCTCCGTGGGAGATCTGGATCAGCGAAGCCCAAGAACGCATGGTGCTCTCGGTCCCACCGCGCCACCTCGACGCGGTCAAGGCCGTCTGTGCAGAAGAGTGCTGCGAGGTGACCGTACTCGGTCGCTTCACCGACACCGGCCAACTTGTCGTCAAGTTCCACGGCCAAGTGCACGCCGACCTCGACCTGCACTTCCTGCACAAGGGTCTCCCCGTTCGCGAGCGGCTCGCCACCTATGTGCCGAACAAGCTCACCGAGCCAAACCTGCCGGCCGAGACCGACTGCAGCAAAGCGCTGCTCACGGTGCTGTCCGACTACGCGGTCTGCAGCAAGGAGTGGATCGTGCGCCAGTACGACCACGAAGTGCAGGCGGCGTCAGCCAGCAAACCGCTGTGCGGCCCGCGCGAAGACGGCCCCGCCGATGCCGCGGTGTTGGCGCCAAAACTCGGCAGCCGCCGCGGCATCGTTCTGGGCAACGGCCTCAACCCGCGCTACAGCAAGATTGACCCGGCGGCTATGGCCGAGTGCGCACTGGACGAAGCGATGCGCAACATCGTCGCGACCGGCGGCGACCCGGACTACACGGCGGTACTCGACAACTATTGCTGGGGCAACACCAACAACGAACAACGCCTGGGCGAGCTGGTCCGCGCCAGCTTTGCGCTGCGCGACTTGGCGCTGCGCTATCGCACGCCGTTCGTGTCCGGCAAGGACTCGTTGCACAACGAGTTCAAGGCCAGCGACCGAACGATCGTTATCCCCGGCTGCATTTTGGTCACGGCGATGTCGGTGATCGCCGACGTCGCGCGCACGGTCAACTCCGCCCTGTGCGAGCGCAACTCGCTCCTGGTCCTGGTCGGCGTCACCAAGAACGAACTCGGCGGCTCTACCTACTACAAGACGAAGGGCGTGCTCGGCACCACAGTGCCGCGCGTCGACGCCGACCTCGGCATCGCCGTGCTCAACGGCGTGTACCGTGCGATCCAAGCCGGCTGCGTGCTCAGTGCACACGATTGCAGCGAAGGCGGCCTCGCAGTGGCGGCAACCGAGATGGCACTCGGCGGGCGCCTCGGCATTCGCATCGATCTATCGGCCGTGCCGCTCGGCACCGGCCTCAGCGCAGCGTCACGTACGGAGGACGTGCTGTTCTCCGAGTCGCAGAGTCGCATCCTGCTGGAGGTCAACAAAGACCGACTGAAGGACCTGCAGGCCAACCTGCGCTCGGCGCCGCACGCGGTGATCGGCGAGGTCAACGGCGGCGATACGGTGACGTTCGTCCGCGGCGGCAAGGATGTGTGCACTGTGACCCTGGCCGCCGCCGAACGCGCGTGGAAACGACCTCTCGACCTCGACGGCACGCTGATCCAGGAGGTTGCCCGATGAAAGCGCCCCGAGTCCTCGTGCTGCGTGCGCCCGGTATCAACTGCGAGCGCGAGACGCACTTCGCTTTTCAACGCGCTGGCGGCGCACCGGAGTTCGTGCATGTCACCCAACTCCTGGCGAAGCCCGACAGTCTGTTTGACTACCGGGTTCTGGCCGTGCCCGGCGGCTTTGCCTACGGCGACGACATCGCATCGGGCCGCGTCTTGGCGCAAGAACTGAAGGCGCGACTGGGCGACCGCGTGCTGCAGTTCCTCGATCGGGGCGGCCTCGTGCTCGGCATCTGCAACGGCTTCCAGGTGCTCGTGCGCCTCGGCCTCCTGCCCTGCACCCGCGGCAAACTCGAAGAGGAAGTCACGCTGACGCACAACCTCAGCAACCACTACGAGTGCCGCTGGGTCACGCTGCAGACCCAGAAGAGCCGCTGCGTGTTCCTGCCCGCGGGTCTCACGGTGCGCTGGCCTGCCGCACACGGCGAAGGCCGACTGGTGCCCAAGGACGACGGCCTCGCGCGCGTGCTACTGGACGAGGGCTTTGCCGCGCTGCGCTACGTCGATGCAAGCGGTGCGCCCGCGCAGCATTACCCGGCAAACCCCAACGGCTCGCCCAACGCGATCGCCGGACTCACCGACCGAACCGGGCGAGTGCTTGGCATGATGCCGCACCCGGATCGCAGCTTCTTGCCAACACACATGCCGAACTGGCGCGAGACGATGCGCCAGCAAGGGACGATGCCCGAGGATGGCGACGGCATGGTCGTGTTCCGCGAGATGGTCAAGGTCGCGCGCGCCGACGGTTGACGCAGAACCACGCGGCGGCTCGGACGACCCTCGCGTTTCTGCGCCATCATGCGGGACCGGCCGCGTGGTTCGGCGGCATCGGTGCACGCTTCGCCGAAGCGACGACCGCACCCTCGTGGTGCTCGTGCACCAACGCGTGCATGGACTCCTCGAAGTCGAGTGCTCTGAACTCGACCTCGTGCCGAGCTACAGGCTCGACTTCCTCGCCCTGACTTGGGTCGACACCGTGCTCGTTCTTTCACCGCGGGCACACTTGCTCTGAGCCGCCAATGGCCGACACTCCATGACGATGGCGAAGCTGAATGACGGAGCAGACGATTCTGAGTGGGACCGCAACACCCAAGACACGCACGAGCAGAAGTTCCTCGCCGGTCCTCGCAGCCGGTTGTCCGAGTTGGCGCTCGCACTGCGCATCTTTGGCGAGTGCATCAAGGGCTTCCGCGCCCTGCACTTCTTGCCGCCGTGCGTGACGGTCTTCGGCAGTGCACGCTTCCCCGAGCAGAGTGAATGGTACCAGCTCGCGCGCCGCGTGGCGCACGAGCTGTCCAAGACCGGCTTCACGATCATGACCGGCGGTGGCCCAGGCATCATGGAAGCCGCCAACCGCGGTGCGCGCGAAGCCGGCGGTCTCAGCGTCGGCTGCAACATCGTCCTCCCGCACGAGCAGGACCCCAATCCCTACATCGATCGCTTCGTCGAGTTCCGCTACTTCTTCGTCCGCAAGGTCATGCTGGTGAAGTACAGCTACGCCTTCGTGATCCTGCCGGGCGGCTTCGGCACGATGGACGAGATGTTCGAAGTCGCGACGCTGATCCAGACTGGGAAGGTGAAGAACTTCCCGCTCGTGCTGATGGGCAAGAGCTACTGGGCGCCGCTGGTCGACTTCCTGCGCACGAAAATGGTCTCGGAGCGCACGATCGAAGCCAAAGACCTCGATCGCATCTTGCTGACGGACGACGTCGCCGAGGCCGTTGAGCACATTCGCGCGGGCACCGCCACCCACCTGCGCCCAGTGCGCAAGCCCAACGTGCTGCTCGGCGAACGCCGCGTGCACGTGCGCAAGTGAAGCCGCACTGGGGTCGTCAGCGCTAGTCGCGGAAATCGCTGCTCTTGATCCCATACTTCTGCAGCAGCTTCTGCAGCGCCGAGCGCGTCATTCCAGCCTCGTCGGAGGCATGCGTGACGTTGCCCTTGTGCTTCTTCATCAGGCCCTCGAGGTAGCTCTGTTCGAGCGCCGCGATCGTGCGTGCCTTCAGCTCCTGGAAGGTCCCGCCAGCTTCTGCTTCCGCCATCGCCCGCGCCGACAAGCCGCCCGAGATTTCGGCTGGCAAATCCTCGATGCGAAGAACCGGTCCCGGCGACAGCGCGCAAGCACGCTCGATCACGTTGCCGAGCTGGCGCACGTTGCCCTGCCACTGGTAGGCGCGCAACAGCGTCAGCACCTCTGGATCGATCTGGTCCTTTCCAGAAGCCCGCCCCATTCGCTGCAGGAAGTGCCGCGCGAGCTCTTCGATATCGTCGGGCCGATCGCGCAACGGGGGCACGACAAGACGCACGACGTCGAGGCGATAGAACAGATCCTGCCGAAAGCGGCCCTCTGCCACCTCGCGCTGGAGGCTGCGATTGGTGGCGGCGACGATGCGAACATCGACGGCGATCTCCGCTTGTGCCCCGACGCGACGGATGCTGCGCTCTTGGATCGCCCGAAGTAGCTTGCTCTGGAACGGCAGCGGCAATTCGCCGAGCTCGTCGAGAAACAGCGTCCCGCCGTCGGCGACCTGAAACAGCCCCATTCGCTCGGCAACCGCACCGCTGAAGGCACCCTTCTCGTGGCCGAACAGTTCGCTCTCGAACAGGTCGGCCGGGATGGTCGTGCAGTCCACCGGCACGAACGGCAGGTCGCTGCGGTGGCTGCGATCGTGCAGATGATGCGCGAGAAGTTCTTTGCCGGTGCCACTCTCGCCCTCGATGAGTACCGACGCATCGGTCCGAGCCGCGCGTTCGAGCAAGTTCACGAGTTCGCCGAACAGTGTGCTCTTGTAGACGAGACGGCGACTTTCGGGGCCACCGCGCAATCGCTGCTTGAGACCCTCGTTCCCCTCCTTCACGCGCCGGTGGGCAACCGCCTTGGCGACGCGGTCCAGGAGGTCCTTTTCGGCGTAGGGCTTGGTGAGGTAGTCGAACGCACCGGCTTTGATCGCCATCACCGCCGACTGGATGTCGGGGTAGCCGGTGATCAAGACGACCTCGATATCAGGGTCGCGAGACTTCACCGCCGCGAGCAGTTGTAGACCCGACATCCGAGGCATGCGCACGTCGCTGATCACCAACTCGAACGGTTGCCTCGCGAGCTCTTCCAACGCGGCCTCCGCGCTCGTTGCAACCGTCGTGGCGTAGCCTTGGCGCGCGACCAAGAAGGCGCACGATTCGGCCATGTCTGGTTCGTCGTCGACGACCAGGACGCGCGCACGTTCTGTGCCGATCACCGCCCCACTCGCTTTTGAACGCTGGCCCGACACCGTTTGCACTGGCCGTAGAGGCGCAGACTGTGGCGCTCGATCAAGAAGCCGTGCTGTCTTGCCGCTGCTTCCTGCCGCTCCTCTATCAGCGGATCGTGAAACTCGACGATCGCTGCGCATGTCGTGCAGACCATGTGGTCGTGGTGCTGGTGACCGAGCACGTGTTCGAAGCGGCGGCCGCCGTCGCCAGTGTCAAGGCCTTCGACGAAGCCTGCCGCCTCCAACACCGACAGGGTGCGATAGACGGTCGCCCGCGACACTCGGGGATCCTGTTCGTGGCTGCGCGCCAGCAGTTCGTCCGCGGTGAAGTGATCATGCGTGGCGAAGGCCGCACGCACGATCAGGGCTCGCTGCGGCGTCCAGCGATAGCCCTCTTGCCGGAAGTGATCGGCGACCGTTTGCAGTTCCTGATCGTGGTCCACGCGAGATCGAGGATAGCCCACGGGAGCGTGCGGCTCACGCACGCATGCCGATGTCCTTGCGGAAGTGTATGCCGTCGAACTCGATCAATTGGAGCGCGGCGTAGCAACGCGCCCGCGCATCTTCGACGTCCTTGCCCATAGCCGTGACCGCCAACACACGACCGCCGGTCGTGATCACGTCGCCGCCCTTCTTGGCGGTCCCTGAGTGGAACACCTGAAGGTCCGGCCCGGACGTCACGCGATCGAGGCCGAAGATCGGAACGCCCTTCCTGAATTCGCCTGGGTAGCCACCACTGCACGCCACCACGCTCACGCAGGGACGCGGGTCCCACTTGGGCGCCTGCTGTTCGTCGAGTCGACCATCCACAGTCGCGAGCAACAGCGGGACAATGTCGCTCGTGAGCCGCATCAGCAGCGGCTGGGTCTCCGGATCGCCGAGGCGGCAGTTGTACTCCAGAACCCGAGGCCCTTGCGCGGTGAGCATCAGGCCGGCGTAGAGGAACCCTTGGTACTTTCGGTTCTCACGGTTCATCGCATGCACCGTTGGAAAGATGATCTGGTTCTCGATCTGCGCCATCGTGCGGGATGGAACCGCCACCGGAGTCACCGCGCCCATGCCGCCCGTGTTCGGGCCCTTGTCGCCGTCGAACACCGCCTTGTGATCGCGCGCGGGTTCGAACGGGATGATGGTCTGGCCATCGGTCAGTGTCATCACCGACAACTCTTGACCTTCGAGGAACTCCTCGAACACGATCGTGCTGCCGGCCTCGCCAAAGCGCCGTCGCTCGAGGCAGTCGACTGCCGCAGCTCGCGCCTCGTCGTTCTTCTTGCAGACGGTCACGCCTTTGCCCGCAGCAAGTCCCGACGCTTTCACGACGATCGGGCCATCCTCCCGCATGTCGAGGAAAGCCCGGGCACCGTGCACGTCATCGAACGGCCAATACTGCGGACCCGGGATGCGATGACGGCGACAGAGTTCGCGCGCGTACAGCTTGCTGCCCTCGATCTCCGCCGCGGCCTTGCTGGGACCAAAGCACTTCACCGAGACCTTCTTGAGTTCATCGACAAGCCCGAGGCACAGCGGCGCCTCGGGACCGACAACGACGAGGTCGATCTTGTTCTCGACGGCGAAGTTGCGCAGGCCCTTCACGTCCTCGGCGTCGAGGTCGACGTTTTCGGCCACGAGCGCTGTCCCGGCGTTGCCGGGCGCGCAATAGACCCTCGCCACAAGAGGTGACTGGCTGATCTTCCAGCACAAGGCATGTTCGCGGCCACCGCCGCCGACGACGAGGACTTTCACGCTCGGGCTCTCGATGGGGTCAAGGTACGTTCTCGCATCCCGGCGCACACGAGCGTGCAGCGGGGGCGACACCATAGCGACCGAAACCAAAAGGGCGAAGCGCTAGGACCAGCAATCCCGCGCCGCCTGAAAACCTGCCGCTTGGCACGACTGCACCGATGGCACCGCGGCCAGGAACCGCCCTCCCGCCTGACGGCGCCGTGTGTCGAAAAGCGATCCGCATGACCTTCTCAGGCGACCTTTCTGGCATCGGCCTCGGCGATGTCTTCCAGAACCTCGCGGGCAACCGGGCAACCGGCACCTTGCACGTGCGGTGGGACAAAGGCGAACGCCACGTGCGCGTCGTTGAGGGCCAGATCGCCGGCTGGGCCCCGGGACCAGGTCGCGAGTTGCCGCTGTTTGATCACGTCGTCGAGCGCGGCTATGCCGATCCGGCCGCCGTTGCGCAACTGCAGAACAGTGCACGGAAGCGGCGCAAGCGGGCGGCCCGATTGCTCCGCGACGAGAAGATCTGCGACGCCGACTCTCTCTACAACGCGTTCCGCGAGATCACGGCGGAGGGTGTCTACGAGTTGCTGACGCTTACGACTGCGACCTTCGCCTTCAGCGAAGGAGAACCGCCGCCGGATGTGTTCGACGCTGACCTGCTCGCCGCGGACGTCCGCCTCGCCGTCGGCCCGGTGCTGCTCGAAGGCGCCCGGCGCGGCGACGACTACAAGCGCGTGCGCATGGTCGTCGGTAGCGACCAGGACCTGTTCGTCGCCGACGCCCAGGCCGCAGAACGCGCACCGGACGAGCTGACCGCTGCGGTCGCGGCGCTGCTCGACGGGCGCACCGATGTCGCCGGCATCGCGCGCGCAGTCCAACGGAGCCGGTTCGAAGTCAGCTGTTCGCTGCTCACCTTGGTTCAGCAGGGTCTGGCTCGGCCGTCGACGGGCGAGGAGATCGCAGCGCTGGCCGAGCAAGCGCTGTCGACCGAGGACCGCGAGGAAGCGATCCGATTGCTCGGACAGGCACTCGTCCGATTGCCGCGCGAGGCCATGCTGCGCCGCCGTCTCGCCGAGACCCTCGCCGCCGCCGGGCGCAAGCGCGAAGCTGCCGGCGAAATGGCCGTACTGGCGTTCCAGGCCACCGAAGAGGAGCGCTACGACGACGCCATGTCCCACTACGAGCGCTCCATCGCGCTCGACCCGGCGGACGTCTTGCTCCACCAGCGTCGCTGCGAGGTGCTGAAGCGCCTTGGCGACAAGCAGGCACTTCGCGACGGGCTCCTGCTTTGGGCCCAGCGCCTCGAGAACCTGGGGCTCGCCGACCGTGCCTGCGAGGTGCTCTCAGCACATGTCGATGCCGGGCCTCTGCGCAACGACCAGCAACTGTTGCTGCGCACGGCGGAACTCAGCAAGGTCAACGGCAACCTGCCCGGCGCCGCCGCACGCTACGTGCAGATCGTCGATCTCTTCGGCGGCAACGACACGAATCTCGAGATCCGCTGCCTGCGCGCTGCACTCTCCGCTCAACCCGATGACCCGGCGATCCAGAAGCGCCTATCCGACATCGAGACCGGCCGCGCCGCCCGCCGTCGGCGTCGTCACCGCTTGATGCTGAGCCTCGGCTCGGCCGCCGCTGTGGTGATCATGATCGTCGTCGCCGCAGCTCAGGAGATGTCCACCAGTCGCCGCCTCGCCGCAATCCTGCGCGATCGGCCGGCGGACGCACTCGGCACCTCAACGCTGCCGGCACTGCGAGAACTCGCAAACGAGCACTCGTGGGTTCCGAGCTGCCAACTCGCGGGGGCGATCGAGGCCGAAGAAGCGATGCGCATGCTGCGCGCAGCCGAGACCCTTCGCCTGCAGATGCGCGTGCACGACGCCCAGCAGGCCCTCGCGACCGCGCGCGAGTCGCTGCCGACGAAGTCGCAACAGCAGGCCGACGATCTGGTGGCACAGCTGCACACCGAGTCGCCGATGTTCACCTGGCTGCAGCGCGTCGAACGCCGCGGCCGCGACGACGGCGAGGCCTGCGAAGCGCTCGCGCGCGCGACCGATCCGCAGTATCTCGCGTTCCACAACGACCTATTGCCGCATGCGAGTTGCGATGCCACGCGCGAAGTGATGCTGCGCGCGCTGCAAGTACTGGACGATCCGAGCTGCGCCGATCCGGTGGCACGCGCCTATCTAGTCACTCGCGATCGGGCCGTCGAACGCATGTGCGAGGGACTGATCGACAGCGCGGCGCGCAAGGAGCCCGAGCGCACGCGCGAGACGCTGGCGACGCTGCTGGAGGATGCCCGCGAACACCCCGAGCGCCGTGCGCGCGCCGTGCGCCTACTCGAGATCCTCACGGCCCACGCGGCGGCGCCAGCCGGCGGACGCTGAGTCGAAGCTCGCCGTTCCTGCGCAGACTCAGGGCTCGCGCACGCCACCGCGAACGGGCCCTGCCGTGCGACCGAGCTCCCGCAGCATCGTCTGCTGCGCTTCATCGAGAGTGTCGGGCAGACCGAAGCGAACTACGACGATCAGGTCGCCGCGCTCGCCAGACGGGCGCACGAGACCCTGGCCGCGCAAGCGCAACCGCGCCCCGGCCCTCGTGCCCGCCGGGATGCGCACAGTGGCAGTGCCGTTCGGCACGCGCACCGAGGCCTTGGTCCCGTCGAGCGCTTCCCACGGTGCGATGACGAGATCGGCTTCCACGTCCTCGCCACGAAGCCGATGCACGTCGTCGGCCACGAGGTGGAGCTGGAGCAGCAGATCGCCGGCGGCGCCCGCTCCGGGCTGGCCGAGCCCGCGGAGGCGCAACACTTGCCCATCACGGACCTCGACGGGGATGGACAATTCGATCGAGCGCGTCGCCCTGGTGCTGCCAAGGCCGCCGCAGACTGGGCAGGTGCCCATGTCGGCGTGACCTTCGCCCTCGCAGGCTTCGCACGGTTGGCTCACTTGGAGATCAAAGGTCCGCTTGCCGCCGCGCAACGCTTCACCCACCGACAACTCGAGAGCGGCCTCGACGTCCTGGCCGCGCGACGGCTGTGGCCGTGCGCGCTGCGTCCGAGAACCCCGGCCGCCGCCGGCGAACATGTCACCGAACATCTGCCCGAAGAAGTCCGAAAAGCCGCCGCCGCCACTTTGACCGCCACCGCCGACCCCGCCGCCGAACATGCGAGCGAAGTCCTCCTGGCTCATCGTCCGCCCGCCGCCGCCGGGGGGTGCCTGAAAGTCCTGCCCCTGCCGCCAGTGCTCACCGAGCTGGTCGAAGCGCTTGCGCTTCTCCGGGTCGCTGAGCACCTCGTGCGCTTCGGCGATCTGCTTGAACTTGGTCTCGACCTCGGCGCGTCGGTGCGGCGGATGCCGGTCGGGATGCCACTCCTTGGCCAGCTTGCGATAGGTGCGCTTGATGTCATCGGGCGACGCATTTCGCGCCACGCCGAGCGTCTGATAATAGTCTTGGAACTTCACGGCTTCTGATAGACCCCGACGATGCAGTGCTCCGGATAGGGCATGCCGAAGAACCGACAAGCGGCGCGCAGCTTCAGCTCGAGTTCCGACAGGCTGCGGAAGCGAGCAAAGGTCCGGCAGTCATCGAGACGCTCGAACGCGACTTCCTGCATGCCGACACCGAGGAACAACCGACGCAGACGATCGCGGGTGTTCATCTTGAAACACGTTGGGAACGTGTCCTTCTTGTCGGTGCGCCACAGCCAGTGCTTGATCACGTGGCGTAGACTCATGGGCGCAAGCCGGGTCAGTAGCGGCATCGGGGCGTAGGCAAACACCGTGTAGATGACGCCCATGCCGCCGGAGGCGAGCGCCCGCTCGACGCCGCGGACGCACGCTTGCGGATCCGCGATGTGCTCGGCGACCATGCGCAACGTGACGAGGTCGAAGCCCTGCTTGCCGTCCCAATCGTCGATGCCACCGGCGACCTTCTCGTGGACGTAGGGGTTCTCCTGCAACGTCGGATCCGGATCGAGCCCGGTGAGCCGCGCCGCGCGCGCGGCCAGGATCTGCGCCAAGGGCCGGTTGCTCGGGCAGAGTTCGCGTCCACAACCGATGTCGAGCCAGCGCGTCCCGCGCACGACCAGCAGCGACAGCAAGGACTCGTACCAGTCGTCCGGATTGTCGTAGCCGTAGGAGCGGCGCAGGCGCGGCCCCCAACCGAGCTGGTCCTCGGGCCCATACTTGAGCCGGAAGATCTGCGCCAGAGTCGCAGCGTCGGGCAGCCGGAGCAACGTGCCGGGGGCGCCGATCCCAGCGCTGCCGTTGGCGACGCCCGCCGTGCGCTGCTCGCCGCTCATGCGCGCACACCGCGGTAGACGCGGGCCTCTGGGTGACAGCAGCAAGGGACGCAGCGGACGGAACTCGACATCGCGGCACGCTCTTGTAGCGGCTTTGGGCCATGGCGCCACATCCGGTTGCGGCGCCGGGCAGCCCTTCCCTCGGACCGCTGGATCCGCGACCATCCCGCCCCGATGAACGAGCGCAAACGCATCGCCCTGATTTCGACCGGTGGCACCATCGAGAAGACCTACGACGAGCTGGCCGGCGTCATGCAGAACCGGGCCAGCGTGCTCGATGTGGTGTTGGCGACGCTGCAACTCGACGGCGTCGAGATCGTGCGGCTGCCGCTGTTGAACAAAGACAGCCTCGAGATGACGCCGCAGGACCACACGTTGATCGCGCGCACCGCCGGGGCAATGGCCGAAACCCACGACGGCGTGGTCATCGTGCATGGCACCGACCGACTGGCGCAGACGGGCGAACGCATCTACGAGCTGGTGGCCGACCTGCGGGTTCCTGTGGTCCTGACCGGAGCGATGCGCCCGTACGTGATGCGCAACACCGACGCGTCGCAGAACTTGACGGAGGCCCTGCTCGCCGTCCAGATCGTGCCCGCCGGGGTCTATGTCGCCATGCACAACAAGGTGCTCCGCTTCCCCGGCGTGGTGAAGGACCGGGACCGCGGCACCTTCGTCAAGCCATCCGTCTGACCGCACCGGCCACTGCCGCGATCGCCCTTGGCATCGCGGCGAGCGCATCCGTGCCGGCGGGTCCCACGAAGGCGCCAGTTCCCCGCCCCGTCGATGCCGCGGTAGACTGCGGCGCCGCATCCCCGCAAGAGTCCCATGTCGCATTTCCTCCTGGCGCTGCCCCTGTTCTCCATTCTGGCAGCGTCCCTGTGCGCCCAGCGCGTCACCGTCACCCTGCCATGCAGCGAGGACGCGACGCTGTACCAAGACGCCAGCGGTCAGTTGACCAACGATGGCGGCGCGAACATCTTCATCGGCAAGACCGCCTTCAACGACATCCGCCGCTCCTTGCTGAAGTTTGACCTCAGCGCCATCCCGGCCAACGCCCTGGTGGTCGAGGCCCGCATGCAGGTATCGGTGCTGCAGTCGGTGTTGATCGATCTGGCGCCGACCTCGCTGCATCGTGTCACTGCGAGCTGGACCGAAGGCACGACCAACGCCGGCAGCCCTGGTGGCCAAGGCACGCAGGCCACCACCGGCGACACGACTTGGATCTACCGCGAGTACACCTCCGTGCGTTGGGCGACGCCCGGCGGCGACTTCGACGCGACGCCACTTGCGACCGCTGGCATCAGTTTCAACGGCACATTCTCGATCGGCCCGAGCGCGGCGATGAATGCCAATGTGCAGGATTGGCTCGCGGGAGCGCCAAACCATGGCTGGCTGCTCCGCACCGACGAGCTAACGATCCAGGATGCACGCCGCCTCGGCAGTCGTCAGAACAGCAACGCGAGCCTGCGACCACGACTGGTCGTCGTCTATGTGCCGGCAGCGGGCAAAGACGACAAGGGCACTGGCTGCGTCGGCTCGACCGGCCTGCCCCTGCGGCAGACGATCGCCGGCACGCCGTTGCGAGGCACCACCTGCACGCTGAATGTGACCCAAGGGCCGGCACTGCAGCCGACGCTCACCATGATCGACTACCGGCTCGCGACGGCCACGGTGCCGCTCGTTCCGGGCTGCAGTTACGAACTCGAAGGGCCGCCGTTCGACAACTTCGGCATCCGAACCCTCGACGCCAACGGGGCCACCTCGTACTCGCTGCCGATCCCCAACGTGCCCTACTTGCTGGGTTTCAGCTTGGCGTTCCAGAGCGCGGCCCTCGATCCCAGCTTCCCACCCAATCAGCTCGTCGCCTCGAACGGTTCGCTCATGGTCATCGGCTGAGCCTTTGGCGCCGCTCGCGGAGTGGCGCCGAAGTTCGGGACCCTGTGGCCAAGGGCTGCGCGTCGTGCGCCGCGAGCCGCGACGCCTCGCGCGTCCAGCGCCGGCGACATCGGTGGCCAACTTCGCAGTCACCCCACTAGCATCCGCCGGATGCAGATCCGCACGGTCACAGCGGCCTTCGCCGAGATCGCCTGCACGGCGCGAACTCCGTTCCGCTTTGGCACCACGACCGTCGAAGGTGCACCTCTCCTGCACCTTCGTGTGCGGGTCGAATCCGTCGATGGCCGCAGCGCCGTCGGCGCGGCCGCGGATCTGCTGGTGCCGAAGTGGTTCCACAAAGACCCCGCGCGGACGGCACTGCAGGACCAGGCCGCACTGCGCGGCAGCGCCGAGGACGCCGCGCGACGCTGCCTTGCGGAGACGCGCCCTCGCAGCGTTTTTGACTGCTCCTTGGGGATGCACCGAGACCTCGTCCTCGCTCACGCGCCTGCCGCCACCAACCTTCTGGAGCGCGCCTTCGGGCCTTCCTTGGTCGAACGCGCCCTGATTGACGCCACCTGCCGTCTGGCCAAGAAGAGCTTCTGGTCCGCTCTGCAGAGCGACCTCTTTGGCATCCGCCTTGACACACTGCTGCCGGGCCTCGGTGAAATCGACGCCCGCGACCTGCTTCCGGCCCGTCCACAGAACTCGATCCTGCTGCGCCACACCGTCGGCATGCTCGATCCCCTGCGCCAGGTCGATGCTGGCACCGACGACGACGAGCCGTGCTCGGTCGAGGGCTACCTGCGCCGCCACCGCCCACGATGGCTCAAGGTCAAGGTCGGCCAAGGCCTCGAGGCCGACTGCGAACGACTGCTCGCGTTGGCATCGCTGTGTCGAACACTCGACGTCGATCCGGGCATCACTCTCGACGGCAACGAGCAATTCGCCTCGATGGAAGATGTGGTCCGCCTGCTCGAAACCGTTGCCCGCGACCGCCTCGGCGCGCAACTGCTCGGTCGACTCGCGCACATCGAGCAGCCGCTGTCCCGGGCACTTACCTTCGATGCAGCCGCCAACCGCGCCATCGACCGCGTCCGCGCGTTCGCACCGCTCGTGCTGGACGAGGCCGATGTGCTGCCGACGTCCTTCGCCGATGCACTGCAGCTCGGCTACCGCGGCTGCTCGATCAAGAACTGCAAGGGAGTGTTCCGCGGTCTGGCCAACCAAGCACTCGCGCGCGCTCACGGCGACTCGGCCTTCGTCTGCGGCGAGGATCTGACCAACCTGCCGCTGCTGTCGCTACAACAGGACCTCGCAACCATGACGACGCTCGGCCTCGCGCACGTCGAGCGCAACGGACACCACTATTTCCGCGGCCTCGACCACCTACCGCGCGAGGTCGCGACCGCGGCGCTCGCGGCGCATCCGGATCTCTACGCCTCGCGCCCCGACGGCAGCATCGCCTTGCGAATCGATGATGGCCAACTGCAGTGCGCCTCGTTGCTCGGCATTGGCTACGGCTGCGACCAAGAGCCGTTTGGCGAACTGATGCGCACGCTGCCATGGCAACCGTTGGACTGACTGCGGGCCACGGTCATGATGACCGCATGCGCTTTCCGCCTCCGGGTCACTTCCGCACCGCAGCGACGTTCCGCGCCCACTTGCGCGAACTCGGCGTCGACTTCGACTGCGACGACAGCACGGTCGCGCATGGGGCACTCGCGCAGCCGATTCGCGTGGCGGGCAAGACGCTCGACAACCGCTTCTGCGCCCACCCCATGGAGGGCTGGGACGGCACCGAAGGCGGCTCGCCGACCGCGCACACACAGCGGCGATGGCGCCACTTCGGCCGCAGCGGTGCCGCGCTGGTCTGGGGCGGCGAGGCCTTCGCCGTGCAGCAGGACGGCCGTGCGAACAAGAATCAGCTCTGCCTGCACCGCGACAGCGAACGCGACCTCAGCCTGCTGCTGACGGAACTTCGCGCCGGCCGCCGCGAGATCTCGGCCAGCGACGACGGCGTGCTGATCGGTTTGCAGCTCACGCATTCGGGTCGCTTCGCGCGACCTCTAGGGCCCTTTGCGCCCAAGATCACGCAGCACCATCCGCTGCTGGCGAAGAAGTACGCCTTGCCCGCCACCACGCCGCTGCTGACCGACACGGAGCTCGAAGCGATCGGCGAACAGTTCGTGCGAGCCGCCGTCACCGCCGAACGCGCGGGCTTCGACTTCGTCGACGTGAAGTGCTGCCACGGCTATCTGCTGCACGAATTGCTCGCCAGCAAGACCCGCAACGGGACCTATGGCGGCCCGGCGCTGGCGTCGCGCATGCGACTGTTCGAACGCATCGTGGCCGGCATCCGCACAGCCTGCCCGAACTTGCATATCGGCGTGCGGTTGTCGGCAGCCGACGTCGCACCGTACGGCAAGGATGAGAGCACCGGACGCGGCACCGCGTTGACAGACCAGGGCATCGACCTCGCCAACCACCACTTCAACTTCTTGCCCGACGCGACGGCCTCGACCCTCGATCTCGACGAGGCCACTGCGTTCCTGCAGCGGTGCACGGAGCTGTCGATCGAGCTCTGCAACGTGACGCTGGGTTCTCCGTACTGGAACCCGCACCTGCAGCGGCCGGCGGCGTATCCGCCAAGCGACGGCTACTTGCCGCCGCTCGACCCGCTGCACTGCGTCGCCACGCATTTGCGGGTAACGCGGCAACTGACGCAGTCGGTGAAGGGCATGGCCTTTGTCGGCACGGGCTACACCTATCTGCAAGAGTGGCTGCCGCACGTAGCGCAGCGTGCCGTTGCGAACGGTGAGGTCACCTTCGTCGGCATCGGCCGCATGTTGCTCAGCTACCCCGAGCTGCCAGCCGACGTCATCGCCGGTCGAGCGCTGCAGCAAAAGCGCCTCTGCCGCACCTTTTCCGACTGCACGACCGCACCGCGCAATGGCATGGTGTCGGGCTGCTTTCCGCTCGATCCGTACTACAGGGCGCTGCCGGAAGCAGACCACCTGAAGCAACGGAAGAGGGACCAAGGCACGTGAACGACGTGCCACACGATGCCGGTCTCGACGACCTGCAACGCGGCTTGCGCATGTCGGCGCCGCCGGATCCGAGCCACATCGCGCGCGAATCGCGATGGCTCGACGAGCTCGATCGCCAACCCCTCCACCGCCGTCTGCGCGGCTGGCTGTCGCTGTCGGGTCCAGGCTATCTGCAGAGCGCGCTGACCCTCGGTGCCGGCACAGCGACGACCGCGCTGTTCAGCGGCGCCGTGTTCGGCTACGCGCTGCTCTGGGTCGCACCGGTCGCCATGGCGCTCGGCGTTGCGATGCTCAGTGCCATCGCGCACCAGACCCTGAGCACAGGCATGCGACCGTTGCCGGCGATGAGCCGCTTCGCCGGCGCGCCCTTCGCCGGCGCGTGGGCAGCGAGCTCGCTGCTGGCGTCGATCGTGTGGCACGTGCCGCAGTACAACCTCGCCGCCAACTCGGTCGTCGATCTGTGCGCCGTGGCGGGGCTCGCCGGCGTGCCAGCGATCGCCGCGAGTCCGTTGCTCTTGGCGGCGGCCATCTGGCTCTCGTGGAGCTATGGTGCGTCGCCACGACTCGTGCGTCGATACGAACAGTTCTGCAAGTGGCTGATCTGGGCCACGGTCCTGTGCCTGTTGTGGGTCGTGATCCACACGCACACCGATTGGCGGGCACTGTTCGCAGGCTTCGTGCCGTCGCTGCCGGCGGACCGCGGTGAGCACTCTGCCATCGAGATGGTGACCAGCGGCCTTGCTGCCGCCGTCGGCGTCAACATGGTGTTCCTCTATCCCTACTCGCTGCTGGCGCGCGGTTGGGGTCGTAGCCATCGTGGGCTCGCCAAGTGCGACCTCGTCTGCGGCATGCTGCTGCCGTACGCCCTGGCGACCAGCTTGATGACCGTCGCCGCTGCCAACACGCTGCACGGGGAGGAGGTGGTGGCCAAGGGCGCCGCGATCCAGCAGATGGGCATGGTGCTCGGCTCCGTGCTCGGCCAAACCGCGGGCCGCGTCGTGTTTGACCTCGGCATGCTGGCGATGGCGTTCTCGACGATCTCGCTGCACATGCTGGTCTGCGGCTTCGTGGCGATGGAGTGGTTCCAGTGCCCGGTCGGCAGCCGGGCCTACCGTGCGTTCACGTTGTTGCCGGCGCCAGCGGCCTTGGCGCCCGCGGTATTCCCTTCGGTGCCGGTGTGGCTCGCAGTGCCGACGAACATCGCCTGCGGCCTCTTGCTTCCGGTGACCTACGTCGGGTTCTTCGTGTTGCAGCGCAGCCGTGCCTATCTCGGGGTCGACCGCCTGCAGGGTCTGCGGGCGTTCTGCTGGCTCGTCGTCATGGGACTCGCGATCGCAGTGCCGATCGTGTCGATCGGTTACTACGCCATCGCGCGCTGGCTCTGACGAAGCGGCGCCCTCACCACGGCCGTTTGCCGGCCGTGGTGCGATGCGTCGACCCAGTGATCCACCACTCCCCTGAGCGGCGCGCCCATTTCGCCACGACCTCGATGGCCCACACGACGACTTCGCCGCTGCCCTCCTGGTCGTAGAGCACGAGCGGAAACGTCGTCTCGGCGGCGGCCCCTGGATCCGTCATCGCGATGGCAAAGCGATCCCAGTCGATCTCGGTCCGATGGCGGAACGCGCCGTCCTGCGTGCGTCGATTCTGGAACGCGTAGAGCAGCGCGCCGCGCAGCATGCCGCGGTCGAAGTTGCCGCTGACGTCGCGATAGTCCTCGGCAAAGTGACGCAAGACCGAGAACGCCGCCGCGGCGTCGAACGCGGCCACCTCTTCGGCCAAGGCGGCACGGATACGCTCGTCATCGCTGCGCAACGACAGCCACAGTTCGCGGCCGCCGAGCCAGACGGCGAGTGCGGCGGCCACGAGCAAGAGAGCTCGCTTCATGCGAAGAAGTCGTGACCCTTGTCATCGACCACCAGAAACGCGGGGAAGTCCTTCACTTCGATCTTCCAGACCGACTCCATACCGAGGTCTTCGAAGTCGATCACTTCGATCTTGGTGATGCTGTCCTGAGCCAGAATCGCCGCCGGCCCGCCGATCGAACCGAGGTAGAAGCCGCCGTGCTTCTTGCAGGCGTCGGTGACTGCCTTGCTGCGGTTGCCCTTGGCCAAGGTCACGTAGCTGCCGCCCGCCGCCATGAACTGCTCGACGTAGCCGTCCATGCGACCGGCTGTCGTCGGTCCAAACGAACCGGACGCCATCCCCGTCGGCGTCTTCGATGGGCCAGCGTAGTAGACCAGATGGTCCTTGAAGTACTGCGGCAACGGCTGCCCCCGGTCGAGCATGTCCTTGAGCCGGGCGTGCGCGATGTCGCGCGCGACGACCATCGGGCCGGTCAGTGCAAAGCGCGTCTTGATCGGGTGCTTCGAAATCGCAGCTCGAAGCTCGGTCATGGGCCGCGACAAGTCGAGCGCCACCACGTTGCCAGCAACCTCGTTCTCGCTTGGGTCCGGCAGGAAGCGCGCGGGGTTGGTCTCCAACTGCTCCACGAACACGCCGTCCTTGGTGATCTTGCCCTTGGCTTGGCGGTCCGCAGAACACGACACCCCGATACCGATCGGGCAGCTCGCACCATGGCGCGGCAAGCGGATCACACGCACGTCGTGACAGAAGTACTTGCCACCGAACTGCGCGCCGATGCCGTTCTTGCGCGTAATGGCCAGGACCTGCTGTTCGAGTTCCAAGTCGCGAAACGCGCGGCCCCTGGCATTGCCGCTGGTCGGCAGTGTGTCGAGGTAGCGAGCGCTCGCGAGCTTGACGACCTTCATCGTGAACTCGGCCGACATGCCGCCGATGACGATCGCGAGATGGTACGGCGGGCACGCCGCGGTGCCGAGCTTCCGCGTCTCCTTGTCGATCCACTCCAGCAAGGACGTTGGGTTGAGGCGCGCCTTGGTCTCCTGATAGAGGAACGACTTGTTGGCCGAACCGCCGCCCTTGGTCAGGAACAAGAACTGGTACTCCTCGCCACCAGTCGCATAGAGCTCGATCTGCGCCGGCAGGTTGTCGCCGGTGTTGACCTCCTTGTACATGTCGAGCGGCGCCATCTGCGAGTAGCGCAAATTGGTCTCTGTGAACGTGCGGTACACACCGCGGCTCAGCGCCACTTCGTCATCGCCTTCCGTCCACACGTACTGCCCCTTCTTGCCGATCACGATCGCGGTACCGGTGTCCTGGCATCCAGGCAGCACCATGCCGGCGGCGACGTTGGCGTTCTTCAGCAGTTGCAGCGCAACGAAGCGATCGTTTGCCGAGGCCTCACCATCGTCCAGGATGTTGCGTAGCTGCTGCAGGTGGCCCGGTCGCAACAGGTGGCTGATGTCGCGCATTGCCGCGAACGTCAGTTGCTCCAGCGCTACGTCCGCGATCCGCAGAATCGTGCGGCCTGCCACGCTCTCGGTCCGCACGTGCTCGCTCGTGAGCAAGCGATAGGGCGTCGCATCGGGACCGAGTTCGAACAGCTGTTGAAACTGGAAGGGCATGCCCCGTTCGTATAGCCGCGAGCGCGGTCAGAAGCATCGGGCCGATGCACTACCAATCTCTGGTCAACGGCCTTGCGAGGGCCGCGATGCGCCGCCGAAGGTGAAGGCCTGCCCTACCGTGACCGCGAGATTCCAGCCATCCATGTTGCCGTCAACGTCATCGAGCGGCCGCGCCAGATCGATGCGCAGAACCGGTGCGCCGAGCAAGGGGGCGGAGCCCACGCGCACACCGCCGCCGGCACCGACAAACGGCCGTCCGAGCGCTTCGCTTCTGCCCATCCAACCGACGTCGGTGAAGGCGCACAGGCCTAGCCGGAAGACCCAGATCTCGAGGCCCGTGTCCCAGCGCTCTTCCAGGTTGGCGAGCAGTCGGTGCGTCCCGGACAACAGCCTCGCGTCGTAGCCGCGCAGGCCGTTGTCGGCGCCCAGAGTGAGCTCGGCCGTCAGATCTTGCTCCTCGTCGACCGCGTCAAAGCGCAACTGCCCAGCGAGTGCATGGTGCTTGGCCACAGCCGAGAGCCACTGCGTCCTTGCACTGACGTTGAAACCGACGGCAGCGCCATTGGCAAAGCGGATCGTGCCGTCGGTACTGAGTCCGAGGAGCGTGGCTGCCCACGGCTCGAACACGGTGCCCGCATGCAGCTGCAGTTCGGGCTGGAGCTCGGTGCCCCGACCTGCCTCGTCGCGCAGACTGCCGCCGAGGGTCACTTCCAGCTGCGTGGCGAGCGCGATGTCCTGCACGAAGCCCAACGTGTCGAAAGCGGAAGCCTCGCGAAAGGCCGAGATCCACTGACCGCGGAAGGTACCGCCCGCGAACAACCGTACGGTGTCGCCGGGGACCCGCAGCTCGGGGGCAAGAGCGCCCGTGGCTTCCCCGTACTCCAGCTGCTCGATGCGGGCCGTACCGCCGAACCCCGATCGGTCGTAGCGCGGCCCGTCGGCCCACAGCAGACTCGAGTCGAGCGCGAGGCGACGGTACGGAACCGAGCCCTCCTCTTCGCCGAGGCGGAAGTAGTCGGCCGCCAGTTCGTCGTGCGCCAGTGCAAGGCGCCAGCTCTGCGGGTCCTTCAGGTGCTTCCACGGCCGTTCGACTTCGAGTCCAAGACCGTCGCCCTCGTCGGTTCGCGACAGCCGCACATTGCCCCGGATCCAGGTGTCGAATAGGTGCAGGTCCGAGTAGCTCACGGCACCGCGGAACTCGCCATCGCTGCTGTCGCGGAAGGTGCCGGCCACACGGTCACCCTGGCCCCTTAGGTTGCTCTCGCCCGCGGCCACGTTGAAGCCACTGACCCCACCGACGTAGCTTGCGCCGCCACCCAGGATGAGCGTCAAGCGGTCGCGCGTGACGATCACGAGATCGACCTCGAGGGGCACGTTGGTCCGCACCAACTGGACCCGCACCTCAGCGAAGATGCCCAGGGCTCGAAGATTGCGCTCCAGCTCCTCCGCTTGGCTCACGTCAATCCATTGGCCCGGCTGGACGAAGACTTCGCGCAGCACGACGTCGCGGTCGGTGGTGACGTGCACCGCATTCACGAGCCTTGGTAGAACGCGACCGCTGCGCTCGGCATCGTGGAACACCTCGTCGGTCGAAACGCGGATCGCTCGCAGACGGCCGGCGACCCGATCGCTCTGGGGAAGGGGATCGCGCGACGGCGCCGCAGGCACAGCGGACTGCGGCGGCGATGCCGGCGTCGGCACCTGGGCGGGCAGCGCACAAGCGCAGGACCACGACAACCACGCCACGACGCCCCAGGCGACGACGATCTGCTGCAACGCACGCAAGCCCTGCATTTCACCGGCACCTTACTCGAACTGCCACGAGACCGCTGACGAAGCCTGCGACCAGGACTGTGCCTCGCGCCCACCGGCAAGGACCCGTAGGCTCCACGCGGATGCCAGAGCGGACCGCAGCAATCACACCCACGCGACTGTGCTTCGCCGCCGCCCATGTGGTCTTGCACGAGGGTTACCGCGACCTGGGCCACCGCCTCGACCAGCCGTCGAGCTCTGCTGCGATCCGCGCCCACCTCGACTGGGATGCGACGATGCGCTTGCGATCCTGGCTGTCGAGCCATGGCTTTGGCATCGCCGAGGCCATGGACACCGCCCAGCGGTTCGTTCTTGGCTGGGAGTCGGCACAGGAGTTGATTGCGCGCACGGGTGCGTTGCACCTGCCGCACGGCTTCTGCGCCGGTGCTGGCACGGACCACCTCGGAAGCGTGAACTCGCCGCAAGACCTCATCGACGGCGTCGCTCACCAGTGCGCGCAGATCGCGGAGCACGACGGCATCCCGGTGATCCTGCCGATGTCGTTCCTGGCCCGCACCAACGCCAGTGCCAACGACTACGTCGCGGTCTACCGCGGCATCCTCGAGCGCACTGCGGGCCCTTTGTTCTTGCACTGGCTCGGCCCGATGTTCTTGCCGGAGCTCGATGGCTACTTCCCGGGCGACTCGTTGCCGCGGATTCTCGCCCTCGACCGCCAGAAGGTGCGCGGCATCAAGATCTCGATGCTCGATGCGAAGCTCGAAGTCCGCCTGCGCCGGGAACTCCTGCCGCACGACCAGATCGTGCTCACGGGCGATGACTTCCACTTCAGCCGCCTGATTCTGGGCGGCGACCCTGAACGCGAACCGCTGCCTGTGGCCGCACGCGTCGAACGCTATACCACCATCGGCGCCCACCGCGTCGCGCTCGGCGACTTCAGCCACGCACTGCTTGGCGTGCTGGACGCAATCGCCGAACCCGCCGGACGCGCGCTGCAGGCCCTTTCGCGCGGCGACAGCGCGCGCTTTGCCGACCTGATGGGCCCATGCGAACAGCTCTCTCGCCACGTGTTCTGCGCGCCGACGCAGCACTACAAGGCCGGGCTGGCATTCTTGAACTATCTGGCGGGGCGCCAACCGAACCCGATGCTGATCCGGCGCGAAGACCTCGCGCGCGACGCCGATCATTATCGCCGCGCCGCCGAACTCGCAGTCCGGTGTGGAGCGCTCGCCGACACACCCGAGGTCACGGCCCGCCTGCAGAACTTCTTGGCGGAGCCCCGCGCATGAAGCCTCGTGTGTTCGTCACTCGCAAGGTCTACCCACAGGCGGTCGCGATTCTGCAAGAGGACTTCATCGTCGACTACCGCGACACCTACGAAGTCGCGGACCCTGACACCTTGAAGCGCAAGTTGCTGCTCGCAGACGGCATCGTCTGCCAACTGACCGACAGCATCACGGCAGAGCTCTTGGCCTTGGCCCCAAAGCTCAAGGTCGTGAGCCAAGTGGCGGTCGGCTACGACAACATCGACGTCGATGCAGCCACGGCCCGCGGCATCGTCGTCACCAACACTCCCGGCGTGCTGACCGAGTCCACCGCCGACCTGACGCTCGCGCTCATCCTGTCGGTGGCGCGCCGCGTGCCCGAAGCGGAACGGTATCTCCGCTGTGGTTCGTGGAAGCGATGGGACATCGACTTGCTCGCCGGCATCGACCTGAACGGCAAGACCCTCGGCATCGTCGGCATGGGCCGCATCGGCCAGGCGGTGGCGCGCCGCGCCCAGGGCTTCTCGATGCGCATTCTCTACAGCGCGCCAACACCGTTGCCCCCGGCGCTCGGAGACGAACTGCGGGCGCAGCACGTGCCGCTGCGCATGCTGCTCCAACAGAGTGACTTCGTGACCCTGCACGTGCCATATCGCGAGAGCACGCACCATCTGATCGGCGTCGACGAATTGGCGGTGATGAAGCGCGGCGCGTTCTTGATCAACACGTCACGCGGCTCGATCGTGCACGAGGCGGCCTTGGTCGCAGCCCTCGAAGAGAAAATGCTCTCCGGTGCCGGCCTCGATGTGTTCGAGCACGAACCCAAGGTCCACCAGGGCCTACTCGCGCTCGACAACGTCGTACTGCTGCCGCACATCGGCTCGGCCACCATCGCAACGCGCACGCGGATGTGCACACTCGCCGCCGAGAACTGCGCCGCGGTGCTCAAGGGAGAGCGCCCGAAGAACCCAGTCAACCCGGGCGTGTTACGGTGAAAGACCGCCTGCGCGCGAACTTCGCCGCCGTACTGCGCGAACTCGACCCGACGCCGGCGGTCCGAACGGCACTGCAGTCGCGCCACGCCGAGCTGGTCACCGTCCGCGATGTGTTGGTGCTGGCTCTCGGCAAGGCTGCACGGCCGATGGCAACAGCGGCCGCAGCCGAGCTGCGGGCGATCGCGCCAAAGGCCACAGTCCGCGGCCTCGTCGTGGTGCCGGAGCCGGATGACCGCGCCCTACCGCCATTCGAAGTCCTTGCTGGTGGGCACCCATTGCCGACCGCCGGCAGCTTCGCAGCCGCGCGCCGCGCACTCCAACTCTGCCATGAAGCGTCGTCGCAGACGTTCGTGCTGTTCCTGATCTCTGGCGGCGCGTCGTCGCTGTGCGAGTTGCCGCTCGACGATTCGATTTCGCTCGCATCGTGGCGCGAGTTCTACCGCGCGCTGGTCGGCTCGGGCGCGGGCATCGAGGCGATCAACACCGTGCGCAAGTTCGTGTCGGCGACCAAGGGCGGCAAGCTCGCAGCGGCGGCGCACCGGGCCCACAGCCAGTGGACACTCGCGATTGGCGACGTACCAGGCGACGACCTTTCCGCGCTGGGCTCGGGTCCGTCTCTGGGCTGCGATACCACGCTCGCCGAGTTCAGAGAGGTCCTGCTTCGCCACGATCTGCTGCAGACGGTGCCCCTGCCCCTTCGCGCGCGTGCGGCGATCGCAGACCTGCCGCCCCTGTTGCAGCGAGATGCACCGTGCATGGCGCATAGCCGCGCATTTTCGCTACTCGACAATGACGTCGCCGTGGCCGCGGCACAACTGCAGGCTCTCGGCAACGGCTTTCGCACCGTGGTCGTGCGCGACGCCGACGAACTGCAGAGCCACGAGGCGGCGGCACATCTGCTCGCCGTGCTGCGCGACGAGGTCGCGCATGCAGCCGGCCCGGTCGCAGTGATCGCCGGCGGTGAGGTGCGTGTCGCCCTGCCGGCGCAGGTCGGCACTGGCGGCCGCAATCAGCATTTTGCGCTGCAGTGCGCCATCGCGATCGCCGAGGAGCCGATCACGGTGCTCAGCTGCGGCACCGACGGCATCGACGGCAACTCCACCGCCGCGGGGGCTCTGGTCGACGGCACGACGATCGCGCGCGCGCGAGCACGTGGCCTCGACGTCGACGCGGCGCTGCGCACCTTCGACGCCTTCCCGCTGCTCCATGCACTCGGCGATACGGTGATCACCGGGCCAACGGGCACCAACGTCCGCGATGTCCGCATCCTGGTTCACAGCGGCGCAGCCGCGAAGGCCTAGCCGCCTGTGGAACAACGGCGCCGTCGCCGCGGGCTCGGGAGCTGGGTTCCGATCAAGCAGCGCGAACGGCGTCGAATCTGCAGTTTCGACGCAGTTCGTGCGCCGCAGCGATCGGACCAGCTCCCGCGCCAGCAGGCAGGATGCGTTCTGCAACAGACGGGTGGGGCAACCACTCGTAGCATGACGAACATGCCCCGAAGCCAAAACCTCCTTGGCCGCCTGCTCGCCCTGGCCTGGTTGCTTGCATCGTCCTCGTGCATGCTGCCGATGACCGCTCAGGAGGTCGACTTCGGCGCCTACTACGTGAACGGCGAACTCGCCCTGAGCTACCAGCACGACGCCTTCGATCCGCAACGAGCGCGCGCGACCTGCAAGGTCTATCACCACGTCCACGCGCCAGACGGACGCCTGTTGACGAAGGGGCTGGGTGGCCAGTTCGAACATCACCGCGGACTGTTCTTCGGCTTCCATCAAACGCGCGCCGGCGCGCAGCTGCTCGACTTCTGGCACTGTCGCAACGGCGAGAGTCAACGCCATCGAGCCTTCGTCGACGCCAGCGAACATGGCCTCGACGCCTCGTGGATCGTCGCCGCCATCGACTGGCTCGACCGTGAAGAGCGCACCGTCGTGCACGAGCATCGCGCCGTTCGCGTGCGCGCCTTCGACGCGGCGACGTGGTGCATCGATGTCCACAGCGAACTCAGCGCAACTGCAACCGTGGAACTGGGCGGCGACCCGCAGCACAGCGGTCACCAGTTTCGCGCCCTCGACCGCTTCGCGCCGAAGGACCAACCCAAGGTCACCTACGTGCGACCAGAGACGGCAATGGCGCAGCCGAACGACATCTGGACCGGATGCGACTGGATCGCGGCGGTGCTGCCGTTTGCCGACGATGAAGGCGGGCCAGTGACCGTCATTCGCGTGGAAGGCCGCAACAACCCAACCGACGTGTCATGGTCGACACGCGACTACGGGCGCTTTGGTGCAACGTTCGCCCACACGCTGCAACCGGGTTCCCCGCTGATCGTGCGCTACCACTACATCGTCGCTCTCGGCAGCCTACTCCGCGCGCAGTGCAGTGCGCTCGCGGCCCGCGGCAAGGCTTCGAACTAACCCGGCTGCGCGCCCGGAGTCGTTGCCTCGATGGGCAGCGGTCTCATTCGGCAAACGCAAACGGCACCGTCAGCGCGAGTCCAGCGCCCGGAGCTGCTGCGCCAGATCGCGCACCTGCCGCTGCAGGTCTTCGACCAGCTCTTCGAGCGCAACGACCCGCCCAGTGAGGTCCGTGGCCCGAGTGCTGGCGGTTTCGACGCTGAGTTCGGGAGACCCTTCACGCTCACGGATCGACGCACCGCGCTGGGCGATCGCGTTCGCTGGCGCCGTCGCGTTGGACTGGGAACGATCGCCTAGCAAGTGCTGCCACTTCCGCTCGCGTTCGCGCGGCGCGAGCGGGCTCTGCGCCACCAGCGGCTGCGGCCGCGTGGCCATCTTCTGCAGCACGGCCTCGATCGCCGGGGCGTCGGCCGCAAAGCCGAGGCGAGCGACTCGCGGCTTCAGTGCGCCAGGCGCCTGCGGGCCGCGCACGAGCAGTTCGCACAAGACGGCCAACTCGGCCGGCGTGAGTCCCAGACGGTCCACGACCTTGTGTGCGTACTTGGTCGCGCGCCCGCTACCGTCGAGCCGCGAGATCCAGCCTTTTTCGAGCAGGGACATCAACGTGCCCGAGACTTCGAAGGCCTGCAACTCCATCACCGGTTCGCGATTGTTGAGCTGGTTGCAGCCAGCCCGCAGCGCATTCTCGGTCATCGGATACGTGTCGGGAACGGTTGCTTCCTTCTCGAGCAAGACGCCGACGATGCGTTGTTCGGTGCGGTCCAGCATCGCCGCATCGTAGTCGCGACTACGCTCAGTCGAGAAGGCGCACGCCGTGGTGCCGCAGCAGTTCCCGCGCAAAGCGCGCCCGCAAGGCGCGGCTGGCGGCGAGGTCGCGCGACGGCCGCACGAGTTCGCCCGTGGTGCGCACGAACGGCGCCGCGACTTCTGCGCACGACGCCCGTTCGCCGGCCAGTCGCCGCACGGTCCAGAGCGCCTGGATTGCCGCACCGAGCGCTGCGGCCTCGGGCTCTTCGACCACCGCCACCGGGACCTCCAGCAGGTCCGCCAGGATCTGCCGCCACAACACGTTGGACGCGGCACCGCCGCAGAGCCGTAGTTCGCGCAACGGCACGCCGAGCTGTTGTAAGCGGCGCGCACCGTGCGCGAGATTGCAGGACGTGCCCTCGAGCGCCGCGCGGTAGACGTGCCCCGGCGTCAGATTGTCGGAGCGCATCGCCAACAGTGTGCCGTTCGCGTCCGGCAGATCTGGCACCCGTTCCCCGTTCAAGAAGGGCAGCCAAGTGAGGCCGTCGCTGCCGATCGGCACCGCGCTCGCGCGCTGCGTCAATTCCGCGTGCGTCAGTCCGGTCAATCGGCAAACGGACTCGGTGACGCCGGTGAGGTTCATCACGCACAGCAAAGGCAGGTAGGCACCGTCGCTGCTGCAGAATGGCGCGATCAAGCCACCCGGGTCGACCACCGGCGAGTCGGAACGTGCAAACACGGTGCCCGAGGTGCCAAGGCTGACGACGGCAACGCCGTTCGCCGCAGCGCCACTACCGATGGCCGCCATCATGTTGTCGCCACCGCCATGGCTCACGGGCACACCTTCCGGAAGGCCCAGCAACAGCGCGCCGGCCGAAGACAACCGGCCCGCCGGCGCACCTGGCCGCACGAGTGGCGGCAGCATCGCTGCGAGCCGCGGATCGATCGCACGCATCGCGAGTGCGTCGAAGCCGCGCGCAACGGGATCGAAGAAGCCAGTACCCGAGGCGTCGCCGCACTCCATCGTGGCCGTGCCGCACAGCCGCAGATTGACGAAGTCGTGCGGCAGCAACACGGTGCGCACGCGCGCCCAGTTCTGCGGCTCGTGGGCGCGCAACCACACGAGTTTGCTCGCCGTGAACCCAGTCGGCACCAAGCGACCGAGTTGCTGCGACAGTGCCCGTGCCTCGGTCGCAGTGCTGGTGTCGCACCATAGTTTGGCAGCCCGCACGACCTGCGCATGTTCGTCGAGCACAACGCAACCGTGCTGCTGGCCAGAAACGCCAATGCCCTGGATGCGCGACGCATCGACGCCTTGCAGCACCTGCCGCGCCGTCGCCTGGACCGCGGCGATCCAAGTGTCGGGGTGCTGCTCCTGGTGGCCCGGCGGCAAGCCCGGGAGCAAGTCGTAGGCACACTGCGCCCGTGCCACCACCGTGCCGGTGCTGGCGTCCAGCACCACGGCCTTGGTCGACTGGGTGCCGACGTCGAAGCCGAGATAGAGGGCCGCCTCGATTCGCACTGCCGACGACTTCATGGTCGAAAGGCATAGCGAACCCAGACGGGAGGCCCCAGCGCAAAGCGGCGAGGGCGCGGCATACTGGTGCGATGCCAGTAGCCGCCACGACGGGACCCTTGGGGGCCTCCTCTCGCCGCCGACGAAAGCACCTCGCGATGGCCGCGGCGCTCTTGCTCGTTGCCCTCTGGCTGTTGACCGGCGACGCAGCCGAGGAGCCCGAGGTCGCAGACAGCATGACCGCCCCACCACTGGTCACAGAACCAGAGGCGGTGTCCTGGTCGCATGCGCCACCGGTCGACGAGGCTCGCACCGGCATGTCCACGAACGACGACCGCGCAACGGCCACGCGCACCGCCGCCGACCTCCGGCTGCCGTGTGCCTTTGAACTGCGCGTATTGGTCGTCGACCCGCTTGGGTTGCCCGTGCCGGAGGCGCGCGTGTTCGTAGCGCCACCCTGCTGCGCGCTCGCGCTCTGGCCCGACGCCACCGACGCGCGCGGCATGGTCACGATTGCGGTGCACGGCCGCGAAGCGCAACTCGAAGTGTGGTTTGCCGTACTGGCCTATGGCGTTGCTGAGCCACTGCGCAACGCGAGGCTCGACGCCAGCAGCCCGCGGACCTGCACCGTGGTAGCGCGCGGGCAAGAACACCACCCCGAGGCGCTGCTGGACCTGATCGATGCCGAACATGGCGACCTCGAAACCGCGGTCGCGCGCGCCG
>CAMBXM010000023.1 GCA_945871815.1 Singulisphaera sp. GP187
GAGCCCCGAAGCCTCACGTTCGTTGCGCGCTCGCGTCGGCGCGATGACAACGGCAAACGCGGCGGTTGCGGGGCTTGGGTTTCTCGGCAGCGGACTGCTGCTGCCATCGGGACTCGACGCCGCGGCATTCGCCGCAGCGAGTCTGTTCCTCGCGGCATTCCAGTGCTTGCAGGAAGTCATGGGCCGCAGCCTCAACTGGGCGCTGCTGCGCCTTCACCCGGTTGCGGCCCGCGAGCGCGACGGCGGCGGCGACCAGATGCTGGCAACCGCGTGGGCGCTGCAGCGGCGACTGATCGCGGCCGGCTGCGTCGTGGCCGCGGCACTCGCTGCGGCGGCGCACTGGCTGATCGACCAACCTGGCGAACCATCGCGCGCACTGGTGCTCGGGATCGCGACCCTGGCGGCGATGTTCGGAGTGCTGCTCCAATTCGAACTCGGCGTGCTGCAATTGCGCGAACGGTTCTTGGCGTTGAGCTCGTGGATGGTCGCGAACTCAGCGGCACGACTGTTCGCCTGGACCATGCTGTGGGCTTTGGGCCTGCTGTCGCTCGCGACCGCGATTGCCGCGCACATCGTCACGGCCGCGGCGATTGCCCTGTCCGTGCGGCGCGCGGCCGGCCCACTGCCCGCACTGCTGCCCGGAGCCGACGCCGCGAACGACCGCGCGCGGCTGCTGCACTTTGGCGGCCGCATGGTGCTGGCCACGGCTCTCGCCTCGACGGCGGCGCAGGTCGACCTGTTCCTGCTCGACGCCCGCGCCGACGACGTGACCACGGGGCGACTGCGCATCGCTGTGCTGTTCGCAACCGTGCTCGAACTCGCTACTAGCGCCGTGATGACCGCGCTCTTGCCACAAGCCGGACGCGCCCATGACGCCGCCGCACGCCGCGCGATGCTGCGCCATTCGGCCAGGTGGGGCCTCGCGGTCGCCAGCCTCGCCTTGCTGAGCCTGCCCGTTGTCACCTTCGCGCTGCCGCGCTTGCTGCCACACTACGCCAGCGCTGTTGACCTCTACCCGATCGTGCTTCTCGGCGTCGTGCTGACGGCGTTGACCGACCCGCTCGGCCTGACGTTCATCAGCCGCGATCGTCCTGGTCGCTTCATCGTCCTCAACGCACTGCTGCTCTTGGTCGTGGTGCTCGGCAACCTGTTCGTAGAAGGCGACGACCGCGCCCAGGTCACGGCCTGGGTCCGCACGGCTGGCCGCGCGACGCTTGCACTTGGCATCGTGCTACTCGTGCTGCGCGACCGCGGCGAGTCGCGCGCCACCGCCGACGCCACGTGCTAACGTCCCCGCCCACCTTGGGAACCCAGATGCCATGAATGTCCTCGGATCCATCACTCCCAACCGCCCGCTGCGCGCCGGCGCAAAGCTCGTTGGCGGTTGCGCTCTGCTTGGCTTCGCGATCGGCATCCTCGCCGCCGCCACCAGCAGCGAGAAATGGCTGGTCAACGCCAAAGTCATGCTCCAGATCGGCCCCGAGACTGCCGGTTCGCGGCCCTCGATGGTCGGTTCGCCCGCCCCCTTCCTCGCCGGCAACCCGCGCCGCGAAGACGTGCAGACCGAGGTCGAGTTGTTGAGCAGCAGCGACTTGCTGCGCCGCGCCTTCGAACGCTTGTGCCAAGAAGACCGCGAGACAGCGGTCGGCAAGCCTCGCGGACTTGTCTCCGCACTGTTGGTTGGCACCGCCGAGCTGCTCGGACTGTTGCCGCAGCGAACCGACGAACAGCGCGCGCTGGACAAGTGGGCCTCGTCGCTGCGCATCGCTGCGATCCCGAGTTCGACCATGTTCGTGCTCGAATGTCGCAGCGAACGGCCGGAAGCAGCCCAGAGGCTGCTGAGCTACATGCTCGACTGCTACATGGAGGACCATCAGCGTGCCTTCGGCGGTCGTGGCATGGCACCGATCCTGCAGACCTTCCTCGCCGATCGAGAAGGCGCACTCGCCCGCACAGAAGCCGCGCTGACGGCAACGAGGACACGGCTCTCGGTCATCGACGTGGTCACGGAGGTCGAGCAACTCGAGACGCGGCGCACGGCGGCAGAGAGCACTGCGCAGCGACTCGAGGGCGAACTGGCCTCGGCCAAGGCCCGCATCACGTTGTTGTCGAAGCTGCTCGCCGACACCCCCAACGAACTGCGCCAATCGACCGAGCAGCGCGCGAACCCGACTCGCGACGCGCTGGAGCTGCGCTCCGCCAGCGCGCAGGAACAACTCGCCACCGCGCGCCAGATGTACCTCGACGACTCGCCCGAGGTGCGCCAGGCCCAACAGCTCGTGCAACTGCTCCAAGGCCTCGTCGAAGCGGCGCTGCCGGTTCGCCAGGACGGTGTGATCACGGGCCGTGACCCGCTGCATGACTCGTTGCGCGATCTGCAAGCGAAGGCCACCGCGGAATCCGTGGGCCTCGCCGCGCAACTCCAGGTAGCGCGCAAGGACGTCCAAGACCTCCAGCAACGCCTGCTGGCGCTCGAAGCCGGTCGAGCGGCCTTGCAAAAGTGCGAACTGGACGTCGCCGAAGCAAAGCGCGACCTCGTGCAAGCGCGCGAGGGTCTGCGCCTGGCACAAATCGAGCAGGTCCTCGACCGGCATCAGATCGCCAACGTGACGGTGGTCACGCCGCCAAACTTCTTGCCGACGCCGATGCGTAGCTTCGGCCTGCCCGCGAGAGTCGCGGTGCTCCTCGGCTGCATCGTGTTCTTTGCCAGCGCCGGCGTGGCACTCTGGCTGTGGCGCCGCGCCGGGCAGCAGGGCGAAGTGCAGGCCACCAGCTGAATCATGACGGCGCTCACAGTGCCTCGGACGATTGCATTGCGCCCCGCGCATTGCGCGGTCGTGGCGCTCGCGTGCGTGCTGTTGCTGAGCCCCGTATCGCAACTGACGCCACAAGGCGCGGTGGGCAAGTTGCCGTTCTACCTCGAGGCCGCGCTCCTGTGCGGCCTGATCGGCAACTGGATCCTCAGGGGACTCCGCCCAGCACCCGTGCGGCCGATCCTGTGGATCGCCGTTGGTATCACGCAGGCGATGCTCACAGGTCTGTGGGCCGTCGCGCCCGACATCTTCGCGAGCTTCGGCCTGCGCACGCTGCACGCAGCGCTCTGGGTGTTCGCGCTCTACGCCGCGATCGAAGACCGCCGCGACCTGATGATGTTGCTGCGGGCCTTCTTCGCCATCGGCTGCATCGCGGCAGCCGTCGGCATCGCGCAATGGCTGTTGCCGTCGCTGCAAGTCGACTACGTCAAAGAGAACACCGACGGCGCTGTCGGCGCGGCGCTGGTCTGGGACGACGAACTTGGCTCCGGTTCGATCGTGCGCGTCACCGGCACGCTCGCGCACCCTCTCGGGCTCGCCTTGCTGCTGACTTGCTCGCTGTCGTGGACACCGGCGTTGCTGCAGGCGGCGCGCTCGCGTGCCGAACGTTCGCTGCTCGTTGCCGGCTGCCTGCTGCAGCTCGTCGGCACTGCCTTGACCTATTCGCGCATGGCGGTGTTGGCGCTCGGCGCGTTCGGCGTGCTGTGGATCCTGCGCGGCGGCGTGCGCCACCGCGCCCTGGCGATGGCTGGTTTGGTCTGCACCGGCATCGCCGCTCTGCCGTTGCTACCGGCCACACTCGTCGAACGCGTGTTCGACCCGACGCACTTCCAGCAGAGCGACTCGCTGATCGCGCGCTTGGAGATGCAGCGCTACGGCGCCGACCTCGGCATGGAGCACGGCTTCTTCGGTGTCGGCTACGGCTGCTACGGCGTGCTCTACGAAGCGACCGGCAAGGGTCGCTACGTCGAGCAGGCGCGGTGGATGCTCGCCAGTACGGAGCATGCGGCCTACGGCCTCGGCGACATCGGCGGTCACAACACCTACCTCGAGATCTGGGTCGAACAGGGTGCACTCGGACTGTTGCTCGCGGCCGGCGCAATCGCATCCATGGCCCTCGGCTTTCGCCGCCGCAATCGCGCCCTTCCTCGCGGTTCTCTCGATCGCAATCTCGGCCTCTGCTGTGAAGGTGGACTCGTCGCGCTGATCGCGTCGACGATCGTCATCCATATGCAGGAGGCACCGATGCCGTGGATCTGGCTCGGGCTCGCATGCGCGTGGATGGGCCTGCCGCGCCACCCAGAGGGCGCGACATGAAAGTGCTCGTGCTCAAGGCCAACTACTTCCCAGTCTGCGGCGCCGGACGGTTGCTGGAGACGATGCTCGCTCACTTCGACCGCGCCAGCGTCGAACCCGTTCTGGTCGAAGTCGCAACTGCAGGTCAGCCGTCGTCGGTGCACTTCACTTCCAGCCGGCTGACGCACTTGCAGCACCACACGATCGCGTGGCACGGCGCCCGGCGCAGTCGCCCTGCAATCGCAGCGCTGCGAGCTCTGATCCGAACGACCGGCGCCGCCGCGGTCTACAGCCACGACATGCGCTGCGACTTGCTGTGCCGGCTCGCCGGCGCGCGGCGCGGGCTCGGTGTCCCATGGGTCGCACATGTCCACGGTTGGGTCGGCCGCGAAGGCTCGGCACGAATTCGCGCGTTCGAGTTCATGGACCGCATGTGCATTCGCAGCGCCGACGAAGTCTGGGTCGGATCGCAGCGCGCCGTAGCGGACGTCCGTCGAGGGCTGCCGTCGCGAGTCACACTGCGTTGCTTTCAGAACGCACTGGACCCCGCCATCGTCGGGGATGCCGCACAGCAGAGCGCGGCGGCGCGGATTGCACTCGGGCTTCCTGCTGGCGCCTTCGCCGTGGGCATGCACGCGCGGCTGCACCCGGCAAAGGGCCACGCCTTGCTCGCCGAAGCAGTGCTCCGTTGCGCGGAGAAGCGAGTCCATGCGATCCTGCTGGGCTACGGCGACGAAGAGGCCAACCTCCGCCGCCTGGCAGCGAGTCCGCGCGCGGCGGGTCGCATCCATGTGATCGGTCGCCAGGAGCCGCGAGACACACTGGCAACGGTTGGCGCCTTGGATCTCTTTGTCTATGCGTCGCTGCGCGAGAGCCTCCCGCTGGCCGTGCTCGAAGCGATGCTGCTGAAGCGCCCCATCGTCAGTACCGACGTTGGGGATGTCCGCTCGGCGTTGGACCACGGCAAAGCTGGAGTGCTGGTGCCTCCGGGCGATGTCCCGGCGATGGCAGCGGCGATCGATGCGCTCGCAAGCGATCCCGCCCAACGCACCGCGCTTGCGGCTCGGGCCTACGACATCGCCAAAACGCGATTCTCGCCCGCACGCCTCGGCGCTGAGGCAACCGCCGGTTTCGTGGCCCTCTGCGGAGGTCGCCAATGAAGATCCTCTGGCTCCACAACCACTATCAAGTCTGGGGCGGAGAGTCGGCTGCGGCCGAACGAGAAGCGCGGTTGCTCGCAGCGCAGCCGGGCGTCACGGTGGTGCAGGAGGCGGCGCACAACGACGCCATCCGCGACATGGGCTTCTTCGAGAAGCTCGCCTTGCCCCTGCGCAACGCGTGGTCGCTGTCGGCCCATCGCCGCGTTCGCGCGCTCTGTCGCCAACACCGGCCCGACGTCGTGCACGCCCACAACGTCTGGCCGCTGCTGTCGCCTGCGGTGTTCGCTGCGGCTCGTCGCGAAGGCGTGGCAACGGTCTTCACCGCGCACAACTTCTATCTGTTCTGCCTCAACGGCGTGTTCTTCCGCGATGGCGCGATCTGCACCGACTGCAAGGGCTCGCTTCCTTGGTCAGGGATCGCGCACCGCTGCTACCGCGGCGTCGTCGGCAGCAGCACGAGGTTCGTCGGAACGGCACTGCATCGCGCGCTTTCGACCTTTCACCGCATAGACCGCATCCTGGTGCCGACCTCGTTTGCGCGCCAGCAGTTCCTCGACGCCGGGTTCGCTGCGGACCGCGTGCAGACGAAGTGGCTGTCGTGCGAGGACCCCGGCGAACCGGCTGCGGCGGCACTGGCACAGCGCGCCGACGGCGGACCGCCAGTGTTCCTCGTCGCCTGCCGCCTGGTCGAAGAGAAAGGCGTTCACGTCCTCCTCGAAGCCTGCCGACACGCACGTGCACCCTGGCGACTGCAGATCGCCGGCGAGGGGCCCGAGCGCGGGCGACTGGAGACGATGGCACGAGGGCTCGGCGGCCGGGTGTCGCTGCTCGGCCAGTTGACGCCCGCTGACTTGCAGACCCACATGGCCGCGGCCACCGCCGTGCTGCTGCCGAGCATCTGGTACGAGACCTTTGGACTCACGGCCATCGAGGCATTTGCCGCGGGTCGCCCGGTCATCGCCTCTTCGATCGGCGCCCTCCAAGAAGTCGTCGACGAGACCTCCGGCCTGCGCGTGGCAGCCGGCGATGCCGAGGCCTTTGCTGCGGCCATGGACCTGTTGGCCCAGGATCCCGCCCTCACAGCAAGCTTGGGCCGCGGTGCGCGCGCGCGCTACCTGCAGCACTTCACGCCAGCGCAGGACGCGGCCCGACTGCTCGCAACCTATGCCGCCGTACGGAGGCGTTCCTGAGATGGCATCGACCTTTCCTTCTTTGCGCCCCGTGACAACTCGCCGCGATCGAACCACTACGCCCCACAGCCAGAGTCGCCGACGCCGCGCTCACCCAAGACCCAGGTGCTGCTGCAGCCGTCAGCACACGCTTTTCGTATCCGTTACCATCTGACCTCCACCCCAGGACCTGCACACATGCGCTCCCAACTCCCTTCCAGCAGCGTCGCGCTGGCGATGCTGCTCGTGGCTGCCACCGCCACGGCGCAACAGATCTTTCCACTCGTACCCACCAACACGTTCCATCGCACCAATGCCGACAGCGGCGCCACCAACGCATGGTCCCTGCCGATCGGCGCCTTCGGTGTCGTCCCCGGCAACTGGCTCAAGCTGCGCTGCGTCGGCGAGTGGAACAACGGCATCTCCGGTGAAGTGCTGCGCGACATGGTCGGCTGCTTCGCAGCAACCGGCGTGTTGTTGACACCCGACAACCAGAACCGCTTGCCACAACCCATCGCCGCCGGCCCAGCCTATGTGCCGACGACCGGGACGTCGGTGGGCAATCTCCCGCGCGACATCGCGCAGGACTTTTGGATCAGCCGGACGGGCTATGCCAACGAGATCAACGTCAGGGTACCAGCCGGCACCGTGCACCTGTTCGTCTGCGTGCCCGACAGCTTCTACAGCGATAACACCGACCTCGATGCCAACCTCGGCATCGAAGTAACCGTGATCAGCCCGTCGGCCCACCCCGGCTCGCTCGAAGACTGCGAACTCGGCACCGCGATCGGCGCCAACACGACGCTCGACCAGGTCGACATCAAGAACGCGGTGGCCGGCAACGTCGTCCGCGCCGCGCTGCGTTCGCCCTTCGACACCGAGGGCAACACCTTCTGCCTGATCGTCGCCGACGTGCTGCCGACGGGCCAGACGCCGATCGGCCCGCTGGCGGACACATGGTTTGGAGCCTCAGCGATCGTGGCGCTGCCGATTTCGATCCTGCCGAGCAACGGCCCGAGCCCGACGTTGAGCTTCACGGTGCAATCGGTGTGGGCCGGCCAGTCCGTGTGGCTCCAGGGCGGCACGATCTCGACCAACGCCCGCAACGGCCTCTGCACGATCACCAACGCTCACGTGATCAACTTCCGCTGATCGCCACCGCCACCAGCTACGCGCCGCGGCCGCCGCAGACGAACAGAAACACCGACGGCGCGAAGCGGCGCAACAGAACGCCGCAGCCGAGCACGATCGCCAGAGTGCCGAACAGCGTGAGGCCGAACTGCAACGCGTGCATCGCGTCGCCAGTGCCGAGCCAACGCATCAGCGGCTTGCGCAACATGCTCATCAGTGGCTCGTGGGCCGCGAACACGAAGAACGCGTAGCCACTGATGCGCAACCAGAACGGTCGCTCCATCCAGCGCAACCAGCGGTCGTAGATCACCCACAACGCGGGCACGCCGACGAGGTGGACACCCTTGAACCACCACAGGTCCGGGGTCTCGGCAAACGGCGTATCGACGCGCCAAGTTGCGTTCGCGAGCAGCCACGCTCGCCCCGACGCCACTGCCAGCAGAACTGCAAGCCACACCGGCGCCCACTTCACGTCGTACACCAGTGGCAGTCGCCGAACGGCAAACCAGGCGCCGAATGCGAACCAGAAGTAGGCATCGCCGGTCAACAGGCGCGTTGACAACGGACTCGACACGCCGAGATCCAGCAGGTGCGGCACCGCCAACACCACGATCACGACGACGCCGAAGCGAGTCAGGAGCGCGAGCAACAGCGGCGACAGCAGCACCATCAACCACAGATCGCGGAGAAACCACAATTGGTACGGGATGGGCTCGAACAACAGGCGCATCGCCAACTCACCGATCGTCTTGTCCGTCAGCTTGCGCGACGAGTTCTCAAACCACGCGGCGGTCACCGGCAACGACTGCAGCGCGAGGTAGAGCAAGAGGCCGAGCAGCGACCACAACAGGTACGGCCCCAGCAACGATCGGGTCCGCGCGGCGAATTTCCGCCGATGCACGACCCAGGTGCCGTTGTGGCCAAAGCAGAACAGGAAGCCCGCAATGGCGAAGAACATCATCACGACGACGCGCGGCAATGCGTCGGTGAACAACCGCTCGAAGAACCCGAACCACAGCGTGCGATCACTGGGCGCCGCGGGGTCGCGGTAGGACGGCGCGTGACCAACCACCACCATGACGATGCCGAGCAACGACAGCGCTCGCAGTTTGCGACTGACGGTTTCGTCGAGCGCCGGCGGCCTCGGTGGAGCTGTAGGTTCGACGGCGCTCACGATCGGCGCATGAGCCTACTCGGGACGAGCCGTGCCACCACGGCGCAAACAACGGACCTTGCGATCCGCGCATTGGCAGCATCCGAAGTCGGCGCCCGAAGTCGACGCCCGAGGCACGGCAACGGGGATGGGCAAACGCGAAGCCGCTGTAGAGGAATCGTGTTGGTGCGCCGCGGCGGCTGCAGCCAACAAGCGCCGTCGCGGTGCGCAGCACCAACGCTCCCGTACGAGCCTTCACCGAGCGGCCGTTGGACCGGTGCGTTCGCCCCCAGCTGCGCCAGAACTCGCGGACCGGCACCCCGGCAGCCTACGCCGCCCTGTGCCCCGACATGGTGCACGGCCTGCACCCCCGTTCGAGCACTCCGTACCAAGCGCTCGCCAGTGCAAGACCGAGCCGCGTGGCCCTTGGCGATCTCGACAAAGCCCCGCTAGCCCGTAGCCTCCATTGCATGAATGTCCGCATCGACTACTGCACGGTTTGAAACTACGAACCCCGCGCGGCCGGTCTGGCCGCTGCCATCCGCACCCGTTTCCCTGGCAGTATGGTCGAGGTCATGCCAGGAGGGCGCGGCGACTTTCGCGTGTCGGTCGACGGCGCCCTGCTCTGGGACAAGAAGAACCGCGAGCACGACTTCCCCGACGACACTGCTTTCGTGGCGGACCTTGCGCGAACCCGAGAAGGGCGCTGACGGATCCGCGGCGCCCGACCGCCCCCCTCCGAGCGTCCTCTCTTGCGCCGACTACCGCGCTCTTGCGACAGCGGCACGAGACCCCCGACACTGCGTGAGCGAGGAACGAAAGCGTGATCAAGAACCAGGGTTGGTGCGATCCAGAAATCGCACTGCGACAACTGTGCGCCGAACCGGCGGCATCCTTTGGTGCGCAATTGCTGGCGCATTCGGACGGCACCGGGATCTCCTTCCGGGCCTTCGTCCAGGTCGCTCGCGAACTGGTCCGCGGCAGCCCCGACGACGCGGCCCGATGGATCGCGGCGATGGTCGCGCTCGACATGTTCTCGCAAGAACGACGACTCGGCGAACTCGAGTCGAAGCCGCCGGGCATCAACTGAACGCGTGGCGCTGCCGCGCTCAGCTGCACAGTTCGTGGATCGGATCAGCCCCGGCAACACCCACCAGCTTCTGCTGCAACCCGGCGTGCGAATACGAGAGCGCATTGGCATCGAAGCCCAACTGCCGCAGGATCGTCGCGTGCAGGTTGCGCACGTGGAACGGCCGTTCCACCGCGCGGTAGCCGAGTTCATCCGTCGCCCCGACAGACACACCGGCGCGGATGCCGCCACCGGCGAGCCACATGGTGAACCCGGCCGAGTCGTGGTCGCGGCCAGTGCCGTGCTCATACTCTGCCGTCGGCTGTCGCCCGAACTCTCCGCCCCAGACCACGATCGTCGAGTCGAGCAGACCGCGCTGCTTCAGATCCGCGAGTAGGCCGGCGATGGGCTTGTCCGTGGCGCCCGCATGCAGGGTGTGGTTCAGGACCAGATCGCCATGTGCATCCCAGTTGTGATCGTTGTGATTGCCGCCGGAGTAGATCTGGATGAAGCGCACGCCGCGCTCCACCAGCCGCCTGGCCAGGATGCACTTCTGCGCGAAGTCCTGCGTTCGCGGATCATCGAGCCCGTACATCGTTCGCGTCGCGGCGCTCTCGCTCGCGAGGTCGATCGCCTCGGGGGCGTTCGATTGCATGCGATAGGCGAGTTCGTAGCTGTGGATGCGCGCCGCCAGCTCGGTGTCGTCGTGCCGCACGGCTGCGTGCGACTCGTTCTGCTCCCGCAGCGCGTCGAGGATGCGTCGCTGCTCGGCAGTGGACATGCCTTCTTGCACGTCGAGGTCGAGGATCGGCTCGCCGTGCGGGCGGAGGACGGTCCCCTGGTAGACCGCCGGCATGAAGCCGCTGCTCCAGTTCTTGGCACCGCTGATCGGGCCACCAGTCTTGTCGAGCATGACAACGAAGCCAGGCAGGTTCTGGTTCTGCGTGCCGAGGCCGTAGGTCGCCCAACTGCCCAGACACGGCGCGCCGGTCAGGATGCGACCGCTGTTCATCATCAACATCGCCGAGCCGTGCAGCGGCGACTCGGCATACATGCTGTGCACGAACGCGAGGTCGTCGACGCAGTGCGCAAGGTGCGGGAACAGGTCCGACACGTGTTTGCCGCACTGGCCGTAGGGCTTGAAGTTCCACTTCGGCCCGACGACGCGCCCTTGGCGCTTGCTGCCGCCGCGGCCCTTGGTGTCGATGTCGATGGTCTTGCCATCGAGCGGGTAGAGCTTTGGTTTGTAGTCGAACGTGTCCACCTGGCTCGGGCCGCCGTACATGAACAGGAAGATCACAGCCTTGGCGCGCGGTGCAAAATGCGGCTGCTTTGGCGCCATCGGGTCCCCGTGCGGCAGCACCAGCGACGAACCGCGGCCATCGCGCCGGGCATCCGCAGCCAGCAGGTCGAGCAGCGGCAGCGAGCCGAAGCCGGCGCCGAGCTGCCACAGGAACTCGCGGCGAGTACGGCCGCAAAACGTGTTGCGAGGGTCGGGGAAGGTCATCGGCGTCAGTCCAGGTAGAGGAACTCGTTGCAGTTGAGCAACAGGAGACACACACGCTGCAGTGCTTCTGCTTCTGTCTTGCCGAAGTCCCGCTGCAGGTCGGCTGCTAGCGCGCACAACCGTTCCACATCGGACTCGACTGGCGGGCGCTGCAAAGCGAGCCAGAGGCCTCGCTCGACGCGAGCGCGCACGTCCGAGGACTCGCGCTGCAACCGCTCGGCAAACTGTCGCGCCGTCTGGTGGGCGAAATCGCCGTTCAACAGCATCAACGCCTGCGTTGGCTGCACCGTCGCGTAGCGCACCGGGCACGACGAGTCGGTATCCGCCATGTCGAACCCCGACAGCAACGGCTCGAGCAACGAGCGCTTCACGTGCACGTAGAGACTGCGGCGGGCGGCCTGCTCTTTGGTGGCCGTTCCCCAGGCTTCGTCGGGGCGCGATGCCGTCGCCAGCACCGCCGGCGGCAGTGGCGGGAAAACGCTCTCGCCACCGAGCTCCACGTTGATGACACCGGCGACCGCGAGCATCGAGTCGCGCACTTCTTCGGCTGTGAGCCGCCGCCGATCGAATCGCCACAGCCGATCGTTCAGCGGATCCGTGCGGAACTTTGCGTCATCGGGCGCGCACGCCTGCATGTAAGTCCCCGACGACACCAGCAACCGGTGCATCGCCTTCAGGCTCTGGCCCCGTTCCAAGACTTCGCAGGCGAGCCAGTCGAGCAGCAGCGGATGCGTCGGCAGGTCTCCGAGGCGGCCAAAATCGTTGGCGGAGCGCACGATTCCGCGACCCATGTGGTATTGGAACAGCCGGTTGGCGATCACGCGCCAGGTCAGCTGGTTGTCGGCGGCGGTGATCCAACGAGCGAGCGCCGTGCGCCGACCCGACGAGCGACCGTCCTTCGGCGGCACGATCGCCGGCGGCGCGGCTCCGAGCACCCAGGGGAACGCGGGCTCGACGGCTTCGCCCTTGGTCCGCGCATCGCCGCGAACGCGCACGAAACTCGGCTCGGGCGTGGCCCCGCGTTCGCGCGCGCACAGCACTTCGATGGTCGCGAGCTCGGGGGGCCGCCCACCAGCGGCAACGCTCATGGCTGCCGCCAGCGACGCACTCTCGGCCGCGACGATGCCGCCGGGCAGCGTCATCGCGTCGGCAAACACTTCAGCCGCACTGAGCGCCCGCGAATGGAAGCAGACATCATCGAGATCGCCGCGAAACCCCGCACCGCCAGGCTGCATCCTGCCGACCACCAGCCGCGGCGGCGCGTCGAGCTTCTGTGTGCTGCCGATGGCCTCGTCGACCAAGACGCCATCGCAGTAGAGACCGATGCGCCCCGTGCCGCGATCGCGCGTGAACGCGACGTGGTGCCACTGTCCATCGGCATAGCCGGACGGTCCGGAGACGAACGTCTCGGGATCCCCGGTACCAGCCACCACCCTGCCGTCGTCATGCCAGGCAAGGCCGAAGTCGCGCACGATCCCCGAAACCTCGCCATCGACGAGGCCAGTTCCCGTGAACCAACGCTGGTCGTCTTCGCGCCCAGGCCCATGGTGCGTTGTCTTGAGCCGCAGAGTGATCGTGAACGAATCGTGCACCAGCAACGGCAGGACGACGCAATCGTCGCCATCGAATCGCCCACCCAAACCGCGGTGGCCCTCGACCGGCACGACTTGACCCTCGACCAAGCCGTGTTGCCCCGCCACCTCATCGAGCCATTTGCTCGAGTCACTGCGATCCAGCGCGTAGCGAGCGACCAGCGAGCCGCGCTCGCGCCGGAGCCGCTGCACCCGCGCCACGGCGTCGAGACGCCCATAGTCCTCGGCCGCCAAGCTCATGATGCGCGCGGTGTCGTCGCTGCGCTTGCTGAGGAACGCCGCGCGTTGCTGCTCGAACGCCGCGAGCGCGCCGTCTGGCGGCACCCGGCGCGCGAAGTGCTCGACCGACAGACCGGTGCCGCCGCTCGTGGGGCGGTACGGCGCCAAGCCCTCGAAGAACGACAGGAAGGCGTAGTAGTCCTTGGCCTTGATCGGGTCCTTCTTGTGGTCGTGGCAGCGGGCGCAGCCCATGGACATCGCCAGCATCGATCGCGCCGCCGTGTCCGCAATGCTGTCGAAGTCGTCGTAGACGGCTTGCAGTGGCTCGGTCGGTTCGTCGTCCCACAAGCCGAGGCGATAGAAACCCGTCGCGACCAACGCCGACACCGGGCCGCCTTCGATCTCGTCGCCAGCGAGTTGCTGCGTCAGGAACTCACCGTAGGGGAGATCGGAGTTGAAGGCGTCGACGACCCAGTCGCGGTAGCGCCACACCGCCGGCTTCACGCTGTCGCGTTCAAAGCTGTTGGTCTCGGCATAGCGCACGAGATCGAGCCAGTGCCGTCCCCACTTCACGCCGTACTGCGGCGAGGCCAGCAGTCGATCGACGAGCTCGGCATAGGCCGCGTCGCGCTGGTCCTGCACGAACGCGGCGACGTCCTCGGGCGTGGGCGGCAGTCCGGTCAGATCAAAGGTCAGACGGCGGATCAGCGCGGCGCGTGACGCGGGCGGTGACGGCTCGAGGCCTTGCGCGCGCAGGTCGTGCAGCACGAAGCGATCGAGATCCGTGCGGACGAAGGGGTGCACACCAACGTTGGGCACCACTGGTCGCACGAGCGGACGGTACGCCCACCAGTCGGTGGCGGCGGTCGCTGTTCTGTCCTGGGCTCGAACCGCGGCAGCGGCGAAGGCGGCGAGGACGGCCGCAAACACGGCGAGGGGAAGCGTGCGCACGACGGCGCAGCATAGCTGCGCGGGCGAGAGGCAGAAGGGGCGCAATCCTCTCCCTCTCGCGCAGAGCGGCGGCGGCGCTACCGCGGCAGCGGAACCAGCACGTGCTTCATCGACGACAACTGGCGCTTCTGCTCGGCAGTCAGCGGCACCTGACGCTGGATCTCACGCATGATCGCCAACTGCTGACGCATTGCCGCCGGCGTGCGGCCCGACTTCAGCATGCGCAGCTTGGTTTCCACTGCAGTGCCCTTGTCGCGCCACAGCTCCGGTGCCGCGCTGGCCATGCGTTCCACCACCGACCGCACCTGCCGCGACGTCGATTCGTCGAGACCCAGTTGCTCGCCAATCTTGTTGCTGGCGATGCGCGCAAAGTCCCCGGCGTTGCTAGCGGGCACGGGTTCGCTGTACGGCCGCGTCATCAAGCTGGAGCTGAACAGACTCACACCGTCGTAACCGGTAGCGCCGTTCGGGTAGACCTGCGCAAACTGCTCCGGCGTCAGCAGCGTCGAGACCTCCTGGTAGAAGCGGTCCTTCATCTCCGACTCCGCCATCAGGTGTTCGAGTTCGAACTCGCGCGACTGATCAGCGATGCCTTGGTTCTCGACACCGAAAGCACGCGCCAACCCTGCGATCGCTGCGCGCTGCGAGTCATTGAGTGGCTGACCAGACGCCTGCAGTGTCGCACCCAACACATTGGCCACGACGAGCGGATGGGTGTAGGCGCCGTTTGGACCGAAGCCCGGCATGCCTGCCTTCAGCATCGCCGGCACCTGCTCGACCAGCTTGCTGTTGAGCGCCTGGATCTTGACCGCGAGCTCGGTAGACATCTCGCCCGTCTTCTCCATCTCCACCATCAACTGCACCAGCATTGGCCCCATCTCACTGGTCACGGTGCCGACGGTGCTCCAGTCGATCGAGTCGAGGCCTGGATAACGCTCGTCCGAGAACAGCGCGCCCTGCGCCGGAGTCGGAGCCGCATCGACAGGCATGTCGGCCTTCAGAGCAACCGGCTCTGGGGTGGCCTTCGTTCGCTGCGCCTCCGCGCTGATCTCGGTGCGCTCCCGTTCGAGCTCATCGAGCCGCTGGCGCAAGGCCGAGTTCTCCGCGACGAGCGACGCGTTGCTCTCGGGACCAGCCTCCATGCGGACGGACTCGCCCGCTTGGACCGTCTCTCCGCGCGTCAGCGAATGCCACGTCACGACGCCAACGACGACAGACAGCGTCAATGCCGACGCGACCACCACACCTTGCTTCAACGACAACTCCATCGAACGAACCTCCAACTCCGTACCAGGACTGACCTCGATTGCGCCAAACGGCCCCAAACGGGCCAACGACGAGCCTGCGCTGCGCAGGCGATTGCCGGCGCGCGCCGTGAACGAACCCGTGGATCCAGCAAGCACCACTTCAGAACGAGGGCTCGGAACCCCGAGCACCTCGACGACTTCGATGCACTCGAAGTCACCGCGCACGACACCCAATTCGAGCACCGCCGACAGCCGATCGGCATTGCGGAGGTCCTCGTGGCCGGACCATGCCGATACCGCCCACCAAGTCGTGGCCAAGACGAACAGCAGCGCGACCGACGCGGCGAGTGTCCGTTGCCCGGCGCGCGCTTCGCGGCGCCCGGATGGCAAGAGTGCGGGCAACGGCCCGCGCGGTGACTCGCGAAGCGCTTGCAGCACGCGGGTCGACAGGTCCGGCGGCTTGCTCCCGTGCAACTCGTACAGCGCCGAGTCGATGGCCCGATCGGCCCAGGCCTGCGGCGCATCGTCGCGATCGTGAGACTCGTTCATGCTCCCTCTCCCTTCCGTTCGATGCAGGCGCGCAGCACGGTGCGCGTTCGCCGCAACAGCGACTTGACCCCGTCCTCGCCGATGCCAAGACGCATGCCGATGTCGCGGCGCGAGCGCCGTTCTTCGTAGTGCAGCCGCACGACCTGTCGCGCTCGCCCGTCGAGGTGTTCGAGACACGCTTGCAACCGACGTAGTCGCTCGTCGCCGCTGTCGTCCTCAGCGAAGGTCGCCCAGGCCGCCTCGATCTGATCGAGCTCGGCGGCCTCGAACGGCGGGCGCCGGAACGACTTCACGTACAGATTGCGCGCGACCGTGCGAAGCCATGCCGCGCACGCAGCATCGCCGCGATCTTCGTACGGCGACCGCAGCAACTGCAAGAAGGACTCCTGCACGAGGTCATCGGCAAGCTCCGCAGTCGCGCCGAGGTAGCGCAGATAGCGCCAGACCGCCACCTGGTGCACTTGCACGAGGCGCGTCACGTCCTGCTCGGCGATGGTCCTGGGTTCGGCCACATGGACAGAATCCACGGCGGCGCCGAGAGGGTGCAAAAAAACTCGAAGCAGTGGCTTCGACTCAGCCGCCGCGTCGCGTCGATGGCGCGACGCTGCCCCGGTGAGGCGCCTACTTCACGACGAAGTTGACCAGCTTCTTCGGCACCACGATCTCCTTCACGATCGTCTTGCCTTCGAGGTGCTGCGCCACTGCAGCCTTCGCGGCCGCGACCATGGTGGCCTGGTCGGCATTGGTCGCTACGACCGCGCGGCCCCGAACCTTGCCGAGGATCTGGACGGCGATCTCGACCTCGTCGTCGACCAGCAGCTTGGCATCGAACGACGGCCACTTCGCATACGCCAGAAGCTCCGCCCCACCGAGGCGCTGCCAGAGCTCCTCCGCGAGATGCGGCGCAAACGGCGACAGGATCTGCACGAAGCGGAGCAACTGGCCGCGCGACAACGCGTCTGGTCGCTTGGTCGCCTCGTTGACGAAGATCATCATCGAGGAAATCGCGGTGTTGAACGCCATGCGACCGATATCGCCCTCGACCTTGGCAATGCAGCGGTGCAGCGCCTTCTCGAGTTCTGGATCGCTGTCGCGGTCCTGATGCAGGTGCGCGTGAACCGCGCCGATCGCAAAGTCCTCGGGGACGCACAGGCGCCAGACGCGACCGAGGAAGCGGTGCACGCCGGGCACGTCCTTGGGATTCCAGGGCTTGCTGTCGGCGAGCGGCCCCATGTACATCTCGTACAGCCGCAGCGTGTCGGCGCCGTACTCGTTCACCACGTCATCGGGGTTGATGACGTTGCCGTAGCGCTTGCTCATCTTGGTGACGATGCGGGTGAGTTTCTCGCCGCTCTCGGCGTGCACGACCTCGTCGCCCTGCTCCTTCGTCAGCGCTGTCGGGACCACTGCGCCACGCGCGTCCTGGAACGCAAACGCCTGGATCATGCCTTGGTTGTAGAGCTTCAAGAACGGCTCTTGGTGCCGCACCAGACCTTGGTCGTGCAACACCTTGGTCCAGAAGCGCGAGTAGAGCAGGTGGCCCACGGCGTGCTCGGTGCCACCGACATAGAGATCGACCGGCAACCAGTAGTCACTCGCGGCGCGACTGCAGAACTCGCGTTCGTTGTGCGGATCGCAGAAACGCAAGAAGTACCAGCTCGACCCGGCCGCGCCGGGCATCGTGTTGATCTCACGCTGCGCCGGCCTTGCGCTCTGGTCCTTGGTCTCGACCCAGGCGCGGGCGCGGATCAGCGGCGACTCCGGCACGCCGCCGGGCTTGAAGTCGTCCATGTGCGGCAACAGAACGGGAAGTTGCGAGTCGGGCACGAGCTCGACGCCGTCCTTGGTGTGCAACACCGGGAACGGTTCGCCCCAGTAGCGCTGTCGACTGAACAACCAGTCGCGCAGGCGGTAGGTCACCTTCTGCACGCCGATCCCGCGCTGCTGCAAGTAGTCGATCACCGCACGCTTGGCTTCCGGCATCGACAAGCCGGCCAGCGCAACCTTGCCGTCGGCGCTGGTGCAATGCGCCGCGAACGGCACTTCGTCGGTGCAGCACTGGGCGCCGCTGGCGATGGCTGCATCCGTCGCCTCGTCTGCGGTCTGCGGCGCGAAGATGCCCGGAATCGCCAGCGCGAACTTCTTGGCGAAGGCAAAGTCACGCTCGTCGCCAGCAGGCACGGCCATGATCGCGCCGGTGCCATAGGTGACGATCACGTAGTCGGCGATCCAGATGGGGATGCGACCGCGCGCGTCGCCGTCCAAGAACAGCGGGTTCTGCGCATAGGCGCCGGTGAACACGCCGGTCTTGTCCTTGCTGAGTTCGGTGCGCTCCAGCTCGCTTTTGGCCGCCGCTGCCCGCAAGTAGCCTTCGACCTGCGCCTTCTGCTGCGGCGTCGTGAGCGAAGCGACCAGAGGATGCTCAGGTGAGAGCACCATGAACGACGCCCCGAACAGCGTGTCGGGCCGCGTCGTGAACACCCTCACCTTCGTGCCGACGTGGCCATGCACGAGGAAGTCGATCTCGGCCCCTTCACTCTTGCCGATCCACTCACGCTGCATCGCCTTCATCGCATCGGACCAGTCGACGCGATCGAGATCGGCGAGGAGGCGCTCGGCGTAGTCGGTGATCTTGAGCACCCACTGACGCAGCGGCCGCCGCTCGCATGGATGGTCACCGCGCTCGCTCTTGCCGTTGATAACCTCGTCGTTGGCGAGGACCGTGCCGAGCGCTTCGCACCACCAAACCGGCGCATTCGACTCGTAGGCGAGTCCGCGGGCGTGGAGTTGCTTCCAGATCCACTGCGTCCACAGGAAGTACTTCGGGTCCGCTGTGCTGATCTCGCGATCCCAGTCGTAGCTGAAGCCGAGTCGCTGCAACTGGCGACGGAAGTTGTCGATGTTCTTCTTGGTCGCGACCGCCGGATGCGTGTTGGTCTGGATCGCATACTGCTCGGCCGGCAGACCGAACGCGTCCCAGCCCATGGGGTGGAGAACGTTGCAGCCCTTCTGCCGTTGGTAGCGCGCGACGATGTCGGTCGCGGTGTAGCCCTCGGGGTGGCCGACATGCAGCCCAGCACCCGACGGATACGGGAACATGTCGAGCACGTAGAACTTCGGCTTCTTGGGGTCGAAGTCGCGGTCGCCGGGGTTCGGCGTGCGGAACACCTTGCGCTCCTGCCAGAACTGCTGCCAACGCGGTTCGATCGCAGCGGGGTCGTAGGTCTGTTTCTGCTCGTCCATGGGTCTTCTGTCAGGGCTCGATCGAGTCCGGGGGGCAAACAGTATGCAGGCCAACCGCGCGGATTTCGCCGTCAGGACCTACGGCGCAGCAGCGCTTCCCCCTCGTGCATCAGTCCACTTCGGACCCCCGCCCACAAACAACCACTCGCAACGAATCATGAAGACCGTGCTGTCCCTCGCTCTCCTGTCCGCCCTCGCCCTGCCGCTGTGCGCACAGCGCTACGAGATCGGCATCGCCAAGGTGCCGATCGCGATCCCCCAGGCGCCGCCCGTGGAGCCGCTGCCGCCAAAGCAGGTCGAGCCGCCGGTGGCGCTGCAGGCGGACCTGAGCCTGCGGCGGCAGGGCGACCTGTTCGCCAAGCTGCAGGTGACCCCGATCGATACGCCGTTCGTCGGCGTCTTGATTGCGGCGCTCGATGGCGGGACGGTGCAGTTGCCCCAGCTGCCGCCGCTGTTGAAGGCCGATCTGGTGGTCGCCACGGGCGTCGACATCGGCGGCCTCGTCTTCCGGCTCGGCCCGGCGATGTTTGGCTTTGACGTCTTCGTCCAGGGCATCGCGCTGACCGAGAAGGAAATCGCGGCTTCGAAGCCAGAACGGCTCGCCGGAACCTACCAACCGGCCCACCTCTGAGGCCGAGGGCAAATCCCCGCGCGCCGGACTGTCGCGGCGTGCGGACTGCCGGCCTATCCTGCGCGGACTCAACCGAGATCCAGTCCTCGCATGCGCCACTTCCCGATCGTTGGCCTCCTGCTCGCCGCCCTCTGCGCGAGCCCCGCCGTCCGAGCCCAGGACGCGACCGTTGCGAACGCAACCCACGAGATCCAGGACGGCCAGTTGGCGGCAAATGAGGCCTTCGCCAACCGCCGCGAGTGGATCCGCGAGTTCCTGTTCGTGGAGACGCCGTTCGACACCGATGGCGACGGCAAGCAAGACCGCATGCACGTCGACGTGACGCGACCATCGCAGACGAAGTCCCAGGGGCTGAAGGTGCCGGTGATCTACGAGACCAGCCCGTACTTCGCGGGCAACGGCCCGATGGACACGAGCTACTACTGGGACGTGAAGCACGACCTCGGCGAGCAGCCGAAGCAGCGCGCGACGATGGCGCCGATCGGCTTTGGCAAGAAGCCGGGCATGATCGCCAACAACGACCCGCTGACCGCTCGCTGGTTGCCACGCGGCCTCGCGGTCGTGCACTCATGTTCGCCAGGAACTGGTTGGTCGCAAGGTTGCCCGACAATCGGGGGCGACAACGAAGCGCAAGCACCGAAGGCGGTGATCGACTGGCTCTGCGGTCGCGCCAAGGGTTTTACGACGCGCGACGGCAACGAGGAGATCAAGGCCGATTGGTGTACCGGCAAGGTGGCGATGATCGGCACCTCGTACAACGGCACGCTGCCGGTCGCCGCAGCGACGACCGGTGTCGAAGGACTCGTGGCCATCATCCCGGTCGCCCCCGCGACCTCGTGGTATCGCTACTACCGCAGCAATGGCCTGGTGCGCAGTCCCGGTGGATATCTCGGCGAGGACGTCGACGTGCTCTTCGACTTCATCGCCAGCGGCGACCCGAAGAAGCGCGACTGGTGCATCGAGCACGTTCGCGACGCGGACCTCGCCAAGAACGCGGACCGCATCACCGGCGACTACAGCGACTGGTGGGCCGCTCGTGACTACCTCGAGAAGCTCTCTGACTACAAGGCGGCAACGCTCGTTGCCCATGGCTTCAACGACTGGAACGTCATGCCCGAGCAGACGGTCCTCTTCTACGCCGCGCTGAAGCAGAAAGGCGTGCCATGCATGGCCTACTTTCACCAGTCGGCGCATGGCGGCGATCCACCGTTCGCGATGGTCAACCGCTGGTTCACGCGCTTCTTGTTCGATGTCGACAACGGCATCGAAACGGACCCGAAGGCCTGGATCGTGCGCGAGAGCGACAAGAATGGCTCGCCAACGGCCTACGCGGACTACCCGAACCCTGAGGCGGCGCCCGTGACGCTGCACCTCGGCAAAGGTGGCAACGCGACGGGCGCCTTGCTGCTGGTGAAACAAAGTGGCCAGGGCTCCGAAACCCTGGTCGACGACGTCGAACTGGCTGGCGGTGCACTCGCCAGCGAGGAGAAGTCCGAGCACCGCCTGCTGTTCGCGCTGCCTGCATTCACGGCCCCGGTCCATGTCTCCGGCACCGCGCGCATCACGATCAAGCTGGCCTGCGATCAGCCCGCGACCAACCTGTCGGTGTGGCTGGTGTCGCTGCCGTGGACCGACTCGCGCCGCATCACGGACGACCTCATCACCCGTGGCTGGGCGGACCCGCAGAACGCGAAGTCGATCCGGGCTGGCGAACCGCTGATCAAGGGCAAGTCTTACGAGCTGTCGTTCGATCTCAACCCGGACGACCAAGTGATTGCGACCGGCGAACAGCTCGGGCTGATGATCTTCGCCAGCGATCGCGAGTTCACACTCTGGCCAAAGCCCGGCGCGAAGGTCACCATCGATCTCGATGCGACGACACTGACGCTGCCTGTGGTCGGCGGAGTCGAGTCGCTGAAGGCCGCGCTCGCCGCATCGACAGCTAAGTGAGGCCCCAGTCGCGATCGCCGCAACGGCGGCGAGAGCGACAGAGCCGCCGCTACTTCGCGCCTTGATCCACGAGCAAGCTAAGCCTACGCTGCCGCCCAACTTATCGTTGCCACAACCATCAGCATCACGACTGTTTCCGCCATGACCGACCTGTTCACCCCGATCTCCCTCGGCACGCTTCGACTGCAAAACCGCATTTGGATGGCTCCCCTAACGCGCAGTCGCGCCGACGCCGACCACGTCCCGAACGCCCTGATGGCGGAGTACTACTCGCAGCGCGCCACGGGTGGCCTCCTGATCGCCGAGGCGACGATGGCTTCACCCGGCAACTCAGCGTTCTGGCGCGAACCGGCAATCCACAGCGACGCACACGTGCAAGGCTGGAAACTCGTGACCTCCGCCGTCCACCGCGCCGGCGGCCACATCTTCTTGCAGGTGTGGCACGGTGGCCGCGCGACGCATTCGCTCCTGAACGACGGTCAACAGCCGGTCGGTCCGAGCGCGCTCGCCATCACCGATTCGCAGACGCACACGCCGCAAGGCAAGAAGCCGTACGAAGTACCGAGAGTGCTCGGCGAGGACGAGATTCCTGGCATCGTCGCCGGATTCCGCCGCGCCTTCGCGAATGCCAAGGCCGCAGGCTTCGACGGTGTCGAGGTGCACGCTGCCAACGGCTACCTGATCGACCAGTTCTTGCGGGACGGCAGCAACCAACGCGCCGGTCGCTACGGCGGCACGAAGGAGAACCGCGCCCGCTTGCTGATGGAGGTCGTCGGCGAAGCCACGGCCGAGTGGGGACCGCATCGTGTCGGCGTTCGGCTATCGCCACTCAATAGCTACAACAGCATGATGGACAGCGACCCGATCGGTCTCGCGACGTTCGTCGCCGGCGCCCTCAACGACTACCCTCTCGCCTACGTGCACTTGATGCGCGCCGACTTCTTCGGCAAGCAGAAAGGTGACCTGCTGACGCCGGTGCGTCGCGCCTATCGCGGCGTGCTCGTCGGCAACATGGGATACACGCCGGACGAGGCCAATGCGGCCATCGATCAGGGCGGACTCGACGCCGTCGCGTTCGGAACGTCGTTCCTCGCCAACCCGGATCTGCCGGCGCGCATCCGCGCCAAGGCGCCGCTGAATCCGCCTGACCCGAAGACTTTCTACACCCAAGGGGCGGCGGGCTACACCGACTACCCGACGATGGCTCGGTGACGGCGGGCGACCGTGCGGCATGATGTTCGGTAGCGAGCCCCCGCTCGCCCAGAGGAACGCATGAAACCACTCGCAATCCCGTGCCGTCATCAGTGTCCGCGCTCCGTGCTGTCGCTGCTGGCAATTGCAGTCAGCGCCGTCGGCGCCGGCGCTCAGGTCCACGTCCAGGGGCCGAGTTCCTCGCGCGCACCCTACCTCGTGGCGAACGCGCCGCCTTTGGTCGTGACCAACGTGACGTCGATCGCAACTGCGACCGACCTCGTGCAGCGAACGGGTGCGGCAACCGGAGTGACCTACGAGATCGGCGGCACACCCGACGGCCTCGGGGCCTACGACAATGGCGACGGCACGTTCACGCTGCTGTGCAACCACGAGCACTCGACCACCGCCGGGGTCGTTCGCCGCCATGGCGCCCGCGGCGCCTATGTGTCCGAACTGATCATCGACAAGACCACGTTGGGTGTGGTGTCGGGTGAAGACCTGATCGTTCGCGTCATCGACGGCGCCGGCGTCGTCCATGATGCCTTGACCGGCAACGGTCTCGCCATCAACCGCCCGTGCTCCGCCGATCTCGCGCCCATCACTGCGTTCTTCGACGCCGCAAGCGGACTCGGCACTCCGGATCGCATCTTCATGAATGGCGAGGAAGGCGGCCCTACCGGCTATGCGTTCGCGAACATTGCGACCGGCATCGACAAGGGCACCACATACATCCTGCCAGGCTTCAACCTCTCGACCAATGGCTCGGGCCTAACCGGCGTCGGCGCGTTCGAGAACCTGCTGGCCAACCCCTTCGCGCAGCCGCGGACCATCGTCATCGGTACCAATGATGGTGGCTCTGGCATCATGGCGCAGTCGATCGCGGTCTACGTGGGCCAGAAGAGTGTGGCCGGCACGGTGGTCGATCGCGCTGGCCTCACTGGCGGCACGCTGTCCTTCGTACGCGTCGGTGCCATCGCCAGCGAGATTGCCAACACCACCACTCGCACAACCACAATCGCGAGCGGCATGCGATTCTCGCTCAGCGCATTGTCTTCGACTGCCTTCTCACGCCCAGAAGACGGCCATTGGAACCCAGCCAATCCCCGCGAGTTCTACTTCGCCACCACGGATCGCCTGGACACCGTGACCAACACCGGCAGCAACCGGACGATCGGCGCGACCGGCACCACCCAGACCGGCATGTCGCGACTGTGGCGCCTGCGGTTTGAAGACTTGACCAACCCTGCACTCGGCGGCGTGATCGATCTCCTGATCGATGGCAGCAAGAACCAGCAGAAGGTCCAGATGCTCGACAACCTGACCGCGACCGCGGATGGCCGCGTCTACCTGCAGGAGGATCCAGGCTCGACGACGTATCTCGGCAAGGTCTGGATGTACGACCTCGCAACCGATGCCCTGATCCCATTGCTCAAGTTCGATCCCGCGCTCTGGGGCGAACTCGCCGTCAACGGCGGCACGCCGGGTGCGATCGCGCCGCACAGTGACAGCAAGGAGAGCTCGGGACTCTGCGACGTCAGCGGCATCGTGCCGGCAGGACCTGGCGAGACCGTGCTCCTGTTGACGGCGCAGGACCACACGACCAATGCGGCGCTCGCCACTACCTCGTCCGTTCAAGGCGGCCAGCTGCTGATCCTACGACTGCGTGCGGGAGCGGAGGCCGTGGCCTTTGGAGCCGGCTGCGGGACCCCGGTGCTCACGCTGCAGCCGGTTGCCACCGCCCTCCCGCGCCTCGGAGCAGTAGCCGTGTCGACCGTCACCAACGTGCCTGCAGGGCGCAGCGCAGTGATGGCGATCGGGCTGTCTGACAGCATCGCCAACGGCATCCCGCTGCCACTCCCGCTCGATGCCTTGGGCATGCCCACCTGCGTGCTCTACCACGACGCGGCGATCACGTCGTTTTCGCTGTGCACGACGATCGGACCCGGAGTCGGGCAGTACTCGCTGGCGATCCCCAATGATCCTGTCTTCGTCGGGCTGCCGGTGTTCTTGCAGGCTTGGGCCCACGACAACGCCGCGAATGCATTCGGGCTCGTGCTCAGCAACGGCGTGCGCTACCGCATCGGCGTGTGATCACGGCGACAACGACCGCGCCGCGTCACTGCCGAGGACGCGGGCGGTCCCCGACGACGTGCCAGTTCCAGCGCCAGCTCTCGCTGGCATCGGCCTCGGCTAGCTGAATCGTCTGCATCATCGCCTTCGCGTCCTCGTTCTTCGGATCGAACTTGAGGATGCGGTTCGTCCAATCGAGTGCGCCCTTGAAGTCGCTTTGCACCGTCAACATGTTGGCGGCGTGCAGTGCGGAGCGGATGCCGTTGTCGTGGATGCGCGAAGCCAGTTCGCTGGCTTCGCTGGCGAGCTCGGCGTCGGTCTCGAGTTGCTTGGTCAGGTCTTCGAGCCCCTTCCACCCTGACTTGTAGGCCTCGATCGACTGCTCACACATCTTGGCGGACTGCGAGGTGTTGCGCGACTTCGCGAAAGCTTGGCTCTGCAGCTTGTCGCCTTGCGCAACCTTGTCGCGGATTGGCTTCAGCTTGCGCTGCAGGCTCTCGCGGGCCTTGCTGTCGAGTTTTTGCTGCCGCGCTGTTTCTTTTGCATCGCTGGCGGCGAGTTCGAGGGCCTCGACTGCGGTCGACAGGGCGGCGAGCTGTTCGTCGGTCCGCTGGTCAGAGAGGCGCGAGGTCAGGATGCCCAGAGCGCGCTGCGCCGACTTGACGTCCTTCTGCGCAATCGCCTCCTTGCACTTGGCCTCGACGATGTCTGCACCCCACGTGCGGACGGCGCCAACGTTCGCGGCCTCGTCCAGCGTGCCCTTGGCGAGACCGATCGCCGCGCGAGCCTGCGTGCCGGCCTGTGGCAACAAGCCCATCGTCGCTGCCTTCTTCGCGAGCGCGAAGTGCTGCGCGAACGACTTCGGCGCCGTGACCGCAGCCTCGAATGCGAAGGCCGACTCGGGCGTGAAGTCGGTCAGGCGGCGCGTCGTCGTCATCTCGCCGCCGAGCACGAACACCTTGTAGCGAACCTTGTCGCCATCGAGCGACAGCGGCTGCACCTGCTCTTGCCGACCATCGACGGTCACGAGGTAGAGCTTTGGGAGGTCTTGCGCGGTCAGACGACCCGTCGGGCAGAGCAGGAACAGCGAGAGCGCGAGGTACTTCATAGCTTGCAGAGCCGTGGAATGGGCGGCGCCGCCACCTGAGCAGCCCGCGGACGCCCGATCCTACAGACCCAAAGCCGCGCTGCCACTGCGCATCCAGACTCTGCCGGGGTGCGGACGATAGAACACCGCGGCGCCGCCGCACACACACATGATCCTCCGCCTCGCCGCCGTTCTCGCAGCTCTATCGCTGCCATTCTTCGTCCAGGATCCGAAGCCCGTTCCTGCCACGGTGCCGCTCAGCGCAGGCCTGTCGTTCGCCGACCCCTTGACGATCAAAGCCCCACACGACTTCTTGCGCGACTTTCCAGCCAAGACGGGCCCGCACACCGTGAACGCCGTCGTCGAGATCCCCTGCGGAACCAACGAGAAGTGGGAAGTGAAGCTCGACGGCATCATGCGTTGGGACCAGAAGGACGGCGCCCCCCGCGTGGTCGAGTACCTTGGCTACCCAACCAACTACGGCATCGTCCCGCGCGCGATCCTCGGCAAAGCCATGGGTGGCGACGGTGATCCGCTCGACATCCTCGTACTCGGCCCATCGATGCCGCGCGGCACCATCAAGTCGGTGAAGGTCCTGGGCCTGATTCATCTGGTCGATAACGGCGAGACCGACGACAAGGTGCTCGCGGTCGACGCTGCCGGGCCCTTGGGCAAACTCGAGGACCTGACCGGTCTCGAACGCGACTACCCTGGTGTCACCTCGATCCTGAAGACGTGGTTTCAGAACTACAAGGGTCCAGGCAAGCTCACCTGCTCCGGTTTCGGCTCGCGTAGCGATGCGCTCGAGTTGATCGCGAAGTGCGAGGCCTCGTTCGCGAGCAACGGCGCCACCAAGTAAGGCGCGAACCCTCGTAATCGGCCTGCGCGGCAGTCGCGGCACGGGCGTCGAGTGCGCGGCGACAGGCTCAACAGGACCACTGCCGCAACGGCACGGGCCAACAGGCCTCCCGCAGCGGTTGGGTACGACGCATCATGGTCCGGCAGTGCCGTCGAGGCCGCGCGCGACGAAGCCGACGGTCGGAAAGACCCCGCGCCGGTACGCTGGCGCGCGTGCAGACGGCGGCATTGCTGCTAAAAACGCTGCCCAAAGCACCACCTGCTACGGCCGGCTTCGCGCGCTGGCGCGCCGGACCACCACGCCTTCGAACTCCCAGTCCCAACCATGCTCCTCTCCTGTGCGCTGCTCGGAGGCTTGCTGCTGGCGTCGCCACAGAAGCCCGCCATGGGCGAGGATCCGGCCCGCGCCTTCTTTGCCAAGCTGCCGTTCGTGCAGGTCCACATCGAACTGACCGAGGCTTCGCGACAGGACCTGCGCGAGCGCCCGCGCGAGTATGTAACAGCGACGCTGCAACTCGACGGGACGACGTTTTCGCCAGTCGGCATCAAGCTGAAGGGCGCCGCCGGCAGCACGCGGGAGTTCGATGATCGGCCGGGATTCACCGTGCACTTCGGCAAGTTCGGTGGCACGGGTGCGTTTCACGGACTGCGCCGCTTCCACCTGAACAATGGCATCCAAGACGACTCGCGCCTCTCTGAATGGCTCGGTCACGAGGTGTTCGCGCGCGCCGGCTACCCGGCACCGCGGGTGGCGCACGCGCGGGTGCGCGAAGGCAACCGCGACCTCGGTGTCTACGTGTTCCGCGAGGCCTTCGATCAGCAGTTCGTGCGCCGGGTGTTCGGCGACCAGGCGGGCAACCTCTACGACGGTGGTTTCTGCCAGGACGTCGATCAGGACCTCGAGAAAGACGCTGGCGATGGTCCCGACGACCACAGTGACTTGCGCGCACTTGCAGCGCACTGCAGCGGTGTGAACCGCGACCGCCTGCAGCAGCTCGACGCCGCGCTCGACCTCGACCGATTCCTCGACTTCGCCGCGCTCGAGGCAATGCTCGGCCACTGGGATGGCTACACCCGCAACGCCAACAACTTCCGCCTCTTCCTCCCTACCGGCGGCCGCGCCTGCTTCCTGCCGCACGGCATGGACCAACTGCTGCAGGACACCGAGGCCTCGATCCTCGAACACCCGCCTGCCATCGTCGCCAGCGCCGTCATGCAGCAGCCGGCGCTGCGCAAGCGTTACCGCGAGCGACTGCGCGCCCTGTTGCCGCTGTTCGCGCCCGACACGCTGCGCGCGCGACTCGACGCGATCGCGGACTCCCTGCAAGCGCAGTGGAAGGCAATCGACGAGGACGGCGCGCGCGCGCACGCCGATGCCGTCACGAGCCTCCGCCAGCGTCTCGCGGCGCGTTACCGCGACCTGCAAGTGCAAGTCAAGGCGCCCGAGCCGAAGCCGCTGCAACTGACGATCGGAAGGCCGCTGCCGCAGAAGAACTGGCACCCGGCGGCGGAGACGGAGCGGGTCGAGATCGCGAAGAAGAGCTTCCAGAGCGCGACCTCGTTGTACGTCCACTGCATCGACCGGGGCGAGGAACCGCGTCGCGGTGTGTGGCGCACCCACGTGCTGCTTGGCAAAGGGCGCTACGAGCTGCGCGGCACAGCGCGCTGCGCCGACGTTGACTCGCCGGCGAAGGATCAGGATGGCACCGAGCACGGCGGCGTGTGCCTTCGCGCCGGTGACGGCGTTAGCGCGCGGCTGTCGGGCAACGCCAACTGGACGCCCCTGGTTTGCGAGTTCGAGGTCGGCGAGTTTCAGCGCAGCGTCGAGCTCGCCTGCGACGTGCACGCTTTCGTCGGCAAGGCCTGGTTCCGCTTCGACTCGCTGGTCCTGGTGCGAGTTGGCGAGTGATGCTCCCGCACTCCTCTGTGCGCCCAAAGAGGACGCGCCCCTCTGACCACGGTTCCCTCTGGCGAAGTCCTCCGCTAGCCCCCTTCGACGAGGTACGAGGAATCCAAGCGCAGACCGGCGGCAGCGGCAACTCAGTCCACCGACGATCGCATCCCAGGTAGCCCATCGAGGCTGGTGGCGTTCTTCTCGCGCACGTAGGCAGCGACACCTTCTGCGCCCTTCTTCTCGCACCACTTCGCCATCGTGTCGCGCTCGCCTTCGTAGGCGTAGAGCGGCACACCGAAGCCGCACGAGTCGGAGATCCGGGCGACTTCGACTCGGATCACGCTGCGCACACCCAGTCGGACCGTGCCCCACGCCGATAGCAGCGACTCAAACACGGGGTCGTTCGGCTCCAGCACCGAGCCCCGGCCGTGTAGTCGCACGATGCGAGGCGCGCCATCGAACGCACACACCATCACCACGATGCGCCCGTTTTGGCGCAAGTGTGCGATCGTCTCGATGCCGCTGCCGACGCGATCGACGTAGGCCACCGTCGTCGGACCGAGAACTTGGAGGGCTTCGCCGCCCTTGGGCGAGCAATTCACGTGGCCATCATCGCCACTCGGCGCCGTGGCAACGAAAAACAGGTGCTGCGCGTTCAAGAATGCGCGCAACGCGTCATCGATCTCGGCGCGGACCTTGCCCATGGCCGAGAGCGTAGCAGCCCGTCGCTGGAGTTGTTCCCTGCCGCGGGTTCGCGGGCGCGGCGATGACGCGAACGCGCCGACGCCGCGATCACATGATCGCGTCGAGGCCCGTCAGCTGGCGACCGATGATCAGGCCGTGGATGTCGTGCGTGCCTTCGTAGGTGATGACCGACTCCAGATTGCACATGTGGCGCATCATCTGGTACTCGTCCGTGATGCCATTGGCGCCGAGGATGTCGCGGCCGAGGCGGCAGCACTCGAGTGCCATCCAGCAACTGTTGCGCTTGGCCATCGACACGTGCCAGTGCTGCATCGTGCCGTTCTCCTTCATCTTCGCGAGCTTCCAGCACATCAGCTGGGCCTTGGTGATCTCCGCGGCCATCCAGACCAGCTTGTTCTGCACCAACTGGTACCGACCGATCGGCTTGTCGAACATGATTCGCATCTGGCTGTAGCGGCAGGCCTCGTCAAAGGCTGCCTGCGCCGCGCCAATCGCGCCGAACGAGATGCCGTAGCGCGCCTGCGTGAGGCAACCGAGCGGTCCCTTCAGACCCTCGACGCCGGGAAGGATCTGCGACTTGTGGATGCGGACGTCTTGGAGGATGAGTTCGCTCGTGTCTGACGCTCGCAACGAGAACTTGTTCTTGATGCTGCGCCCCTCGAAGCCCTTCGTGCCCTTGTCGACCAGGAAGCCGCGGATCGCCCCGTCCAGCTTGGCCCAGACGATCGAGACGTCGGCGCACGAACCATTGGTGATCCAGTACTTGCTGCCATTCAGTACGAAGTGATCGCCGTCCTTGACCGCCTTGGTCAACATGCCGCCTGGGTTGCTGCCGAAGTCGGCCTCGGTCAGACCAAAGCAGCCGATGATGCGGCCAGCGGCCATACCCGGCAGGTACTTCTGCTTCTGCTCTTCGGTGCCCCACGCCCAGATCGGATACATGCAAAGCGATCCCTGGACCGAGACGAACGAGCGCAGCCCTGAGTCGCCGCGCTCGAGTTCCTGGCAGATCAACCCGCTTGCCATCGGCGACAGGCCGGCGCAGCCATAGCCCGTCAGCGAAGCGCCGTAGACACCCAGCTCGCCGAGTTCGGGGATGAGGTGCGTCGGAAACGTCGCCGCCCGATTGTGCTCCTCGATCACGGGCATGAACCGGTCCGACACCCAGGCGCGGACCGTGTCGCGGATCATCCGCTCCTCGTCCGAGTAGAGTTCGTCCACGTTGTAGAAGTCGAGGGCCTTGTATTGGTCGGTCATGTTCGGCTCGGTGTGAGGGCGGGGAGGATACGAGGGCCTGACGGACAAGGGAAGGCGGGCCGGTCGTAGCCAACCACTTCGCCACAATCCGTTCGGCAGATGCCGCAAGCCAAAGCGACCCGCTCCCCTGAGACGCGGCGCGGAGGAAGCGCCGATGGCATGGATGCGGACAGCTGAGGCGGCAGCTAAGGTTACCGCCCCGATGTCGCGCCAGATCCTGGTCACCAGCGCCCTGCCGTACGCCAACGGCTCGATCCACCTAGGTCATCTCGTCGAGTACCTGCAGACCGACATCTGGGCGCGGTTCCAGCGCCTGCGCGGTCACCAAGTCGCCTTCCTGTGTGCCGATGACACTCACGGCACGGCGATCATGATCCGGGCGCAGAAGGAAGGGCGTTCGCCCGAAGCGCTCATTGCCGCATCGAGCGACGAGCACCAGCGCGACTTCGCGGCCTTTGGCGTGTCGTTCGACCACTACGGCTCGACCAACAGCGCAACCAACTACGAGGTCTGCAAAGGCATCTGGCAGGCGTTGCGCCAGCGCGGCATGGTCGTGGAGCGCGAAGTGCAGCGGCTCTACGACCCGCAGCAGAAGACCTTCCTCGCCGACCGCTTCGTAAGGGGCACTTGCCCACGATGCGCGTCCCCAGACCAGTACGGCGACAACTGCGAGAAGTGCGGTTCGACCTACGCCGCGACCGAGTTGGTCAACCCTCGCAGTGTGCACAGTGGCGCCACGCCCGAGTTGCGGCCCAGCAAGCAACTGTTCGTCCAACTGACGCCACTCCAGGACTTCCTGACCGCATGGACGCAGCGGAGCGGTGCGCTACAGCCAGAGATCGCCAACTACCTGGCTGGCCACTTCCTCGACAAGCCGCTCCAGGACTGGGACGTGTCGCGGCCAGAGCCGTACTTCGGCTTCGAGATCCCCGACGCCAAGAACCAGTTCTGGTACGTCTGGTTCGACGCGCCCGTCGGCTACATCGCCGCGACCGCCGAGTGGTGCAAGGCCAAGGGCGACTCGCTGGATCGCTGGTGGAAGAACCCCGAGTGCGAGGTCGTGCACTTCCTGGGCAAGGACATCACGTACTTCCACACGCTGTTCTGGCCAGCGATGCTGCACGTTGGCGGCTACCAACTGCCCAAGCGGGTGCACATCCACGGCTTCCTGCGCGTCGGCGGCGAGAAGATGTCGAAGTCGCGCGGCACCTTCGTGACGGCGCGACAGTACCTCGACCAGCTCGACCCGAGCTTCCTCCGCTACTACTACGCCAGCAAACTCGGCCCCAGGATCGACGACCTCGACATCGTGCCAGACGAGTTCGTTGGCAAGGTCAACAGCGACCTCGTCGGCCGCGTCGTCAACCTGGCAAGCCGATCCGCGCGATTCGTCGAGACCACCGGCCTCTCGGCGACGTATCCGGACGACGGCGGGCTGTTCGCACGTGCAGCGGCGCAGAGCGAGGCTATTGCCGCAGCCTACGAGGCCTGCGATTACCGCGAAGCGACGCGCTTGTGCATGGTGCTGGCCGACGCGGCCAATGAGTACGTCGAGCACAAGGCGCCGTGGACGATCAAGAAGGACCCAGGCAGGTCGAAAGAGCTGCAGGACGTCTGCACGGTCGTCCTCAACCTCTTCCGCCAGATCTGCGTCTACCTGTCGCCGGTGCTGCCGGACCTGGCCGCCAAGACTGGCACGTTGTTGGGCGAACCGATCACCCGCTGGGACCAGGTCACCACGCCGCTTGTTGGCCGAAGTGTCGCGCGCTTCCAGCACATGATGACCCGCATGGAACCCGAGAAGCTCGAAGCGATGTTCGCCGCGGCCAAGGCTGCGGCCGAGGCTGTTGCCCCCACTCCACCGCCTGCCGCCGCGTCGACGGTTGACGACGGTGGCCCGCTGTTGGCCGAACCGCTGCAACCGACGATCGCCATCGACGACTTCACCAAGCTCGACTTGCGCATCGCGCTCGTGGTGGCCGCCGAAGCGGTGCCAGAAGCCAAGAAGCTCCTGAAGCTGACGCTGAGCCTTGGTGGCACGGAGCGACGCACGGTATTCGCCGGCATCAAGGCCTACTACCAGCCAGAACAACTCGTCGGCCGCCTAGTCGTGATGGTCGCCAACCTGGCACCACGGCAGATGAAGTTCGGCCTGAGCGAAGGCATGGTCATCGCGGCTGGCGGCGATGGCGAAGCCTTCCTGCTGTCGCCCGACAGCGGCGCGAAGCCCGGTCACCGGCTGCACTGATTCCCCTCCGCTGCGCGGGGCGGGGCCAACTGACTCTGCCAACTGACTCTGGGCCGGCGAAGCGCGAGAGGATTGCAGGGCTGCGGGGAAGGCTGGCAGGGAACTCGGGCAACCGCGCAACCCACGCCCCACAAAAGAACGAGGCCCGGACAAGTCCGGGCCTCGTATGAAGCTTTGGTTCGGAGCCCGAAGGCTCCTACTGGCGGTTCAGCGCTTGGCCTTCTTCTTGCCAGCCTTCTTCGTCGCCTTCTTCGTCGCCTTCTTCGTGGTCTTCTTCTTGGCAGCCATGTCTCAGTCCTTGTTTAGGGTTGTGGGATCAAGGGGTGGGCGCAACACGGCGAAGCAGACCCGCGCCTGATCTCCGATGTAGATCGGCGCATGGTGATTCGAGATTCACCGGAAACTCCGCAGCCACCGGCACATACCTCGCTCACGCGCTTTTCGATTGATTTGCGAATCGCTATTTTTCTCGATTCTATCCAGAGAAGATCGCCATCATTTATGGCCTCGACACGGCCTCGAGGTGGACTGCGATTTTTCTTCGAGAATCTCCAACTTTTTGGCGCCGCGATGCTGCTGCAGGATGCCGCATGCAGGGACTTCGATCGCGCGGACTCGCATCGCAGCGAGAATCGACGCGCCCGAACGACACGCGGCACACAGGACGCAACGACCATCCAGAATGCACACGCGGCGCGCACCCCGATCGCTCGAGGTGCGCGCCGCGTGCATGGAAGATCGCGCGTCGTTGATCGCTGCGGCAGTCGTCAGTCGAACAACTTGTCGAGCGACTTCTTCGCGTCTTGGCCGTAGGCCTCGCCGAGACCAGGGTCATCGCCTTGGCGGTTCATCGACGCCTTGTAGATGTCCGCGAGCTTCTTTGCGGTCTCGTTGGCGTAGAGGCGGACCATGCCCACCGTCGTGCGATCATCGAACAGAATCGTCAGCAGCGTGCGATCCCCCACGAGGCCGAGCTGGATGTTGTCGCGCTCACCCTGATGGTACATCGCTGTGAACTCTTCTTCACCGAGCAGCCGAGCCATCTCCTTGGTCGCTGCAAACGACCCGGCAACAAGCGCCGAGATCGTGTCAATGTCTATGGTGCGGAGTTCACCGCGCTTCGTGACCAGGTGACCTTCCTTGTCGATGAGGAGCGCGCACTTTGCGCCCGACA
>CAMBXM010000024.1 GCA_945871815.1 Singulisphaera sp. GP187
GCCGACCGCGGCGGCGCGCACCGCGGGCATCTTCTGCACCAGCAGATCGAGCGCGAGCAACAAGAACGGCGTCACCGGCAAGAGGAAGCGGCCGAACATGAAATCGCCGCCGACCCACACCACGAACGCGATGTAGGGCAACACGAACAGCCACAGCGCGAGGCCCGTCCGGCGCGCGTTCCAACAATCGGCGACCGCGAAGCGATCGACGCGGCGCAGCGGCAGCACCAGCAATGCGAGCGCAGCAGGCACCAGCGACAGGCTGTAGCACTTGAAGTACTCGACGACGTAGTCGAGGCCCGCAGCGAGGTTCGGTTCGCCGCCGGACTTGGCGAAGAACGTGTTGGGCACCCAGTAGCCGTAGTAGGCGTGACGCCAGAGCAAGTACGGCACCATGCACACGATCAGCGGGATGCCGTAGGCAAGAGCGATGCGGGAGCTGCGTGCCCGCCACGCGTCGAACAGGACCATCGCCCCGGCGGCGGCCACGAACAGCGCGCCGTCGGGCCGCGTCATCGCTGTGAGCGCCGCGAGAAAGCCGAGCAGCCACACCTGACGGCCGCAGCGACGTTCGATGGCGAGCCACCACATGCAGACCCCGAGGAACACGAACAGCGCCGTCTCGAGGCCAGCGGGAGCCAACGACGCCGCGGCATAGCTCACGGCGTAGGCGGGCGCGGCGATGGGCACCAGAGCCTTGCCGTGACTGCTGCGCCACGCCACGACGCCGAGCACAAACACCGTCGCTGCATGCAGCAGACAGCCCCAAAAGATCGACCAGGTCTCGAGGTGGTCGCCGATGAAGCCGAGTGCGATGCCGATCGCCAGCCACATCGTCCAGCTGAAGTTGGTGTAGCCCTCGACCGGAGCCTCGTTCGGATCGAGGTTGAACACCAGCCCGTTGCCGTCGACGAAGTTCTTGGCGTAGCGAAACGAGATGTAGGCGTCGTCGCAAGTCCAGCCCAAGGACCACGCATGCGCGAAGGCCATAAGCGTGGCGAGGAGGACAACCGACCAGAACAAAGGGGCACGCCGCATGAGGAGCGCGGATCGTGCCCGCTGCGCGCCGCGGGCGAAAGGGCGCGTCAACCGACCGTCGTGCGCAGCGCCGCCACCAAGGCAACGGCGAACCGCCGTTGGCCCGCCGCCGTGCGCGCGGTTCGCTGGTTCAGTTCGATCTCGATGCCGAGGTAGCGCGCGGGTGACTGGGAACTGCGCAGACTCTGCGTGTGCCCATCGGTGTGTCCGAAGTAGGGGAAGTTCTTGCGCACCGACAGCCCTTGCGCGACGAGCGCCGCCTGTAGCGCCACGACCAAGGCGCGTTCGCGTGGGCGCTGCGGATGAAACAACAGCCCCACATCCGATCGCCGCTCGACGCCGTTCAAGCGCTCGACAAACGAATGGACACTGAGGTGCAGACAACCACCGCTGGTCACCACCGCTCGCCCGACGGCGCGTGCCGTCGCCGCGCGAAACGGTCGCCACCACCGCTGCAACCGCCGTTCGCGATCCGCCGCCGTGAGCGCTTGGTTGCCTGGGACCGGACCATCTTCAGTACGCGCGGCACAGAGTCGTGGATGATCCTCGCTGCGATTGAGGTCGACCACGAGCCGCGACCACTCGCCGACCATCAGCGGCGCGTCGAATGCAGCGGCGATCGCCTGCGCCACCGGCAACGCACCTGGATCCCACGCAACGTGCTGCTGACGTCTTGAGGCCAGCAGGCCAAGCCCGTGCAACTCCTTGGGCACCGCGTTGCTGGCGTGCTCGCACGTGACGACGAGCGAGCGCCCGTGCCCGCGCACCACCTCAGTCCTCGATCTCAAAATCGCAGAGCAGCACAACACGGGGGCTGTCTGACGAGTTGGTCACCTCGTGAATCTGGCTGCGATCGAACATCACGACGTGCCCCTCTTCCCACTCCAGCCGCTTGCCAGCCACGATCATCTCGCTGCCGGAGGGCACTTGGACGCCCATGTGCAGTCGCTGCAGCTTTGGCCCATAGTTGTCTGAGTGCGGCAGAATCCGCGACTTGGCGCCAACCAGCGAGAAGCCCGCGTCCACCAGCCGCGGCAACGACTTCAGCATCGCCACGGTCCTAGGACACCTCGACTGGTTCTTCGGCAGGTCGATCGGGAGATACGGGTCGCAGTTGAAGAACAGCCCGAACACGCTCCACATGCCGGTGTAGCCGTCGGACTGCGGCCAGGGGTAGAAGTCGCGAACGAGGTCGAGACCCTGCAGTTCGCGCTTCACGTCGGGGAAGGCGCGCTCGATCGTCGGGATCACCACCTGCGTGAGGTCGTAGGCCATGGGCGAGAATCCTATCGACCGATGGTCGCGCGTTCCTGCACCGCGGCACCACCTTGGCAACGCCTCACCAGCGGCCTGCGAGGCCCGGTTGGCCCGGATCCGCGAGCCGCGCCGGATCGACGCTCCAGCGCGAGGCCAGCGACCGGACGTCCGTCGGCAGCGGCCACCACTTGATCGCATCCTCGGTCAGGTCGCGCGCATCCTCGACAAAGAAGCCGAGGTCGCGTTCGGCCGCGGTCATCTCGCCGAGCTCCCATAGCACCTGCTCCTCATTGCCATCGAAGCTGAAGGCGCGTTGCATCTCGCCGCGCCGCGCAAACGCCCAGCCCATGCAATCACGGTCCGCATCGACCAGGAACCAGAACGCCTCGCCGTGGGCCTCGGACAGCCGCCGCAGCGCCGTTTCGACCTGCGGCAGGTCCCCGCGATGCCACGCGTCGATGCCGATGGCCATGACGAAGGCCGCGCCCGCCGGCGCCACGAACAGGCCCGTTTTGGCCGCCTGCATGCCCTCCGCGAACGGGACCGGGCGAGCGGTTCGTAGGCCGAGCACGCGCGCGACATCGCGGACGTCCGTCGTGCGCACAGCGAACCAGACAGTTGTCCGCGCCGACGCCGCAGCGATGGTCGCCGCCGCCTCCGCCTCGTCGAGCCCGGAGGCCACTCGATCCTGATGCACGCGGTGCCGGCGCATGATCTCCGCCCATCGCATCAACCCGAACACGGTGAAGACCACCACCGCGACCACGACCGCGATACCCATGTCAGGTCCCCCCGTCACGGCGCAGCACGTCGAGCTTCGGAAGGTCCCACTTGGCGCGTTCGCTATCGGTCGTCGAGGAGTCGCAGGGCAGCGCCGCGCCGTCCGCCGCCCGCAGCGTGCCGAACTTCTGCAACTGCCCGCGCAGAACGCGGAGCTTGTCGTAGCTCCGCGCCGCCAACGCGCGGGCCGGCCGGTGGCCAGCCATGGCCACGCTGGCAAGATCGTGCGCCGCTTGCACCGACGGCAAATCGGCGGCGCGCAGCAGGACTACCGCGGCCCAAAACTGGGCGACGGATCCCTGCACCATCCCCTGCGCGCAGAGCGAACGTACGCGCACAATCGCAGCCTCGTCGGCAACATCGCCCGTCGTGGCTGCCAACGCCTGTAGTTCGGCTTCGAGTTCGTCCATTGCGCGCGAGCATGGTAGCAACCGTTCGCGGAAGATCGCACGACACACGAACCCAGCCGATTCCACGCGCGCGCAGGTGCCCTCTTTCGCGAGCCCCCGTCGCTGGGGCATTGTTCTCGAGTTGCATCGCGCCCCCGCCAACCGGCGCTGCCTTCCACGTGATCCCGACCCGAGTGTTTCTCGTCCTCGCTGCACTGCTGCTGCTACCGGCGGCGACATGCGGCTCCCCATACGTCATGCCACCGTGCTCACAGCGCACGGTCACGCACGCAATCACGATCCCGCCAGGGGCGCGGCGTCTTGAAGTGCAGTTCCACGACGGGCTGTTGGCAATCGAGGAGGGTGAAGAACCGAGTTGCACCCTAGAGGTGCATCTGCAAGCGGACGATGCCGTCCAACTCGCCGAGTTCGAACTCGCGGTCGCGCCCGTAGTCGCGTTTCGCGATGCGGATGCGACGGCGTCGTTGCACGTAGCACTCCCGCCGGGCGCCGACCTCGATGCCGTCCGCACGACTTGGCGCCTGCGCGTGCCAGCGCGCCTTGCCGTTGCGATCACCACACGCCGCGGCGGTGTCGTGGCGCGCGGCACCCACTGTGACCTCGAGGTGCGGGGCGGCAGTGGCGTGGTGGAAGCCGACTTGGCTGGTGGCAAGGCACGACTGTCGACGACTTCGGGCAGCCTGATACTGCGCGGCAACTACGCCGATGCAGTCGTGCACAGCAACCTCGGCCGCATCGACCTCGGTCTGCCGCCGGATGGCCCGACCCCCGTGGAGCTGCGGGCCGCTAGCCAAAAGGGCGACCTCTACATCGACATCCGCAAGGACCAAGTCTGGGACGTCTACTTCCTGGGCGAGACCCACTTGATGCGCTGCGACCCGGAAGTCCGCGCTGAGTGGCTGGAGAACGTGGAAATCGACAGTCTCGACTACAGCAAAGGCCGGGCTGGGAACCTGCAGGGCAACCCATGCGGCAGTTTGTGGCTCCAGGCGACCACGCCCGTGTACGTCCGCTTGCTGCCAGAGCGCCCGTTTGCTGCAACCAGCACCGGCGCTCTGCCGCGCTGATAGAACGGGCGAGACGGCGTTCGCTCGCGACTCAGTTCTTCAGCAACGGCGTCACCATCGCGCCGAGTTTGCGCGCGATGCCGATGGCCGCATCCGTCGCTTCGATTTCGAGGAACGGCAGCCCGCCGTCGCGCGCCGCCAGGACTTCTGCCAACAGGTCCGCCGGCAGGCCGTCGTCGGCAACGAGCACCAGCGCGCTGCCGAGCTCGTCGCACAGGCGCCGCAAAGCCGCGATCGCTTCGCGCAGTTGTTGCGGCGACGACCGCGGCTTGCCAGTCACCGCATCGAGCGCGGCCTCGTCGCGCGGCACACCGAACACGACGACCTTTGGCTGGAAGGGACGAAAGAACCGATCCAGCATCCGTAGCTGCTGACCTGACCACCCATCGACCGTCGGCAGCGACACGACTTCAGGCGGCGGGACGCCCTTGTTGGTTGCGCGCAGCTCGCCGGTGAGCAGCGGCTCGATGTGCTGGTCCGGCGAACCGCCGCGCCCCCACAAGAGCTGCCCGCCGAGGAGGAAGACACGCGGGACGTCCCGTTCCAGGGTGTGGATCGCGCGCGGTCCGCGAATGCGGGCGGCCAGCGTCTCGGTGATCGTCTCGCGCGCCATCGGTCCGAAAACGGCGTCGAGCTCCTGCGTTGGCACCACGCGTTCTTGCAGCCCGCGACCTGCGATTGCGAGCACGCCCGATGTGAGCAGGAAGCCGATCACGATGCACAGCCGCCGTGCGCGGCCACCGGCGAGGATTGCCAACGCGAGCGGCAAGCCGGCCAGTGCGGCGATCTGTTCCAGGATCAACTCGGGTTGCTGCAGCGGCAGCAGTGCGGAACCGGCCACCATCGCAAATGCGAGCGGCGCGGCGGTCAACGCGGCAGCAGAGCACAGCGCCATCGTCGGGCCAGACCGCCGCAGGATCGCAAGGGCGCTCAGCACGAGGCTTGAAGCTAGAGCCAGCAGCCAAGGTGACCACTGTCCCCCACGACTCTGCGGCACCACCGACATCGAGTTGATCGCGGCCGTTCCGCCGCGCGCAATCACCGCCAGGCTGCCGTGGTCGTCCTCGGCTGTGAACGGCGGCAGGTGCTTGCCCGCCACGCTTGCCGTGAGGACACGACCGCGCGCTTGCAGTTGAATCGTAGCCGGGATGCCGGCACCGAGCCGCACTCCGCCAACCTCCCCGAATAGCGCACTGGTCGGTGTACGCCACGCATCGCCGCCTGTCGTTGTAGACAGTCGGAGCGCTGCAAATCGACTGTGGCCGGGCAACGACACGCCCTGCAGATAGCGCGGCTCGACGCGCCGCAAGACGAGATCGACCTCGGCGCCTTCGCCCAGCTCGACATCCGCCAGCAGGTCGAAGTCCTCGCGCAACATCGGCAGCTCGAGCCACAGCGGCGGAGTCACCAACATCGGGTCGCCCGGCTTCCGTTGCAGGCGGAAGACCTCACTGTGGATGCCGAGCTCGCCGAACTTGGGCTCGGGACGACGGCAGCTGGTGGCGAAGAGTCCGGCGGCGAAACCGGCAAGCGAGAGGATCGCAATCGCAGCGAGGTCTGTAGTGCGCATGAGCAGCGAGCCGGGGATGGTAGCGGGGACGACACGGCACGCTCGTGTTTCGCTGCAGCTTCGACGCTACGTTCTTAAGTGTGTCGTCGTTGGAGCTAGCAACCGAACTCGCCGTCCTGCCGCACACGATCGCCGCCCGCGTGCGCATCGTGATCGAGCACGGTCGCATCGCGACCATCGACACCGAGAGACCATCGCCCAATGCCCGCTTCGTCGCTGGCACCCTGTTGCCGGGCTTGGTCGACCTGCAGGTGAATGGCGGCGGCGGTAGTAGCTGCGCTGAAGCCACGCCCGCGGCCCTCGCGACAGTCGCGCGTGCCGTCCTCGACGGCGGCGCGGTCGCGTTCTTGCCAACGCTGATCACGACGCCGTGGGATCAGTTGCTGGCGCAGGTCGCCGCGACCGCATCGTGGATCGAGTCGCAGCCCGACGCCGGCGCAACGCCGCTCGGCATGCACGTGGAAGGTCCGTTCCTGGAAGTAGCGGGCGCCCACGACCGGACGGCGCTCCTTGAGCCGTCGCTGCCGCGCATCGAGGCCCTGCTGCAGGCCGCCCGCGGACACCTACGCTTACTGACGCTCGCGAGCAGTCGACCCGGCGCCGCGGCCGCCGTCGCGCGGTTGCGACAGGCCGGTGTGACGGTAGCCCTCGGTCACGTCGCACAAACCGACGGCTTTGCCGCCTGCGTCGACGCCGGCGCGGCAATGGCCACGCACCTGTTCAACGCGATGGGCCCACTGCATCACCGGCAACCCGGAATCGCCGGCCTCAGTCTCGACGAAGATCGCCTCGCATGCGGCCTGATCGCCGATGGCGTTCATGTGCACCCAGCGATGCTCCGTAACGCCTACCGCGTACTCGGACCAGACCGCACCGTACTCGTGAGTGACTCCACGGCAGCGATGGGCATGCCGGACGGCATCTACCAACTCGCCAACGAGAGTGTTCAGAGCAGCGATGGAGTCGTTCGCGACCGGAACGGCAACCTCGCCGGCTCAGCGCTGACCATGGCGCGAGCGGCCCAGAACTTTCTGCTGATGGTGCCAATGGCCGGCAGCTTTGCCCTCGCCCGCGCGGCCGCCACCAACCCGGCTGCGCTCGTCGGCGCCAACGAGTTCGGTGCGATTGCCGTCGGCAAGCGCGCGGCCTTCGCCGTTCTCGCCGACGACGGCAGCGTGCGCGCCCTGCGCTGCTGAGCCCGCCGCTGCTGGACTGCGGCACACCGCATCGTCTGGCTGTCGGCCCGCAGACCCTTCTGTCCGAATCCGAGGCCATGGCGCTGGCCGCGCGCCAAGGTCCAGGACCCTCAGTGGACGTGGTTTCCCGATTGGCCTGCGGGCGAAGCCGAGCACCGAAAGTCGAGCGCAGAGGGCGGACTCGTCGCGCAGCCCCTAGCTGCCGCGGCGAGTTCGCGGCGCGGCCATCGGCCACGTGCCGGCCGCAGCCGCTGGCGCTTTCTGAAACCACTTCTATGCTCCGGGACCTATATCCCGTCCGTTCCTCCGGCACCGAAGCTCGCCACCTCACCCGGCGAGATCACGATGCAAACGACTCTATCGGCGCTGCTCACCGCAGCCATTCTCAGCAGCTTCGTTTCGGCTCAGTGCTCGACGCTGGCAAACACGCCATCGGGAACCAATCTGCTGCTCGGCGACGACGCCGTCCGCACGGTCGGCCTTGGCTTCTCCTTTCCCTTCGCCGGTTCGCAGTACACCACCGTCTCGGTTTGCTCCAACGGCTACGTCTGGCTCGGCGACGTCGCGGCCACCGCGTTCGGCGGCCTCGGCGCTGACTACTTCGACAACGAAGTCGACTTCCGGACCCTCGGCCCTCGCATCGCACTGTGTTGGGACGACTGGAACCCGGCAGGCGGTGGCGCCGTGACGTTCGTCGGCAACGGTGCGCAGGCATCGATCGTCTGGAAGTCGGTGCCGCGGTTCGGCAACGTGGCGGTCCAGGCCAACATGGAGCTGGTGCTCCAGAGCACCGGGACAATCTTCCTCCGCTACGGCGCGACGATGTCAACGCCGGTGATGACCAGCATCGTCGGCATCAGTGGAGGTCAGGGCGCGCCCGCGAGTGCCCTTGACTGGAGCACTGTGTTGCCCGCGACGATCAACGCCGGAACGGGCTACGAGACCTTCCTCGGCAACGGCTTCGACTTGGCCAACTCGACGATTCAGCTGCAGCCACTGACGTCTGCTGCAAACTCGCATTCGGGTGCGTTCGCGTCGATGTCGACGTGCACCACAACTTCGTACCCGCAACTGGCGGGGGATCCCCTGCCCTACGGTGCTGGGTGCCCGACGCAGTCGATCTCGGCTCCGAGCGCGATCTACGAGTTGTTCACGCCGACTGGCGGCGCCAACCCGACCGACCTGTCGTTGCGCAGCATCCAGTTCACTCGCGCCGGCAACGTCTACACCACGCAGCAAGGCCCAGGCCTCGACACCAGCTACCTCGTATTGGGTACGGCGGTGCCGATGAGTGACGAAGTCATGGTTCGGAACCTCACGGCTGGCCCGATGGGTTCGTTCCCGTTCGGTTCCCTAGCGGTGACCAGCTTCGGCGCCAGCGACAACGGCTACCTCGATCTGCAGGGCAACATCGCCTCCGAGTTCCAGCCGCTCGTCAACGACATGCTCGGTGTCAACGGCGAAGGCGCACGCATCGCGCCGCATTGGAGCGACTACGACCTGTCGGCGGCGGGCGCCTTCTACTGGTCGAACAACGACCCATCCTTCTGCATGGCGACGTGGGATGGCGTCCCTGGCTACTCGCAGCCCGGCACATCGAGCACCTTCCAGGCCAAGATGTTTGCCAACGGTGACATTGTCTTCAGCTATGGCTCGGTGTCTTCGCTGTTCGACGACGTCATCGCCGGCATCTCGATGGGTAACAACGCCGTCGATCCCAGGCCCACGGACCTCAGCCAAGCGATCGTCGCGGCCGTCGTTCGGAACCTCGGCAATCTGACGTTGCCGCTGTCGCATCGAGCGCTCGGTCGCCCGTCGATCAACACGACGTTCACGCTGACGGCAACCAATGTCCCACCGGGCGGAACCCTGGGACTGTTCGTTCTCAGCGGCGTGCAAGCGAACAGCCCAATCTCGCCGAGCGCTCCAGGCTGCACCATCTACGTCGGCCTCGACGACACCTACGTGGCGGTGCTGAACGGAACCTCCACCTTCGAGCAGCCGCTGGCGATCCCGCCCGTGCCGGCCTTCGTGGGCGTCACCATCTACACGCAGGCAGCCGTGTTCGCGCCCGCAAACCCGTTCGGCGTGGTCAGCAGCAACGGCTTGGCGTGGACCATCGGGCTGTAGCCCGTCAGCAACTCGGGCTGTAGCCCGTCCGCAACGGCTGTGAGCCCGCGCCATACTCGGGCCCGCTGAAGCTCTGGCCCGCTGCGTCGACAGACGCACGGTCAGCGCGCGGCGACAGCGACTGCGACATCGACCAGCCCGCCGGTCAGATGCGCGACCTCGCGTTCGAGCAAACTGGCTGCCGCGTCGAACACACCGTCAATCGCAGTGCCGCGCTCCATCACGAACAGGTCGTGAGCTCGGCGCAGACATTCTCGTCGCATGCACGGCCCCTGGAGGTGGACCAATCGCCGCAGCATCAAGTCCGAGAACGTGACTGCCGCCAATTCGCGCAGCGCATAGATGGCCTCGACCGCAAGCAACGGCCGATGGGCACAGAGAGGTTCGAGCCAGTGCGGCTCACGACGGGCCAGTTCGCGCAACTGCGGCGCACGACTGCCGTGCCTCCACCACAGTGGGTCGCGAACATCGCGGGCGCCGTCGCCACCGGGAAGCGCCGTCGTGCGTGTCGGCGAGTCGTCGCCGCGAATGCCGAAGATCTGCGCGATCGAGCGCTCGGCGAATGCGCGGTGGGTCGTCAACTTGCCGCCAACTGCGGTGTGAAGTTCGCCGCTGGTGACCGACTCACGCACCAGGAAAGCCTCGCGATTGAGCGCGCCAGCGGGGCCTCTGCCGGCTGGGAGCGACCGCCATCCGCAGTAGGCAAAGCGCACATCGCCAACGGTCGGCGCGGGATCGAGCAGGTAGCCGAGAGCCTCGAGGAGATAGCGCAGATCGGCTTCGGGCACCGTCGGGTCGGCTTCGGTCACATCTTCGTCGATGTCGGTCGTACCGGTGACGGTCCCGTCTTGGTGCGGCACGACGAACTGGATCCGGCGATCGGGCAGAAACGCGGCCAACGAGGTCTCGCCTGGACGCGCGTCGAGGATCAGGTGGCTGCCTCGACTCGTGCGCACGAGGTTGCTGCCCTCGAGCGCAAACAAGCGTCGCACTGCGTCGGCGCGTGGGCCGCCGGCGTTGACCACGTGCTTGCTACGCACGACGACTTCGGCGCCCGTCACGCCGTCGCGCAACTGCAACGCCCCGTCGGGTGTGGCACCGAGCAACTCGCAATGGTTGCTGACGCGAGCACCGGCCTCGACAGCGGCCACGACGTTGGCCAGCGTCAATCGAGCGTCGCTGGTAGCGGCGTCGTAGTACTGGACCGCGCCGCGCAGGCCCCGCGAGCGCAGGCCAGGAAACGCCGCCAACGCCTGTTTGCCACTCATACGTCGCGGACTTGGCATCGTGCTGCGGCCGCTGAGCCAGGAGTAGGCATGAACGCCCAGCCAAGCCAGGAATCTCGAGCCACCGCTGTCGGGATAGAACGGCAACAGCACCGGCAACGGCCGTACGAGATGCGGTGCGAGCCGCAACAGCCGTTCGCGCTCATGCAGCGCCTCTCGGACCAAGCTGAAATGGGCCTGTTGCAGGTAGCGCAAACCGCCGTGCACGAGCCGTGAACTGCGCGAACTCGTGCCGATGGCGAAGTCGCGGGCCTCTACCAGCAGTGTCGACAGGCCACGCATCGCAGCCTCGCGCGCGATCGCCGCGCCTTGGATTCCACCGCCGACAACCAGTAGGTCGAAGGTCTTGCCGTTCAGCTCGCGAGGATCGGTGCGCACGCGCGGATTGTGCCGGTTCGAGGCCGCGACTCCAATCGCGACGCTTGGTTCATCGCATCCGTTGCGCCAGCTTCTTCCACGTCGATGCACTGCCGCCTTGTCGCAGCTCGAGTCCGGAGCAGGCCCCGCCGTCCACTTGGAATGCGACCGTAGCCTGCACTTGCCGGTAGAAGAACTCGGTCTCGGAGCGCGCGAACAGACGCAGCGACGGTTGCCCCGAGATCTGCGCATAGAGCCCGCGCTCGCGCACTGTGACCGCCATCGCAACTCCGTCTTTCACCTCATAGACGCCGACATAGCGCTGCAGAGTCTCGCGATCGACCGCAACGGGCCGTTCGAGCTTCAGCGGCTTCGGCTCGCCACCGCCGAGCAGCATCAACACGCGTTCGCCTAGTGCGTCGACGGTCGCAGTCGCGGTGTTGCAGAGGATGCAGATGGCGCGAGCCTTGCCCGGTTGCACTGCGAGATAGCTGTGGAAGCCCCCGGTTTCGCCGTTGTGCCAGAGCACTGCGCCACCCCGCGCAAGGTGCCAGCCGAGGGCGATCCCAGCACCTCCGGGCAGCTCCTTTTGCTTCTCGTGCGAACGCGCGATCGACTTGGCAAGGCCCGCATCGGCCGGCGTCGAGCACTGCGCGCTCGCGAAGGCGAGCATGTCGCGCATGGTCGAACGGATCCCGCCGGCGCCAGCAAGTGCGGCGAGGTCCCATTCGTGATCGGACGCTAGGTCGGCGGCGAAGGGCGGTGCAAACCGCTCGCGCAGCACGGGCGTCAACTCCACCACCGTATCTGCCATCGACAGCGGCCCGGTGACGCGTTGCGCCAACAGCGCCTCAAACGAAGCAACACCAGCTCGATCGACCAGGAGCTGGCCGAGCAAGCCGGCAGCGAGATTGCTGTACTCGTAGGTGCTGCCGGGCTCGTTGCGCAACAGCGACTTGGACGCTGCGGCGTAGACCGCGACCCGATCCATGTGTGCGTACGGGTTCTGCGGATCCGGCGACTCGCCATCAGGCAGACGCGGCAAGCCGGAGACGTGCGCCGACAGATGCCAAAGCAGCACTTCGTTGACCTCGGTTCGCGGCAGGGTGATGCCCGCGGGCAGCCACTTCTGCACCCGGTCGTCCGCCGCGACTTCGCCGCGCGTGATCGCATCGGCAAGCAAGAGGCCCGTGAACACCTTGCTGATGGAACCGATCTCGTAGACCGTCGCGGCGTCGGGAGCGCGGTCGCTGCTTGGGTCGACGCGACCGTAGCCGCGAACCAGGGATGCGTCACCGTCGACGATGCCGACAACGAACCCCACCGCCACTTCGGCGTCGACGAGCGGCTGGCACAGCACATCGAGGCGGGCGGCAAACTGAGCCGCTAGTACGCCGGCACTCGTCGATCCCTGCTGAGGATCTTGGGCGACGATGATCGAGAATGAACTCAGCCAGAACGCCAACGTGGACCTGCGCATGCATCGATCGTGCCCGAAGTTCGGGACGCGGTCACGCACGCCTTGTCACCGTGGCGCTTCCAGGACTTGGTGGGCCGCGCGCAAGCGCTGGCTGAGCTCGGGGTACGGCACGTCCTGCACGGGCAGATTGCGTTCGATCGCGATGTCAGCCGCGATCATCGCCGACTGTGCCAGCACCATGAACACGGGCTCCATGCGGATCGAGCCGAACGCGATGTGGCTCGCCGAGACGCAGACCGGAACCAGCAAGTTGTTGCAGTCAGCGCGGCGCGGCAGCAGCGCGCGGTATGGAATGCCATAGGGCTTCCGCACTCGCACCTGGACGTCCCCTTCGTTTCTGACCGCGCCGTTCACGACGTGGCGACGCACGTTGTGGCTGTCCATCGCGTAGGCGCCGAGACCGACCGGATCGGGTTCGACGCGCGCGCCGGTGCAGTGCGACTCGGTGACGACCACTTCGCCCAGTAGGCGCCGCGCCTCGCGCACGTAGACCAGCGGCGGCCAGTTTTGCGTGGCGACAAACTCGTCCTTGGCGAGGCCGTAGCGTTGGAACTCGCTTCGCACCGAGAATGGCACGCGCGGATGGTTTGCCAGCGTCCACATCAGCCCCTGCTGGTAGTCGCGGTGCGCGGCGACAATGCGGTCCCGCTCGGCGTAGCTGGCCTCGGGATAGCCCCAATTGAGGCCGATCGCGTCGGTCGAGAACGCGCCGTTGTTGTTGCTGTCGGTCTTGCGGTTGGGCATCGGCACTGGGTGCCAGGGCGCCATCGTGTTGCCGGCATCGAACCAACGGAGCAGGAGCTCGAAGGCGCGCTCGTCGTAGGCTGCGGGCTTTGGCCAGGCAGCGCGATTCTGTGGATCATCCGTCGCACAGAGGCGGTAGCAGTATGCCTGCACGCGCCGATCCTGGGTGCCATCGGGCTCGTCCTCGCTCGCGTCGATGCCTGGCAGCAGGCCGCTCGCAGGGTCCGTCGGCCGCACATACGGATCGACGCGCTGCGCGAACTGGTGCTTCTCTGCCTGCCACACGGCAACGCCGTTCAGCGTCTCGCCGTAGGTCGCATTGGCTTCGCGGCCGACGACCGAGCCGCAACCGGCAGCCGCCATCAGGTCGCCTTCGTACGAGCAATCGAGAAACACGCGAGCGCGAATCCTGCGGCCCTTCTCCGTCGTGATCTCCTCGAGTCGGGCGCCGGACTTCGTGGTTCCGACGGGGGATCGGTCGATGCGGTCGACGATCGGTTCGAGGCCCGCTTGCGCCAGCATGCGCGCAAACTCGGCGCTGGCGACCCGAGGCTCGAAGGTGAATGCCACATCGCGGCCCTTCTCCTGGCCGCGCCCGGAGAACTTGTCGCGGGGTTCTCGAGTCCAGCTTGCGGCGTCGTCGTAGTGACGACGCAAGCCGCGGTAGAACTCGCGCGTGAGCCCGCCGATCGCCGCGTCGGCCCCGACATCCGTGGCACCGAGCCCGGCGGTCGTCATGCCCCCGATCCAGGCGTCGCAGTCGACCAATACGACGCTGCGATGCAACCGCTGCGCCTGGACTGCCGCGATGATGCCGGCGGAAGTTGCGCCATAGACGCACACATCGACTTCGAGCACATCCGCCCGGCGCAACCGCGATGCACAGGACCCGAACAGGACGGCGACGACGGCGGCGAATGCGGCGAATGAGCCAACCCCCCGGCGCGACCACAGGGACACTTCAGCTGCGGCCAAGACCCTCTCCGTTGCGTTGGTTCAACCGCTTCTCCAGCACGTCGACTTTGCGGGGAAGGTCGGACAGATCGCGAAGCGCGACCATCGTGCGGATCCACCGGCGCTTCTCGATCAGTGGATGCCCCATGTAGTCCCCAGGCGCGTCGACGTTGGCCAAGATGCAGGAGTTGCCGCCAATGCGCACGTCACTGACGATCTTGAGGTGGCCGCCCACGGCAGCGTGCCCAGCCAGGATCACGCGATCGCCGATCACCGTGCTGCCAGCAACCAACGATGCCGCTGCGAATGCGCAATCCTCGCCGATCACGCAGTTGTGCGCGACATGGCAGAGGTTGTCGATCTTGGTGCGGGCGCCGATCTGCGTGTCGCCAATGGCACCGCGGTCAATCGTGCAGTTGGCGCCGATCTCGACGTCGTCATGGATTCGGACCCCACCCAACTGCGGCACCTTGACGAACTGCGCACCATCCATGGCGTAGCCAAACCCGTCGCTGCCGATCACCGCGCCGGCATGCACCGCGACGCGGTTCCCGAGCACCACCCCGCGGTAGAGGGTCACCTGCGGATAGAGCACGCAGTCGGCCCCGATCTGGCAATCGTCGCCAATCACGCACCCTGCCATGACCACCGTTCCGGCTCCGATACGCGCCTTGCCGACCACCGCGCGAGCGTGAACCTCTACGGCGCCGTCCAGATGGGCCTCCGAGTCGATGACTGCCGTCGGATGGATCGAGCGCATCGCTGCCCGCGGCACCGGATGGAAGCAAAGGGCCACGCGCGCGAAGGCGAGCCCGACGTCAGCGACGACGATCTGCGCCGCCGGAGTTTCCAGCTCGTCGAACGTGATGAGGGCACCGAGCTTGGTCGTGCGCGCCGCGTCGCGGTACCTCGTGTCGCGCACGAAGCCGATCTTGTCCTGACCGGCCATACGCAGGTCGGCGACACCGGTAATCGCCTGGTTGCCGTTTCCGACGACGCGACCGCCGAGCAGGGCAGCCAGCGAAGACACCGTCTCCGTCATCTTGGGGTCCGTTGCAGTTGCGAGTGTTCTGCGAGCTGTGCCGCCGCATCGCGCAGGCGATCGACTGGCCATTCAGGATCGTAGACGATGCGCTCGCCGATCGAACGGAAAAGGGCAGCGCCGGCCGCCGTGCGCACGGCGCGGTCCTCATCGACGAGCCCGCGACCGAGCAGCATGAGCGACGCGCGATCGGTTCGCCCTCCGAGCGCGACCTGAAGCGCCTGCCGCTGCGCCGCGGGCCCATCGGCAAAGGCCAGAATGGAAGCCGTTGCTGGCAAATCAGCGCGCCAGATGCGGAGCAACTCAGCCTCGGCCCCACGCCCGCGCAGGGCCACCGCCGCCGCTTCGATGACGAATGGATCCGCCAGCTCCCGCAATGCCGCCAGCGCGGCAGGTGGCGACGCACTTGCGCCCCATTGCGCCACCAGTGCGGCGGCGGAACGCGAACGGAACCGGTGGCGCAACGCGATCGCCAGCGGACCATCGCCAACCGCGAGTTCGGCGAGGCGCTCCGCTGGCGGCAACTCGGTCCAATCGGCGAGCGGCGAGTGCGCCTGAAGGCCGGCGAGGACTGGCCGCAAGAGCGGCGGCGCATCGGCGGCAAAGCCCGCGTCGAGCGCCAGTGCCGCCCGACCCGCGTTGCGCCGTTCGCGGACGCGCTGGTCCTTGCGATCCGGCAAGGCCAGGGCAGCCTGCAGGATCGGCGACGGCGACCCGAGATGAAAAAAGCGCGCCGCCAAGACACTCGCGTCAGCGACCTGGGCTGGGTTGGCCGGGTCCGCCGCCGCAATCGAGCGTTCGGCAATGCGAACCGCAATCGCCAAGACCTCGCGCCGCAGGAGCACCGACAACGGCCGTTCCCGCAGCGCCTTCGCGAGCACTGGTTCGGCCAGCGCCCAGGCCCCGATGTCCGCAGTCAGCGCCTGCAACCGGGCGCGACCGGTGGCATCGAGCTTCGAACGCACCACGCTGGCGAGCGCTGCCGCGTTCGCGTCCAAGGTCGCGTTCGGCGAGCCCGACGCCGATCGCACGGCAGGAAGTGGCGTCGCCTCACTCGGGGCAACCAGCGGCGGCGCCAGTTCGGCCAACAGGGCCGACCGCAGATCGCCGACGCTGCCAAGACCAGCCGAGTGCAAGTGCCAACGGGCGGCGATTGGCAGGCCATCGAGAACTTCGGCGATGCGATCCCACTCAGGCGGGCGGGCAAGTCCGCAAAGCAGCAGTGTGCGCTCGAAGAGGAACACCCCGCACCACGGATGCACCACGGCAGCACTCGCGAGCGCCGACAGCAGCAGATCAGGCGGAGCGGTGTCGAGGGCAATTGCTTGCAGCACCGCACCGTTCGTCGCAGCTCGACGCATGGCGGCGTGTTCGGCAACCGTCGCCCGCCCTGGAAGTGCCGCACCCAGCAGCGTGCCATCGATGACCGCAGCACAACTCCCCAGCGGCACGTGCAGCAAGAAGGTGCGGCTGCCAAGAAGTGCCGGCGCGGCTCCCGCCAAGTTGGGCTGCAACACACCGGGCGCAGGAGCCACAGGACCGTCGGCCTGCAAGCGTGGCTGCAGCGCGATGGCATCGGCGCACGGCTCGATCCAGGCGACGGCATCGAGCTGGAAGTCGCGCGCACACGCGCGCAAGCGCCCCGTGTGCGGGCCCAATACCGCAATGGTCCCGCGGTCGGGCGCGAGCGCCATCGCCGCAAACATCAGCAGCGTCGCATGGTCGCACGACGGACCCGCGCGATCCACTTCGAGGCCGTCGATGGCCAGGGTGATCTGCTGCGTTCGCGCAGACCAGCTGGCCCGGGCCGTTCCCGAACGCCCGAGCACGACATCTTCGGTCGCCGAGGACGACGACGTCGCGCCGCCGAACACGACGACCGCGAAGCCACCGGCGATTGTGCTGATGCCGCCTAGCGCCGTTCGTCGCACCAGGGCGAGCGACGCCCCTACTGCGAGCACCGCCGCGACCACGCCGATCGAGAGCCCGATCTGGCAACCCGCGACGCCGAGGATCGCCCCTGCGAGAGCGCGCCCGCCCGCAGCGAGGAGTTCGCGTGGCGAGCCGGAGCCCATGGCGTTGGCGAGCAGAAACGCCGAGGCAACGGCAATGCCGGTCGTTCGCGACAACGGGTCGCTTGCAGCGGCCGCGGCGAACGCGGCGAGCACTACCGTGGCGAGGCCATTGGCGCGCGCCAGGGTCGCGAGTGGTAGGCGCGCCGCCATTCCGAACCCAAGCGCGGCGGCCGCAAATGCGCCAGCACTGCAGTCAGCGCCAGGCCACGCCATTGACTGTTCGCCGAGACCGGCGGGGATGCAGACGAACCAGACCAGCACGGCACCGGCCGGAAGCGCCAGCGACGGCATCGCTCGGGCTGCGACACGACTCGAGGCGACGACCGCGCGGGGCGCGAGCGTGGCCGCGGCAAGCCAGAGCACGGCGCCAGTGGCGAAGACCGGCGCCCACTCAGGCACCGCAAACACCGACAGGATCGACAGGGATGCTGCAGCGCCGAGCCCGGCACCAGCGAGCAGCGTTGCGCCGCCGGAAGCCCGACCGCCAACCATGGCGGCGAGCAGCGCCGCGGCAGACGCCAAGGGCAGCGCCAAGAGTGGCACGGCCGCAAAGGTGGTCGAGGCAGTGCGCGGCGACATGGTTGCGACGGCCATGGCCGCGAGCACAACGGCACCGATGAGCGCGGCCGCGAGTGCCATGAAGGAACGCCTGCGCGCTTGCCAAGCGACGCCGATGCCAGCACCGATAGCGCACGTGAACGCAGTGAGCACCCGCTCGTCGAACGGCAATAGGGGCACGCCCACCGAAACCGCGCGCCAGGTCGACACGGAGGCCCACCACAAAGCCCCGCCAGCGCCAAGCAGTCCCGCAGCTACCGCTGCCGACCACCACCCAGCACGCGGCGGCGCGACGGTGCTGGCGACGGCAGCATCAACGGTAAAACCGGACTCGGGCATCGGCCCCAACATAGCTGCTGGAAGCAACTTGTCGCGGGTCGACTGGCTACCCCGCCGCACCACGGCAGGCGGCACCGACCATGGCGTCGCCGGGCCGAAGGTGCGAGCGGGCAGCGACGGCTCGCTCGTTACCGCGGACCGCTCAAGGGGCGCGGGCGGCATCCAGTTCGCGCAGGGCCGCGATGGCCTCGGCGGGAGTCTTGCACAGCAGCAAGCGCTGCCTGACATCGGCGCGCGCCAACATGCGCGCGATTTCTGCCAGCGTCTTGATGTGCATCAGCTTTTTGTGTCGCGGATAAATGAGCCCGACCAGGATCTGCGCGGGCTTCTTGTCCACGGCCTCGAACGGGATCCCATCCGGGGCAAGCGCCAGGATCGCGAGCAAGTCATCGATGCCGTCGACCGCGGCGTGTGGGATTGCGATGCCGTGCTCCATGCCAGTCGACATGCTGCGCTCCCTTTCCACCAGCGCGCGCTCGATCATCGGCGCCACTGCCGCGGAGTAGCGGCCCGAGCGCACCGGTAGCGCCGCGAGAATCGAGAGAGCCTGCCATTTGTCGGCGGCTCGCAGCGGCACCTCCACTAGGTCCTGCACGATGAGTTCGGAGAGCTTCATGCGCGCGCACAACCGACCTGCGAAATCACCTTCGCTGCGGCGCGAAGATCAGAGCCCCATGGGCAACTCAAGCAACCGCAAAGTCGGAAACCACGAGAACGCACTTCCTTGCGCCTGCCGAGCGAAATAAAAACCTCGCTCGCTCCGTCGGAGGCCGCTCAGAATCAAACGGTCACGCCACTCCGGCCCAAGCAGCAGGAAACCACGCTGATGTCCGATCCGATCCGCCGTTCGTCGCGCCGCGCCATGTTCGCTTCGCTGTCGGCCGCTTTGATGCCCGCTGCGCCGCGCCGTACTGCCGCGTCCAGCTTTGCCATCGCTCTCGCTCTCTCTTCCTTTGCGACCGGGACGTTCCTCCCTGCCCTGGGTGCGCAGACGCCACCACCGGTGACGCCACCCCCCGAGCAGGTCGGAGGCACGCAGGAGCCGCAGGCCGGCAAACCGCGCATGGAGGTCAAGGGCGACAAGATCGTGTTCTCGATGAGCGAGACTTCGGGCATGGACCTGAAGGAGTTCGTGAAGTGGGCCCAGGAGATGACGGGCTACCGCTTCTACTTCAACGAGAACGAACTGCAGCAGAGTCCCAGCGGCACGCGCGTCAGCTTCCTCGGCACCTTCACGTTCAATCGCGACGGCTTCGTGAAGGAGTTCTTCGGCTTCTTCCAGACGATGCTCTACATCAAGGGCTTCGCCTTGCTGCCGCGCGGAACGGGAGAGCAGGAACTGCTCGAGATCGTTTCGATGAGCGGCCAGCGTGCGCGCGACGTCAACAGCAGCGCCCGCTACGTGGCGCTCGAGTCGATCGAGGAGTACCGGAGCCAGACCGGCGTGCCGATCCTGACGACCGTCCCGCTGAAGAACATCAACGCCAACATCGCAACCAACGCCTTGCGCCCGTTCTTCGCGCAAGCCGGTGCCGCCGCTGGCGCTGCGAGTCTGACGTTCGGAACTGCCGGTAACAACACGGCTCTGCTACTGCAGGGCTTTGGGCCGCAGGTCTACGACGCCGTCAAGCTGCTGCAGTTGGTCGACAAGCCGGTCGAGTCCCCAGAACTCGTCACCCAAGTACACCGCCTGGAGCACGCGGCCCCGGAAGAACTCGAACCGATCCTGACCGAGATCCTCGACAACCGTTCGCGCGTCCGCCAACAGGCACTCGCGGAGTCCGGCCAAGCCGGCGCGTCGGGAGCGCCGATGCAGGCAGGTGGGCAGAGTCAGATGAAGGTCGTCGTCAACCCAGCCCTCAAGGCGCTGGTTTTGTCCGGCACTGCGGAGCAGGTGAGCGAAGCACTCGAGCTCGTCGCCCGACTCGATGTGCCGCCAGAACCATTCGATGGCCAGGCCTCCGTGATCCCACTGAAGAACGTGCTCGCCGAGGACCTGCAACGGACGCTCAATGAGTTCGTGGCGGAGGACCAGCGCGCCGACCAGCAGGCCCAGGCAGGCCAACCCGGCGCCGGTAGTTCGCGCCGCCCCCGTCCGACCGTCATCCGCGTGCACAAGGAGAGCAACAGCCTCCTGATCTCAGCCGCAGCGACCAAGTACAAGCAGATCGTCTCGCTCATCGACGAACTCGACAAGCGCCAGCCCCAGGTGCTCATCGAGTGTGCCCTGGTCGAACTGACCACTGGCGACCTCGACCGCTTCGGCGTCGAACTCGGCTTGATCGACCTCAAGCAGAACGGCGACTTCACCCGCGGCTTCGGCTTCTCGAACTTCGGTCTGTCGACCTTCCAAGACAACGACGACGACGGCATCCCAGACACTCGCCTGCCTGACTTCGACAACCCGCTGCAGGGTGTGACCGGCGGCATCATCAGCGGCGGCGACTTCGCCGTCCCGGCACTGGTCAACGCACTGTCGACCGACGATCGCGCCAACATCCTGTCGATGCCGAGCGTGCTGGTGAACAACAACTCACCGGCAACCGTAACGACCGAAGAGGAGCGTCCGACCCTGACGCAGAACCAGGGCAACGCCACGACGCAGTCCGGCGTCGGCACGCCCCGCAACGCCGGTATCACGCTCGAGATCTCGCCGACGATCAGCAAGAACAACTACTTGCGCCTCAACATCAGTCTCGAGGTCTCGCGCTTCATCGGCGCCTTCGACCCCAACTCGGCGACCGGTGGCGGCATCGTCGTGCGCCGCACGATCGAAACGCAGGTGACGATGCCGAGCGGCGACACGATGGTGCTCGGTGGTGTGATCGACGATCAAGAGTCGCACAGCGACCGCGGCATCCCGTTCCTCAAGGACCTGCCGCTGCTGGGCTTCTTGTTCCGCAGCAGTGATGACACGTCGAACAAGACGAACCTCTACTTCTTCGTGACGCCCACGATTCTCGACGAAGACGACTTCGACGACCTGTGGCAACTCAGTCTGCAGAAGAAGATGGAAGCCGATCGCTACATCGGCACGCGGCGCCTGCGCCTCATCGATCGCAAGTGGACCAGCCCGAGCGCCGCGCAAGCCCGCACGCTGGAGGACACCGGCACGTCGCTGGAGGACATCGATCGCTTCAGCGACAACGAGATGCCGTACTACCACCGGCCCGATCGCCAGAAGACGCAAGCTACGCCCAGCGGTCCCGTGACTCCCAACCAAGGCCAGTGATCTCGTGACCATGCTGCAGGATCGAATTCGCGAAGGGCTCCTGCGCAAGGCGGGGCTGACCCAGATCCAGATCGACGATGCTCTCGCCGCCGAACACGAAAGCGGGCTGGGCCTCGATCAGGTTCTGATCACCAAGAACTTCCTGCCCGAAGCCAAGTGTTTGCAGTTCTTCGCTGACTTCCTCGGCATGGAGTTCCGGCCAAGCCTCGAGGGCATCGGGGTGCCTGGCGACTTCATCCACAAGGTGCCGGTGCAGTTCGCCCGTACGCACGGGCTGATCGCCATCGCGATTCGAGAAGGCGTGCTGCAGGTGGCGACGCACAAGCCGCTCGAAGTGCAACCGATGGATGACCTCGCAACGATGCTGCGTTGCGAAGTCGAAGGCGTACTGACGCCGCGGTCCGAGATCGCCAACCTGATCAACCGCGCCTACCGCCACAAGGCCGACGGAGTCGACGAAGCCCTCGAGGACATCGAGGACACCGACATCGTCGCGGTCGCGGGCCAGATCCAGGAGAGCGAAGACCTCCTCGACCAGAACAAGGCGCCGGTCATCAAGTTGGTGAACATGCTGCTGTTCCAGGCGCTCAAACTGCGCGCCTCGGACATCCACCTGCAGCCCTACGCCGACCGCCTCCAGGTCCGCATGCGCATCGACGGCGTGCTCTACGACATGGAGTCGGTGCCCAAGCGCGCGCAAGAGGCGATCGTGAGCCGCGTCAAGGTCATGGGCAAAATGGACATCGCCGAGCGCCGGCTGCCGCAGGACGGCCGCGCGAGCATTCGCATCGGCGATGGCGACGTCGACGTGCGCATCAGCTCGGTGCCCGTCACCAGCGGGGAACGCATCGTCTTCCGCATCCTCGACAAGACGACCAAGATCTACAGCCTGGAGCAGATCGGGCTATCGCTCGACAACCAGCGCACGATCAAGCGCTACATCAACTACTCCCACGGCATCATCTTCGTCACCGGCCCAACGGGTTCGGGCAAGACGACGACGCTCTATGCCTGCCTCGACGCGATCAACGCGCCCAGCCTCAACATCCTGACCATCGAAGACCCTGTCGAATACAACCTCGACGGCATCAGTCAGGTGCAAGTCAACGTCAAGAAGGGTCTGACCTTCGCCAACGGCCTGCGCAGCTTCTTGCGTCAGGACCCGGACGTCATGATGGTCGGCGAAGTGCGCGACAACGAGACCGCGGACATCGCCATCCGCGCCGCCCTGACGGGCCACTTGGTGTTCTCGACGGTGCACACCAACGATTCCGCGTCGACCGTTACGCGCCTGATCGACATCGGCGTGGAGCCATATCTGGTGTCGTCGTCGATGCTGCTGGTCGTCGCCCAGCGACTGCTGCGAACCGTGTGCGCGAACTGCCGCGAACCGGTCGAGCCCGACGAGCAGATGCTGTTCCACCTCGAAGACCTCAAGCTGAAGCGCGAGCAGTTCCAGAACGGCAAACTGATGATCGGCCGCGGCTGTGACGAGTGCTTCCATTCGGGCTACGCCGGCCGGACTGCCATCTACGAGGTCATGCCCATCGACAGTGCCGTGCAGGAACAAATCGTGCGCAAGGCAACCGCCAGCGAGATCAAGCGGTCGGCCCTCGAGCGCGGCCTCCGCACCTTGCGCATGGACGGCGTGGACAAACTGCTCGCGGGGTTGACGACACCGGACGAAGTCCTGCGCGTCACCCAACTGGACGTGACGTGAACCCCGCAGCGAGCCAATAGCCGTGCCCATCTTCGAGTACAAGGCCGTAGGCCCGGACAACAAGACCAAGAAAGGCATGATCGACGCGGACACCCCGCGCGACGCACGCCTGAAGCTCAAGAAGGAGCGGCTCTACGTCACCGACCTGAACGAGCGGGGCAAGGAGGGCGTTCGTCGCGTCCGGATCCGCGGCGTCACCGGCGTCACCACGGTCAACAAACAGCGCATGGAGCAGATCGCCGCGGTGACGCGCCAAATGGCGTCGCTGCTGCAGGCCGGCATTCCGTTGGCAGAGGCGCTGCGCATGGTCATCGAGCAGGCCCCCGACAAGCGCATCGAGAGCGCGTTCCGCGACATCCGCGAGAAGGTCACGCAAGGCATGCCCTTTGGCGACGCGGTGCTCCAGCACCCCGCGTACTTCACGCCCCTCTACTCCAACATGGTCAAGGCGGGAGAGTCATCGGGCGCCCTGGAGCAGGTGCTTGGCCGCCTCGCCGGGTTCTTGCAGGCGCAGACGCGCCTCAAGAACAAGGTCGGGGCAGCCCTGGTCTACCCGACAGTGATGATCTGCGTCGGCGTGGTCGTCGTCGCTGTGTTGATGACCTTCGTCGTCCCCAACGTGACCAAGCTCATCCAGAAGCGCGGCCAGGACCTACCGCTGCCGACCGAGATCTTGATCGTGACGTCGAACTTCCTCGTCAACTACTGGCTCCTCGTGCTCCTCGGCTTGTTGCTGCTGGTGGTCGCGTTCCAGATGTTCATCAACTCGGACAAGGGCCGATTGGTCTGGGACAGGTTCAAACTGTCGGTGCCGGTGTTTGGCGATCTGATGCGCAAGCAGTCGATGGCGCGCTTCGCCGTGACGCTGTCGACACTGCTCCGATCCGGTGTGCCGGCGCTGCAAGCGATCGAAGTCACGCGCAACGTACTCGACAACAAGATCCTGCAGAACGCTCTGCAGGACGTGCACGACAAAGTGCTCGAAGGCGCCGACATCAGCACACCGATGAAATCGAGTGGCGCGTTTCCGCCCACGGTCTCCTACATGGTCGGCGTCGGCGAGCAAGCCGGCAACCTGGAGGAGATGCTCGAGCGCATCGCCGCAACCTACGACGAAGAGGTGGACCTCTCGACACAGAAGCTGACCTCGCTGATCGAACCGCTGATCATCGTCATGCTTGCCGTCGTCGTCGCCGGCATTGTCATCGCGATCGTGATGCCGCTGATGCAACTGCAGCGCACCTGAGCCAGCCGCCAATCGCGGCGCCAACGGCAAAGCCAACGCACACGTGCAGGCGCTCGGCCGCGAGCCGTATCCTCCGCGCATGCTCGGCTCCCTCGCCCCCCTGTTCGGCGTGCTTCTCGGTGCGGGCCTCTCGGCGCTGATCGCGCAGGCTCCCGCCACCCGACCGATCTCGCGTTGGCAGCCACCTGGCCATCAGGACCGCGGCCTGCCGAAGCCCGACGCCGTCTGGAGCCCGTACGACGAAGGTCCGCAGCATCCGGCCAACCGCGTGTTCGCAGCGATCTGGCTCGCGCGACTGCAGCCAGCGGAGGTCGCCGCTGCCTTGCCGACCGAGCATTCCGGCGCATCGAAGTTCTTCACCAACGGCTGGTACTTCAAGAAGCGCGACGGCCGCGACGGCGACGAGCGCTGGTTTGGCGGCGATGGCCTGCAGTTGCCGCGCGAGCGTTTCACCGCAGCAGAATCTGCAGCCCTCATCGACTTGTTGCTCGCGATCGACGGCGAACTCGCCGCCAACCTTCGTTCGCGGCCGCAGTCGTGCATCTGGTTGCAGAACGACCTGCTCCGCACCGCCCGGCGGTTGCTCGATACCGACGCCAACTCTGAGCTGCTGCTGCCACTGCTGCGCGCGGCCGAACGGCTGGCCTTGCCCGCCGCCACACTCGAGGACGCGAGCCTGTCGACCTTTGGGCTCGAGAGCCTCACCGCCGTCGAACCAGCGCTAGCACACGGGCGCCTGGTCGAACTCGACCGCCGTTCGTCGCGCCTGTTCGACGCCGAGCATTCGCTGCTCTGGTCGCGCGTCTTCGTGCAATGGCCAGAGACCGCCGAGCCGGACCTTCAGGGCTACCTCGAGGCTGCCGCCAACAAGCTGCAGCCCTCGATCCCGCTGCAGACGCGCGCCGTGCTCATCCAGGGCCTCGTAGCGATCGACGACCAGGGGCGGCCGCGAGCCACATCCATCGCCATCGACGTGCGCCTGCAGATCTTCGCCAACGCGGATCCACTGTCTGTCGCCAACACGACGACGACGCACGACGGCATCGCGTTCCGCGCCTTCTGGCTGGAGCGCCAGACGCTCCGCGAACGCGGCGCCAACCTCAAGTTGTCCGACTTCCGCGAACTCGCCGACGAAGACCAGGTGCTGTTTCGCGACTACGGCTCGCTGAAGCACACGACCGTCGCCGCCCAATGCTCGTTGTGCCATCGACGCACCGACACTCCAGAGCAAGACCTCGCCGGCTTCCCGGTACTGCGCAGGACCTCCGAGCCCAAAAGCCACATCGCTGCGGACACCCGCCTTCGACGTGCCGAGGCTGAGTTCGAGCGCTTCCTCGTCGCGCTGCGTTCCGCTGTGAAGTGACGCTCAGCCCGCCGGCGCGGGCTTTGTTCCATCGCCCGCTCCGGTTTGCACAGAAGCACCCGTCACTCGACGTCAGGGGTGTCCAGACCGCGACCAGGGCGTTCGTAGTTGCCGTGCAGACGGTGCCAACAGCCAACGTCGGCAAGAGGATCCCGGAGTTGCTGCCAGCGCCAGCGGCACGTTCGTCCAGGACCGCAGGGAACGACGATCGCGTCGGGACCGTTTCGGCCGCTCACCAATTCGTGGCTGCGCGCGCCGCTGCCGCCGCCTTCGCCGTCGCTTCGACGCGCAGGTCGCCCTCGGGCAACATCGTCGCGGCGATCACCGCATCCTCGGGCCGCCCACAGCGCAGCGCCACGTCGATCGCAGCCTCGAGCAACTCCACACGACGAGCGCTTGCGAGCGGATCGCGGTCGACGATCGAAGCGACAAAGTCATGCAACGCGCGATCGACGCGAAACAACTCAAAGCGTGTGTGCCCGTGCGTGGTCTCGCCGCCAGGTCGCTTGCCGAGACTCACGAATGCCTCGACACCCTGACCAAAGTACTCCGCTTCGTTGGTGGCCGCGTAGTAGTCAAGGCAGAACCCCTGTTGCTTTGCCTTGTGGTACAGCTCCCGGATGCGCGCCTGATCGACCGGCTTCAGCGCGTAGTAGTGAACCTGATGGGCCAACTCGTGCACCAGTGTGTCAAACCCATGCTGTGCCGCTTCGTCGAGTGCTTCGATGCCGGTTGCTGCCGACAATCCGCCGATGCCGCGCACGTCGTCCCACACCCGCCCGTCAAACGTCCGCCGCCCGCGCAGCATCGAACGCGACTCGGAGTCTGTCGTGCGGTCGACTTCGAGCAGGAGATCGTGTTTGCCGCCGATCACGATCATCCGCTTGAGCCGACTGCCGAATAGCGCCATGGCACGCTCGACCACGGCGCGTCGTGCGCCCGTGAGCTGGTCGTACGCAGGCATGAAGTCGGCGATTGGCAGGCTGCCGACATCGGGCGCCGCGAGCGCCGTGCGCAGTCGCGCGAAGGCCTCGTCGCGCATTGCCATGCTGGCCAGCGTGCGCTGCTGCAACAGTGCTTCCCCGAGCAGTCGATGTACGACCGGATTGTCTGAATCGACAGCGAGGCACGTCGACAGGGCGGCAATGGCCCGGGCCAGCTCGCCGCGCTGCATGGCAGCGACAGCAGCATGGATCTCGAGCCCGATGACGACAGTGCGCGGGTTCATCAGCCCGGAGCCGAGCCGGAGGTGCGCTTCGGCATGAAGGGGATCGCGCTCGATGACTGCCTTGTAGACCAAGCCCGCATCCTCGGTCCGCTGCACGCGGAACAGCGCCGACGCCTGCGCCGCCAGCAAGGGTGCGCTCGGCGCAACAATGCGGCCGGTGTAGTCGGCGGCGCACTGCATCGCCGCCTCGAACTGCCGCGCCCGGATCCGCGCGCGCACCGCCAGCGTCATCGCCGGCTCGGACAGCGCGTCGCTGAGGAGTGCTTGGTCGGCATAGGCCTGCGCGATCGACGCGCGGCCGAGCAACAGATGCGCGCGACCGAGGCCGATGCGCGCGTCCTCGTTGCTGGGTGCCGCCAGCGCTGCGGCCTGAAACGTGCGCCACGACACCACGGGGTCCTCGGCCTCGAGTGCGCGTTCTCCCGCCTGCACCAACTCGGATGCGGATGCGACCTCGGTCAGCGGCGCCGGCCCAGGTCCTGGTCCCGGCCCAGGCACGAGGAACGGCACCGCCCCCTGCGCCGACAACGAGCCCAGAGCGAGGGCAAAGGCCGCAGCGCAGATAGGGTGCGGCGTGGGGCAAGCGCTGGCCCGCTTTGGGGAGGAGTAGGTCACAACGGAACTCGGCGTCCCGTCGTTTTCGGCCATCGCAGGTGCCCAACTGCGGTGCGGTCGCAGGTTCGCGCACGGGCGCCATGGCGCCGAGGTGTTCGAGCTCAGGCAACGCGCAGCAAGGGCCGATGGCATCGGCGCTGCTGCGTTGCGGCGATCACAGACGGGCGGCGAGGACTTCGATCTTCTCGACGTCCAAGACGCGCAGGCTCTCGAAGTTTGGCCGGCGACTGGCGCCGATCAGGCCAAGTTCGCAATCGACGAACAGACTCAGGTCGTAGCGACCGCTCTGGCAATTGACCTCGAACAACTGCTTGCCGCCCTTCTCGACGACGTAGCGGCCGGCGCCGGTCAGACCCTTCACCCAACGCAGGAAGCCGATCGCCTGGAAGCGATCGAGTGCGTCCGGCACGACGGCCGGCGCCATTTGCGTCAGGCCCTCGACGGGCTTCGGCTGCTCGTCACGAACAATCGTCGCCTCGACGACCCACTGCTGCGTGCCGATGCGACGCTTGAACTCCTCGACCAACGGCTTCAGGTCGGCGTCATTCTGAGCCTGCGCGAGCAACTCGTCGGTCGCAGCTGCGATGCCGGCCAGTTTCTGCTCACGCGGTGCCTTCTTCAGTTCGGTGGCGAAGTCCCCGTGCAGCGCCGCCAGCTTCTCTCGTCGCTCCTTCGCGATCTTCGTGGCTTCGAGATCCTTGGCGATCGCCTCGATGCGCGACGTGACCTCGGCCCGCTGCACCTTCTCGAACTCGGCAAAGGCGAGCGTCATCGTCTCTGGTGGGTTGTCGAACACCTGAATCTCGGTGTCGAGCACCCAGCAAACGGTGCTGGCGTTGCGCACCTTCCACCACTCATCCTGCTCGCCCGTGACCCAGAGTTCCGTGCCTTCTGGCAGCGTGGTGACTGGCGCCTCTCCCGACTTCGGGCGATAGCGGAAGGCGACGCTCTTGCTCTTGACCGCCACCTTGCCCTCGGCCGTCGGCTCGTTGGCAAAGCTCTTGTGCACGAAGCCGATCGGGCCGAGCGGCAAGAGGACTTCGCGGAAGCCGGCTTCGCTGCGACCGACGCGTAGGACGGTGTCCTTGGCAACCGTGCCTTCGTAGACCGGCGAGTTGGCGGTCGGCCAAACGCGCAGCGTCGCCGTAGCCGCCATCACACTTGCCATCCCAGTGCCCTGAATCCCAGCACCCTGAGCGGTAGGCGCCGACGGCGGCGCGGCAGGATCTGCCGCACTCGGTGCCGGAGTAACGCCGGCTGCTGGAGTGACGGGTGTTGGTGTTGCAGTCGTGTTCTCTTGCGCGATCAGCGCCGAGGCGAACACCACCGAGAAGAACGTAGGAACCGCACGACCGATCAATGGATGCAGAAACATGGTAGTAGCCCTCCGGAACCTTCCTGCGCCAGCCGAGCTCCGGGGACCAAACCGGCGGCAGCACAAGATCGGCGCACCATACCGGGGCAGTGGGCTCGCGCAACGCCAGTCTCCGCCACCCAGGGCCGGGCCAGCGAAAGCCGCCGCCATGGTGGCAGAATGCCGCTGACCCCTACGCTGCGTGCCGATGCGCCCCTGCGATCTCCCTTGGCTGCCGCGCGCCCTGCAGGTGCTGGACCTGCGCAGCACCGACCGCCTGCTCCTTTGCCTGCCCGGCCATGCCGAGGTTGCCAAGGCGGTCGCCATCGCCCTGGGCAGCAAGGGGGAGCTGACGGTTCTGGAACCCCGCCGGGTGGTGGCCGAGGCCATTGCCGCGGCGCAGCCTGACGCCGAGGTCGTGGCCATGGATGTGGCCGGCAACCACCACTTTGGGGACTTTGACGCCCTCCTACTGGTGCCCTTCGCGCCACCAGCGCGTCCGGCTGCCGAATGGGCCCGCTTCGTCGCCCGAAACCTCCGCCCCGGGGGGCGCTTTGCGGTCGATCTCCCGGCGGAGGATCCATGGCCGGACCTCGCGGCGGCGGCCGCCACGGCGCAACTGCCGGCGACCGTGGCGCTGCGTAGCGCCCTGCGCGGGGTCAGCGAGTCGGACCTGGGAAGCGCCCTGAAGTCAGCCGGATTGCGCCGCGTCGATGCCTTGTTGGGCACGCACCTCGTGGCGTTTGCTTCGCCGTTCGAGGCCGCGGAGTTGATCGGCGACGCACTCCGGCTGGCCGAGAGCGAGCGTTTGCAGATCGGCTCGGCGCTCGCACATCGGTGCCAAGCAACCGCCGCCGTCGAGCTGCGCGTGCTCCGCTGTGCCTTCGCCGGCATGCGGTGACGCTCACGCTGCGCTCGCGCGCTGTCTGGTGGCGCGGTATGCCCTCCGTATGCCTGCCCCTTTGCACCCGCCGAAAGCCGCCCTGCGCGCGTTGCTGATCCGCGAGTACGGCCTCGACGGCGAGCTGGTGGCCTATCCCGGCGAGGAGGCCTGCAACACTGCGGTGCGCACAACGACCGGGCACTTCATGCTCAAGCTGCTGCCAGCGTCGTGCCCCCACGAACTCACCGAGTTGCAGGCCGCCGCGTTCGAGCACGTAGCGCTGCGCACGAAGGGCGTCGCGATCCCGAACTTGGTTCGCACCGTGCGCGGCGAACGCACCGTCCGCGCCAGGTTCGACGACGGCGACCGCAGCGGACTGCTGACGACCTTCCTCGCCGGCCGGGCGTTCGCGAGCACGTCGCCGGTGCGCCAGGCACTGCTGCGCTCCCTCGGGGCACAGCTCGGCACTCTGGATCGCGCGCTGCTCGACTTCGCGCACCCGGCGGCGCAACGCCCGCTGCGTTGGGACTTGCTGCAGGCAGCCTGGATCGGCGACGAGCTCGACGCGATCCCCGAGCCGCGGCGGCGCGCGCTCGTAGCGGCTGTGCACCACCGTTTCGTCACGCAGTGGCAGCGCGAACTCAGAGCCGTGCGCCACAGCGTGATCCACGGTGACGCCAACGACCAGAACCTGCTCGTCGAGTGCGACGCCGACGGCAACGCCCTCGTCACCGGCATCATCGACTTCGGCGACATGAGCCGCTCCGCGCTGATCGGCGACATCGCCATCGCCGCGACCTACGCGTCCTTGCGCAGCGAGGAGCCACTGGCGGCAATCGCCGAAGTGATCGCGGGCTGCCACGAAGTGCTCCCGCTCGACGACTGCGAACTCGAACTCGCGCTGCCGTGCGTGCTCGTTCGACTTGCAGTGAGCGTGACGATGGCGGCGTGTCGGCGCCGCGATGGCACTGCCGACGACTACGCGCTCAACAACGAGGAGCAGGCTTGGGCCCTGCTCGAGCGCCTGAGTGCTCTCGACGTGCGCGTGGGCCACGCGGCGATCCGCAGCACTTGCGGGCTCACGGCGCGGCCGGCGACCGATGCACTGCTCGCCTCGCTGCGAGCGCGCAGCGGCACGTTCGCGCCGGTGCTCGGCAATGCGCTCGCAGCCGGGAGAACGACGGCACGGGTCGTCGACCTATCCTTCGGCTCCGTCCTGGCGGGTGACGATCCAACCACCTTCGATCCAGCGGTGTGCAGCGCGCGCATCCAGGCGGAGTTGGCGGAGCACGGCAGCGCCCTCGGAGTCGGTCGCTATGGCGAACCCCGGACCATCTATCCGGGCGCGGCATTCGCGGGACCAACGCCACACCACGAGCGCCGCACGATGCACCTGGGAGTCGATCTGTTCGCGCCTGCAGGCAGCGCGGTTCACGCGCCGCTCGATGGCGAAGTGGCGCGCGTGCACGTGTGCACGGATCGCTTCGACTACGGCGGCATGGTCGTGCTGCGGCACACCGATGCAGACGGCAGCGTGTTCGGGACGCTCTACGGCCACCTCGATCCGGCGAGCGTGAACGGGCTCCAAGTCGGCGGCCGCATTGCGCGCAGCGCGGCCTTCGCGTCACTGGGCGCGCGACCGCACAACGGCGACTGGCCGGAACACCTGCACTTCCAGATCCTGGCATTCGATCCCGCGCACGGACCCGAAGTGCCGCCCGGGGTCGCGACGCCGAGCACCTTTGCGGCGCACGCCGCGCTCTACCCTGACCCGTCGCCGCTGCTCGGACTCGGCGACGAAGCCCGCTGGCGCGAGCCGGACACGGCAGCGATGCGCGACCGTCGCGCGCGCCACTTCGCGCCGAACCTGTTCGTCAGCTATCGCGAACCCGTCGCTCTGGTGCGTGGCTCCCGCCACCACATGTTCGACGCGCACGGACGACGCTTCCTCGACGCCTACAACAACGTGCCGCACGTGGGCCACTCCCATCCGCACGTCGTCGCCGCAGTGTGCACGCAGACCAAGTTGTTGGCGACCAACACTCGCTACCTCAACGAACTGCAGCTTGCATACGCCGAACGGCTCACGGCCCGACTGCCGTCGTCATTGCGCGTCTGCTACTTCGTCGCCTCCGGGAGCGAAGCCAACGAGATCGCGCTGCGCCTAGTGCGTGCGCACACGCGTCGCCGCGAGTTCCTGGTGATGGAGCACGGCTACCACGGCGCCACCACCGGCGCGGTCGACATCAGTCCGTACAAGTGGGGCAAGGGTTACGTCACGCAGCCTGATTGGGCGCACGCAAGCGTGCAGCCAGACGTCTACCGTGGCGCCCACCACGGCGACGACGCGGGCGCGATGTTCGCGCGCGATGTCGCCGTGCAGATCGCCGCGTTGCGTGCCCGCGGCCGCGTTCTCGCCGGCTACCTCTGCGAATGCCTGCCGAGCGTCGGCGGGCAGATCGTCATGCCAAGGGGCTTCCTGCACGACGTCTATGCGTCGGTGCGCGCCGCCGGTGGACTGTGCATCGCCGACGACGTGCAGACAGCGCTCGGTCGCACCGGCGAGCACTTCTTCGGCTTCGAGCAACAAGGCGTGGTCCCTGACGTGCTGGTGCTCGGCAAACCACTCGGCAACGGTTTCCCGCTGGCGGCTGTCGTCACCACCGAAGCGATCCGCGACTCGTTTGCGCGCGGCCCTGAGTTCTTCAGCACCTTTGGTGGCAGCACAGTTGCGTGCGCCGCGGGACTCGCGGTGCTCGACGTACTCGAAGACGGCGCCTTGCAGCGCAGCGCCGCGCGCATCGGCAAGGACATGCTGTCTCGATTGCGCACGATGCAGACGAGGCACGAAGTCATCGGCGACGTTCGCGGCCTGGGCATGTTCCTCGGCGTCGAGTTGGTGCGAGACCGCGCGACCAAGCGACCCGCTGCAGCGCAGGCGAGCTACGTCAAGAACCGCCTGCGCGAGCAGCGCATCCTGATCGGCACCGACGGCCCATTCGACAACGTGCTGAAGATCCGACCGCCAATGACCTTCGACGACGAGGCCGCCGACTTGCTGCTGGCCACGCTCGACACCGTGCTCAGAGAGGACGGCGCGCGCGGCGGCTGAGTCGGCGATCGGCCTGCCGTAGATGGACACACAGGAGAACCTCTGCCACATTGTGTCGATGACCATCCACGCGACTGGCGCGAAGGGACTGCTGCTGCTCGCGATGCTTGCTGTCGGGGCTTGCGGCACGAACCAACCGAAGGCGTTGGCGCTCCAGTTCGTGCAGATCGGCGACAAGGACGTCAAGAACGATGGCGGTGGCCTCGCCTACTACGGACTCGGTACCGAAGAAGAACCGCTGTCGTGGTTCGCCGACGCCCACCTCAGTTGGAGCGGCAATGTCGACGGTCGCTACTACCGCGACGCGCCACCCGGATCAGCAGGCGACGCCATCACCGACAGGAGCGCCCGGGCCGGCGCGTTGCACTTTGGTCCGTGCTACCGCGCGCTCGACTGGCTCAACCTCTACTGCGGGGCAGGTGCCGGCTACACCCGCGACTACATCGAGCGGTTCGATCCCACGCAGACGCTGGACCCGAGCGGCTTCTACAACGTGAAGGGCGACAGCGGCTTTGGTGGTTCGGTCTCGTTTGGCGTGCTGCTGCAACCTGGTCCCGGCGTGCTGATGGGGATCGGTTACGACCTCTACTTCGAGGGCGTCACCTACACGCTCGGCTTCGCGTTCTGAGCGATTGCTACCGCGCGC
>CAMBXM010000025.1 GCA_945871815.1 Singulisphaera sp. GP187
AAGGCCGCCGATGCCGAATTGGCTGAGCTGCGCAAGAAGGGCGTGAAGGCCGAGAGTCCAGCCAAGTGGTACGACAAGCTGAGCATCCGCGGCTACGGTCAGATCCGCTACACCAGCCTCCTCGGTGAGGACAACACACCCAACCTCAACGTCCCCGCCGACCGCAGCGTCAACGAACCCGAGACCCTCGTCCTGCGCCGCGGCCGCGTGATCCTCAGCGGCGATGTCAGCGAGCGCGTGTTCGTCTATGCGCAGATGGACTTCGCCGCCTCGACGGGCTCCGGCGACCAGGCGCTGCAGATGCGCGACTTCTACGCCGACCTTGCCCTCGACGACGACAAGGAGTCGCGCGTTCGCGTCGGTAACTCCAAGGTCCCGTTCGGCTGGGTCAACTTGCAGTCGAGCCAGAACCGACTCGGCATCGAACGTCCCGACGCCATCAACTCCGTCGCCGAGGGCGAACGCGACATGGGTGCCTACTACATGTGGGCGCCAAAGCACGTGCGCGACCTGTTCCGCGACCTCGTGCGCTCCGGCCGCAAGGGCTCCGGCGATTACGGCGTGTTCACCGTCGGCGCCTTCACGGGCCAAGGCCCCAACCGCGCGGACCAGAACGGCGAAGTCCACGCGGTCGCGCGCGTGTCCTACCCCTTCGAGCTCGAGAACAAGCAAGTCGTAGAACTCGGCGTGCAGGGCTACACCGGCGACTATGTCGTCACCACGGCCGCGATCGGGGCCACGACGCCGACCGTGGACACCGAAGGCGTCACCGACGAACGCATCGCCGCGACCTTCGTGCTCTACCCGCAACCCTTCGGGCTCGAAGCCGAGTGGAACTGGGGCACGAGCCCGCAGCTCAGCGATAACCTCCTCACCATCGACGATGAATACGTCCAGGGCGGCTATGTCCAGGCGAGCTACATGATGAAGGGCGACAGCGGGACGTGGACTCCGTTCACGCGGTGGAACTTCTTCGACGGCGCGCGCAAGTTCGCGCGCAACGCACCGAAGGACGAGGTCAACGAACTCGACATCGGCATCGAGTGGCAAGCGACGCCCGACATCGAGCTGACCATGATGTACACGCACGCCTTCTGGCGCACCGACACCAGCACCGCGCCGTTCGACCGCGCGACCGACGACGACCGCATCGGCCTTCAGGTGCAGTTCAACTTCTGACGCTCGCGGTCAGCGGAGGTACAGCCGCGCCTCGCCGCGCTGCGCCACTAGGCGCCAAGGCGGCGCCTGCAGCGACGTCAGTCGATCGCTGCATTGTGCTGTCTGGTGCTCGAACTGCATGGTCACCAAGACAGCATTGGCACCGCAAGCGTCGGCACACGCAGCAACGGTCGGCAGCCCACTCGCGACCTGAGGGCAAAGGACCACGTCGGTTCGAGGCACCATGCGCATCAGCAGGTCCCAGAACGCCGACAACAAGCGCACTTCGCCCGGCGGCAGGTGTTCCTTCAACAGCGCGAGGCCGTCGCGGTACTGCATCGGCAGCGCCGGACCGCGGAACGGCCCTGGGACCGCCACGAGCAGCGCCACGACGACGGCGATGGTCGATGGCGCGATGGCGGGCCGCTGCCAAAAGACCGGTGCGAGCGAGGCCAGTCCGCGGCAGAGGATCCACGCAAGCAGCGGAATTGTAGCGAGCCCGAGTTCGGGTCTCGCCGCCACGAACAGCGGCACACCCAGCACGAGCACGCTGGTCGCCAGGTACCACGGCAGCAGACTGCGAACATCGGTCGGCGGCAGGCCAGCGACGCGTCGCCTTTGCCAAAGGCCGCCGATCGCCAACAGAGTCGCGAGGGCCAACACACGACTCGACCACGGTCGCGGCAAGAACGTCGTGCTCCACGTGTACTCCAGGGCAAACGGCAGCACCGTCAGGTTCCGCGACACCATGGCGAGGACTGGTTCTGGATTGGATTGCAGCGCGTCGAGCACCGATCGGGCCCCAGGAAAGTCGCGCTCGATCCAACGGTCCGGCACATCGAAGGCCGCCTGGAGCTCAAACGGAACGAACCTCGCCCGCTCCGGATCGACCTTGCCCTCAAGCCGGACCCACTCCTCGGCGAGTTCTTGCAAACACGCCTGCTGACCGTAGCTCTGCCGGAACGCCAACCACGCCCGATCCCGGTGGTCCGGACTTGCGGCCACCATCGCGGCGACCGCGAGTGCGAGCGCAAGCATCCCCAGCGACGCGCGCCGCCGCGCGCGCATCGACGGCAGCAGGACTGCACACATGGCAAACGCGAGCAGCCACGGCAGATTCTCAGCCCGCCCCAGCGATACGAGACAGAGCATCCCAATGGCGAGCCACACCCGACCGCGAGCCATCGCACCGAAGCTCAGGAACACGAAGATCGCGTTGAAGGCGTAGACTCCAGGACCGGGCACCGGCCCTTCTGCAGAGGCCTGGAGGATGATGGGCGAGGCCGCATACCACGTCGCCGCGACCACGGCGAGAGGCGAGGGTGCGACAGCCCGCAGAGCCCACCAGAGTGCGAGGCTACCGAAGCCTGCCGACAGCATCAGCATCGTATCAGGCAGGTGCCCGTCGATCGGAAACAGGGCAAGGCAGCCGTAGGCAAACGAGTAGAGCGGCCCCCATGCCAGACTGGGCATCGTGCCATGGGCGAACAGATCGACCCCAGCCAAGTAATAGACAATCTCGTCGGCCGCGTGCAGGTCGACGTGTTCCGTGAAGCCGACGAAACGGGTCCACACGACGAGGACGATGACCGCGAACTCAGCCGCAGCAACGCAGCGTGCTCGGCGCATCATGCGCGCACGCAGTTGCGCCCCGCAGCCTTGGCGCGATAGAGCGCTTCGTCGGCGCGACGAGTCAGACTCTCGAGAGTGCGACCAGCGGCTGGGGCACAGGCGAAACCGATCGAGATCGTCGGGTTGACGAGCAGGCTGTTGTACTCGACTGCTTCGTCGGCCACGGCGGCGCGCATGCGTTCGCCAAGAGCGCCAGCGCCGTCGGCATCGCAATCCACAACGCAGGCCGAGAACTCGTCCCCGCCGAAACGGCTGACGACGCCACCCACTGGGGCGAGCAGCGCCCCGAGTCGCGCGCCGATGACGCCGATGGAACGGCCGCCGACAAGGTGGCCATGGGTGTCGTTGAGCTTCTTCAGACCGTCGAGGTCCATCATGAACACCGCGAGCGGCCGGCCCCCGGCGATGCAGCCGCGGATCATCTCTTGGACGCGCTGCTGGTAGACGCGCTGCACCGGGAGCCCGGTCAGATCGTCGATGTTCATCAGCTGGTCCACCGTCTGATGGAACTCTGCTTCGACCTCGTCATGGAAGGTGAACTTCAGCACGGTTTCCCCGAGCACGATGCGCGCGCCATCCCGCAAAGCCGCGCGCTCGATCCGGGCACCTTCGAGGAACGTGCCGTTGGTCGACTGTAGGTCGAGGATGTCCCAACCGTCACCCGCCGCCGAGCGCTCGATACGACAGTGGACGGCCGACACCTGCTGGTCCGACACGATGAGCAACTGCGCACGTTCCGGATGTCGGCCCACGACAAGGGCATCTTCGTTCAGCAGATAGCGACGACCGACCTCGACCCCGCGTAGCACCACCAGCACCGGCATGCGAGGGACGCGTGCCGACGTCAAATCGCGCGTGCGGAACACGGTTGTGCGCTGCAGCAGCGGGTCATCGTCGGGCAATGGCATGGACGGTGCCATGCTCGCGCAGTCCGACGCTCGGCGTCAAGCTGCACGGTCGCGCAAGAGTTCTGTTTCGGTCGCCCCCAGGCAATCTACGATACCTGCACGTGAGCGCCCCCTACTGCACCCTGGTCTACCTCTGCCTCGGTGCGGCACTTTCAGCCCAGGGTGCGGTGCTCGACGTACTCGACGGCGAGACGCTCTACGATGGCGGCTTTCTGTTCACCGTGGGCCAAGAAATCCAGCGGCGCGAGACGCTGCGCTCGGGTTCGCGGCGCGTCGACGACCCGCGCGCGATGCACGAACAAGAGCAGTCGACGACGATGGCGCTGCAGTATGGCCTGCGTCACGACCTGCAGATCGGCATTGCCGCGCAGTGGGTCGCCAATGACCAGATCCGCAACGACGGCGAACTCCATGCCGAAGGTGTCGGCGACGTCGAGCTGCTGGCGAAGTACCGTTTCTTGCGCCTCGACGGCCGCGGCTTCGCCACCAACTTCGCGCTGCTCTCGGGCGTGTCGCTGCCAACCGGTGATGACGACTCGATCAGCAGCGGAACGGAGCTGACGCCCGATATCCAGGTTGGTAGCGGCAGCGTTGACCCCATGCTCGGCGCGGCCGTCACGCACGAACCAGGACGCTGGCGCTTCAACGCCGCGACGTTCTACCACCTGCGCACGGACGCCGACCGCGACGGCGACCGCCCCGGCAATGAACTGACGGTCGAACTCGCAGCTGGCAACCGTTTCTGGCTCGAACCCTACCCCGGCCCGTTCATGCGCCTCGACGTCGTCGGGCGCTACTACCACTCCGAACGCGACCAGCAGGACGGTTCGGCACAGCAAAGCACCGGCGGCGAGCGATTCACCTTGGGCCTGAACTACGCCTTCCGCCCCCGACCTGCTCTTGACTTCCAGCTCTACGTCGAAGTCCCGATCGCCCAGCGCGTGAACGACACGCAGCTCGGCGTCGACTGGCAAGCGGACTTCACGATCGGCCATCGCTTCTGAACCGACCGACAACCACGATCATGCGCCTTCATCCCGTTCTGCTCCCATTGCTGTTGACCGCCTGTGCTACGCCAGGCGTTCAACTCGTGCCGCTCGACCGAGACTTCGCGTTCCTCGAGATCGACCTCCGCGGTTGAACTTGAAACGAGGAGCTGCTGGGCCTCCAGCGGCTCTTCGAGGACCGGTTCGGTCCTACCCCTCAGATCGACCTCGACCAGCAAATCGCACGCGCCCGCGTACCCGAGCCACTGGAGCTCGACTTTCGTGACCTGAGAGACGGCGTCATGCGCAACAACGTTGGCGTCGACCGCATCGTCGTGGCGCTGCGCGCGGACTGCGACGACGGTTTCGCGACCGCGATGCAGACGAAGCAACGGTGGGCCCTCGACGGCGCGGTCGATGCCGCAGCGCCTGGGGCATGGCACTGGTTCGCGGTCGAAGGGCTCGAGCTCGACTCGGAGATCCGGTTGTCGTGGATCGGAGCATCTACTGGCCCAGGCGATCGCCCCGCAGCGCTCCCACTGCAGCGCCGCTAACGCTAGCATTCGAACTCCCCCCGCCTCCCCCCCAGGGCGCGCTGCTCCCACAGACGCCTCGAAGAGGACAGATGCTCGCTGCACGATTTCGGTCTCGCTCCACGTCCCTAGCAGCGGTCGCGAGCTTCGCCTTGCTGCTGGCGAACTGCGCCGCCCAGACCGGTGGCTCCAACTACGACCAGGCACTCGCGCGCTACAAAGAACTAGTCGCCCGCAAGCCGTTCCGACACCACTTCGAAGGCCGCGACATGCTGGCCAGAACCGGCACGCCCGAAGCCCTGGCGATCCTCGTCGAAGACTTCAACAAGCCGCAGAACTTCCGCGATCAAGCTCGGTACCACATCGCCTCGCTGTTCGGCAGCAACTTCGATGACGACGCCTCGGCGTCGGTGTTGCAGAAGCTCCGAATCGCCAATCCCAAACCCGCGGACATCTGGTTGTGGGTCAACTCGCTCCGCGTCGAGACGGCTCGCATCGGTAGCAGCGAGACGCTGCAGATCCTCACCGACGACAAGTCGATCTACCACAAGGCCGCCGCGCTGGTCGCCCTGTCGGCCCGCGGCAAAGACGAGCTGTGGGACGGGATCTACCACATCTGCATCAACTTCCCGGCAAAGGAAGCCGACCGCTACCTCGTGCTCGGCGCGATGTCCGGTGCGGTTCTCAAGAACAAGGCGAAGGTGCGCAGCGAGCGGGCGCGCGCCGGCATGACCGCCTACATCAGCCTGCTTGCGGATGCCGTGAAGCTCGAGCACACGGCAAAGATCCAGATGGCGCGCCACCTGCAACTGGCACTGAATGGTCCTGGCCTGCTCATCCAGCCCGAGCCGTGGCTGCTCTTGCTGCAGCAGGATGCCCCGAAGAAGCCGAGCGGCGGCGGCAACACCGTGACGCAACCGCGGTTCTTCGGCATCGAGACCGAAGGCGAGCGCTTCTGCTACGTGGTCGACATGTCCGATTCGATGCTGCAGGAGATCTCACCCAGCGTGAAGCCCAAGGGCCCGGTCACCGGACCCAAGAAGAAGCAGAAGGGTGAGCTGCTCGAGGAAGGCGACCTGCCGTGGCACCAGATCAAGACCCGCTTCGACCTCGCACGGGAGCACCTCAAGCTGTCGCTGATGCGACTGCCGGATGACAAGTACTTCAGCATCGTCTGGTTCGGCGACAAATCTGGCACGCTGCCGTCGTGCCCCGGACTGATCAAGGCGACCAAGTCGAACGTCACCAAGGTCTGCAAAGACCTCGACGCCGTCGAGATCGGTGAGAAGAGCCTGCCGGCGAAGCCGTTCGGCGTGCTGCGCGGCGATACCAACTTGCAGTCTGGCCTCCGCCGCGCGTTCGCGCTGTCGGGCAAAGGCTTCGTCGAGACCGACGCGTTCATCGATCCAGGCCCCCTGACGGAAGGCTGCGACACGATCTTTCTGCTGTCCGACGGCGCGCCCTCGACGGACGACTTCGTCACCCTGGACAAGGACTACGGCGAGGGCCAGGTCGTGCTGGACCGCGAGTCCGGCGCCGCAGCTGCGCGCACGCCGGAACTTTGGTACAGCGGCCCCTATGTGGATCCGCAAAACCTGGTGCCGGAGGTCGAGCGCATGAACACCTTCCGCCGCGTGCGCATCCACGGGATCGGCATCGGCGAGGCCGACGAGAACCTGCTGCGGCGCCTGGCCGACATTGGCAACGGTCAGGTCTACATGGTCGGCAAGGAACAAAAGCAGGAGCCGGCGCGCGTGCCCAAGTGAACGCGACGCGCAGCGGCGGCGCGCGCCCCGGCGAGCTGCCAGCGATTCGCCGCCGGGTCCCAGCGCGCCAGCGTGGTTCCAGCACGGGTCTTCGACCGAAGCCGCCCCACCGCGACTGAGGGTTGGGAGCCGACTCGTCGCGGCGTCCGGAGCCTGCTCGACGACTCCGGCAAGCAGCGATCGATCGTCGCGGCCGGCCGCTGCCGCTGGTGCTTTCGGCAGCCGCTTCTACAGTCTTCGCCCCACGATGAGCCGCTCTGACCTCCCAGCTCCGGTGCAGCGCGGTGACCGCCTGCGCCTTGAGATCGAGACCCTCGCCGATGGCCCGGATGCCCTGACTCACGTCGATGGCTACGTCGTGCTGGTTCCTGGGGTGCTGCCCGGTGAGGTGGTGCGCGCGGAAATCACCAGCGCCGCCAAGAAGTTCGGCCGGGCCCGCGTTGCCTTCGTCGATCAGCCCTCGGCCGAGCGCATCGCGCCGGCGTGTCGCCACTTTCTCGAGTGCGGTGGCTGCCACTGGCAGCACATCGATTACCCCGCCCAACTTCGCTTCAAGCAGCAGCGCCTGCAGAAGGACCTCAATTGGGCCTTGGGCGAGCATGCGCCGCTCGTCGCGCTGACGCTTGGCAACAAGGCGCCTTACGGGCAGCGCTACAAGGTGGCGCTCCAGGTCCTGCCGGACCGGCGCCGCGGCATGGTTCCGGCGATGCACGCACTGCGCGAACTCGACCTGGTGCCAGTGTCCGAGTGCCCCGCATCGGCCGACAAGCCCCTGCATCTCGCGCGCTCGACGATCGCCGCATTGGCCGAGCGCGGCGTCGAGGCTTGGGACCCGGTGTCCGACCGCGGCAACCTCCGCAGCGTGCTGGTGCGCACGTCCTTGGCCTCGGGCCGCAGCCACTTGATCGTCGTCGCGCGCGACGACCTGCCGGAACTCGACCACGTCGCGCCCGATCTCGCGGCGATGGGCGCCACGACGGTGAGCCTCAACCTGAATGACGGCCCTGAAAGTCGACTGCTCGGCACCAAGACGATCGCGATCACTGGCAACGACCGCATCGAAGAAGTCATCGACGGCGTGCACTACTGCATCTCGCCAACGGCGTTCTTCCAGACGTCCCCCTACGCCGCGAGCGTGCTCGTCCGCACGGTGCTCGAGGCCTTGCAACCCAAGGCCACCGACGTCGTCGCCGATCTCTACTGCGGCGGCGGCCTGTTCGCGCTGCCGCTCTGCGGCCGTTCGCGCGAAGTGATCGGCATCGAAGAATCGCCGCTCGGCATCGCGGACGCGGAGGCCAGCCAACGCCGCAATCGGATCCGCAATGCGCGCTTCGTGCGCGGCGCTGTCGAAGGCGTGATCGATCGACTGGGCCAGGACCTACCGCGACCCGATCTCGTGGTGCTCGACCCACCGCGCGAGGGCTGCTTGCCCTCTGTGCTCGAGCGCCTGGCCAAGCTGAAGCCGCGCAAGATCGCCTACGTCGCTTGCGACCCGTCGGCGCTAGCGCGCGACCTTCGCTTCCTCCATACGCTCGGCTATGCGGCAAGCTCGGTGACGCCGATCGACATGTTCCCGCAGACCTGGCACATCGAGGCGGTGGCGCTGCTCCAGCCGTTCGCGAAGGGAATCGAATGAGCTGCCAGGAGTGACGCCCACCGTGGCGCCCCCTGGCTGACGTTGCCGCCTCGCCCCGAGGAACCGCTCGCGCAGAGGACGGTGATGGGTAGCCTCCCCACCCATGACTTCTAGGACCTGGCACTTGCTCGCCGTGCTGTTCGCGTTGCCGGCGTGCTCTCTGTTCTCGCCTTCGACTCCCGTGAAAACCCGCTCCTTCGGCCTCCGCAGCGACGGCGCTCCTGCAACTCTCTGGACCTTGCGCTCGGGTGACGTCGAGGCAACGGTTACGGACCACGGCGCCACGCTGGTCTCCTTGTCGTTCCCAGATCGCATCGGCCAAAGCAGTGACGTCCTGCTCGGCTTCGACAACGTCAGCGGCTACGAATCGGACCAGAACCAGTACTTTGGCTGCACCACCGGGCGAGTGTGCAATCGCATCGCGCGTGGTCGATTCTTGCTCGATGGCTTCGATCACCAACTGGCGATCAACAACGCCCCGAACCACTTGCACGGCGGCGGGCCGCGCAGCCTCGACAAAGTCTTCTGGCAAGGGCGCGCGAGCAATGAGCACGGCGTGCCAACGGTCGTGTTCACCTACCACTCGCCGGATGGAGAAGAGGGTTACCCCGGCGTGCTCGACGTCAAGGTCACGTATTCGATGCCGCAAGCCGGCGAGCTGCGCATCGACTACGAGGCAACCTCGGATCGCAACACTCCGGTCAACCTGACCAACCATTCCTACTTCAACCTCGGTGGCCAGGGACGTGCGACGATCCTCGACCACGAACTGCAGATCTTCGCCGATCGCTACACGCCGACCGACGACACCCTGATCCCAACGGGCAAGCTTGCGAACGTCGCCAAGACGCCGCTCGACTTCCGGCAACCGACCGGCATCGGCCTGCGCATCGACACCCTCACCGGAACCGCCACCAAGGGCTACGACCACAACTACGTGCTCGCCGAGCCAAGCAGCGACGGCATGCGCAAGGCAGCAGTGCTCTACCATCCGGCGACGGGCCGCGAACTCGCGATCCGGACGACGGAACCGGGACTTCAGTTCTACACCGGCAACTTTCTGTTCGGCCAGAACGGCAAGAGCGGCTCCAGCTACGCGCATCGAAGCGGCCTGTGTCTTGAGACGCAGCACTTCCCCGACGCCGTCAATCAGGAGACCTTTCCTTCCATCGTGCTGCAGAAGGGGGACCGCTTCCGGTCAACCACCGTGCTGTCCGTTCGCGCGCACTGACCCGCAGGTGCACGAACACGCTTTGATCTGAGCTGGCTCCTGATCCGGGCAGCCTTCGGTCCCTGCAACCGAGCGCAAGACCTCGCAGCCTCCGAGCGCCCGGCAAGTGGGATGAGCGCGAGCCGTAGCAACGACATTCCATTCCGGGTTCGGCGCCGTTCGCACGAGGCCAAGATCGGACCGGGCGCCCGGCGCGCAGGCGGCAGAGGATCCACGCGCAGCCAGACGTAGATACAGGACTGCAGCGGACGAGCTCAGCAGCGCCCGCTGGCAGCCCGTCTCATTCGTCGTCATCGTCGCTGAAGCGACGACCGCCGCGACGCCCATGGCCATCGTCGGGCTCCTCATGCCGGCGACGAGGAGTCTTCTTGTTCTCGTACTTCTTGGGCTCGGCCGGCGGATCCGACCACCCAGGCTTGGGTCGCGAGAAGCCGCCGCCGCCAGACGGCCCCCCGCCCGAGGAGCCACCGCCGCTGGATCCACCGCCGCTGGAGCCACCGCCACTGGATCCACCGCCGCTGGATCCACCGCCACTCGGGGCACCGCCGACCGCGCCACCAGTGCGCGGCGGGCCACTTCGCGGCGGCCCGTCACTGCGCGGTCCGCTGAAACCGCCGCCGCCAGGACGAGGCCCCGGGGCAGGACCTCGACGGTCCTCAGCCTCGCTGACGCGCAGGTTGCGACCAGCAAACTCAGCTCCGTCCATCGCCGCGAGCGCCTTCTGGGCGTCGGCATCGGTCGCCATCTCGACGAAGGCGAAGCCGCGTGGACGACCGGTTTCCCGATCCATGACGACGTGGACATTGGCGACCGCCCGCCCATCTTGTCCGAACGCCTCCTTTAACATCGCCTCGTCCGCGTTGTACGGGAGGTTGCCGACGTAGAGTCTCTTGCCCATTCCTGACGGACCTTCTCACTTCAGTAGGACATGGCCGAACCGTCGAGAAAGTCGCTCCACCACTGAGCATTTCACGGCCCGGACACGGGATCGGAAAGTAGCCGCAAGGCGACCGAGCCCGACGCGGATGATAAGGTCCGCCTGCAATCTGGGAAGGACCCGCGAGCGAATCCAGGCGTAGCAGCCCCGGCGAACCGCGGGTCGACGATCGACCGCACGCTCCTTCTGTCCGTCGCTCCGACTGCCATGCATCGAACCAGCTGCCACCGTCCCTTGTCGAAGCTCGCCCGTCTCTGCTGCCTCTCGCTGCTCGCCGTGGCGAGCAGTTGCAGTGGCAACGAGCCGAATGCGCAACGCCCCACTACCACCGCGCCTACGACCCCGAGCACCGGCTTGCAGCCCACAGGCCAAACCGCTTCTTCAACAACTCCGCCTACGCCTGCCATGACCACTCCGAAGACCACGACCACAGGCCTCGAGACCGCGACCCTCGGAGCCGGCTGTTTCTGGTGCATCGAAGCAGTGCTCGAACGCATCGATGGCGTGCTCGAAGTCGACAGCGGTTACATGGGCGGCAGCGTCGACGAGCCGACCTACAAGGCGGTGTGCGATGGGGACACCGGCCATGCCGAAGTCGTGCGCGTCACCTTTGACCCAAACAAGCTCAGCTACCGCCAACTGCTCGACTGGTTCTTCCAGGCTCATGACCCGACAAGCCTGAACCGCCAGGGCAACGACTACGGCACCCAATACCGCTCGGCGATTTTCTACTACGACGAAGCCCAGAAGCTCGTGGCGGAAGCAGCGAAGGCGGCTGCGAACGAGCACTACGGCAATCGCGTGGTGACCGAGATCACGATGGCCGCCAAGTTCTGGATGGCCGAGGACTACCACCAGGACTTCTTCGCCAACAACCCAAGGCAGCCCTACTGCAACGCGCTGATCCCACCCAAGCTGAAGAAGCTCGGTCTCGACGGCAAAGGCACGACCAAGTAGCGCGCCAGCCCCGCCGCGCGCTCACTTGTCGCGCGGCTGCGCGTCGCTCGCCGGGACCTCGGGCTTGCGCACGAAGCGCTGGCGCACGACCTCCATCTGCTTGTCCTGGACGCGGTCCTCGACCGCGAGGTCAAAGCCACTGGCGGTGAACTGTAGCGCGAGTTGGAAGGGCCGCCCCGTCGGCGACGCCGCGTCGATCATCGTGCCCTGCATCGGCACTCGACCGTCTTCCTTCTCCGGCAATGGCCCAGTGCAGTCGACGGCCCACGTGCTCATCGAGTCGCGCCAGCTCGCGGTGTATAGGCCACGCAGATTGTCGAAGCCGAAGATGTAGAGCCCTTCGAGCACGACGCCGGCGAGGCGCACCTTCATGTTCACCAGCAGATAGCGATTGGACAACACGGCGAGGGCGCGCGCTTCGCCAGCGAACTGTTGCGGCTCGATGCCGGGCGGTGTCAACGTCATCTGCACGTCGTAGACGCCTTGCAACGCTACGAGCCGTTCGTGATGCGGGCCCGGCGTCGACAACTGCATTGTGGCGGTCATCGCGCGCGCGAGCTGCATCGCGTCAAGACCGGCAGCACCTTCGGGGACCAGCGCGGGTCTGCCGTCGCTTGGGGCGGCCGGTGGCGCGGTTACTGGCTTCGGCACGTCGGGCTTCGGCACGTCGGGCTTCGGATCTGGGTCCTGGGCGACGACGAACGCAGCAAACAGCAATACGGCGACAGCGCGACGAAGCATGGACCGAGCATCCCCGCGCAGCACCCAGACTGCAACCAGTGCGCATGACGCGCTGGCGCGCTACAACGCCGCGCCCATGGCCACGGATCCGTTCGACCCCGCCGCGTTCCGCGCCCTCGGCCACCAAATCATCGACCTCCTGACCGACCACCTCGCCGCAACGGCAACGGGCCTTGGCAAAGTCCTCGACCTACCGCCGCCCGATCAGCGCCTGGCTTCGGTAGCCGAACTCGACGGCCGCGGCGGGAACGACCCCGTCCACTGGGTGAAGCGCCTGCTGGCCGAGAGCAATCACTTGCACGACCCGCGCTACATGGGGCACCAAGTGTCCGCGCCGCTGCCGATGTTGGCCCTGTTCGAAGCGGTCGGTGCTCTGCTCAACAACGGCATGGCCGTCTACGAGATGGGCCCCGTGCAGACGGCCATGGAACTCCGCGCGCTGCAGTGGATGGCACGCGTGCTCGGCATGCCCGCAGCCAGCGATGGCGTGATGACGTCCGGTGGGTCGCTCGGCAACCTCACGGCCTTGCTCGCGGCGCGACAGCGCCACGGCGACGCTTGGCAGAAGGGCGGTCACGACTTCTGCGTACTCGCGAGCGAACAGGCGCACTATTGCGTCGACCGCGCCTGCCGCATCCTCGGACTTTCGGACCAAGGCCTCGTGACGATTCCCGTCGACGCGCAGTTCCGCATGCGTCACGAACTGTTGCCGGCAGCCATCGAGCAAGCCCGGCGCAATGGCCGCACACCGATCGCCGTCGTCGCCAGCGCCTGTTCGACCGCAACCGGCTCGTTCGACCCCATCAACGCGATCGCCGACGTCTGCCAGCAACACGATCTATGGCTGCACGTCGACGGCGCCCACGGAGCTGCCTACGCCCTGTCGCCGTCGCTGCGCCCGTTGCTCGCCGGCATCGAGCGCGCGGACTCCGTGGTGTTCGACGCCCACAAGATGCTGCAGACACCGGCCCTGGTCACGGGCGTGCTGTTCCGCAGTGCGGCGAGCTGCGCTGCGGTGTTCACCCAACAGGCGAGCTACCTGTTTGCCAAGAAGGCCGAGGTCGAATGGTGGAACCGCGGACACCGCACGATCGAGTGCACGAAGCGGGCGATGGGTGTGCTGCTTTACGTCGCAGTCGCCGTGCTCGGCGAAGACCGACTGCGACAGGACCTCGAGCGCGGCGTCGCGCTCGCACGGGCCTTGGCCGCACGCGTGCGCGGCGACGCTGCGTTCGAACTCGCAGTGGAGCCGCAGTGCAACATCGTCTGCTTCCGCCATCGACCCAGAGACATTGCCGGCAGCGCCCTCGATGCCCACAACGCCAGCATTCGCGTCCGCCTGTTGGCAGAGGGCACTTTCTACATCGTGCAGACCACCTTGCCGCAGGGGGTGTTTCTGCGCACGACGCTGATGAATCCGCGCACGACCGAAGCGGACCTCGACGCCATGCTGGCGGCTGTGCGCAGTGCCGCCAGCTGACGTTGCCTGCGTCACCGCGCCGTCTGCAGGTCGCGCAGCGCGTCCTTGCCAACCCACCGCGCCGCGGGCACGGCACTCGCCGCGAGCCGGCTTGCGACTCCTAGAGCCGCGGCCCGGCGCTCCACTCCGCGCGCTTTTGCAACTCCTCCGTTCGCTTCGACCACGGCAACAGGCGTCCCCACGCCAGTGGCGAACGATCGAACACGGGAACGCACGCGCTGTCGCACACGGCCCGAGTGTCGAAGGTCCGGCACCACGCATCCATCTGCCGCACCGTGACCCTCGCGGGTTCCCCGACCAAGCACGCCAGCAGGCGAGCCTCGTAGATGCCCGTAGCCCACAACTCGAGCGCCAGTTCGTGGTCGCGACCGAGGGCCTTGGCGATCGCGTGGATGTCTGGCAGCGCCACGCCGTCGCGCACGCGGCTCTGCGCGCGCTTCGTGAGCCGCGCCAGAGCGTCGTCGACGCCGCAGGAACTCGCAGACTTCTTGGCGGCCATGCTGCGAACACGTAGCACATGCACCCGCGCAGCGCCTCTGCGCACCGCCACTATGCGCATCGCCGTCCCCGACAAGCACGTCCACCGTCTGCTCAACCACGGCCCCACCACGATGATCACGACCGCACACGGCACCCGCCGCAACGTGATGGCAGCGGCTTGGGTCATGCCGCTCGATTTCACGCCGCCGAAGTTCGCCGCCGTGGTCGCCGCGGACACGTGGACGCGCGAACTGCTGGTCGCCTCGGGCGAGTGCGTACTGCACGCACCGACCACGCTTCAGGCTGACCTGTGCTTCGAAGTCGGCACGCACTCCGGGCGCGACGGCGACAAGTTCGAGCGCTTCTCGATCGCGACCGAACCGGCAACCACGGTCGCGGCGCCATTGATCCTGGGGTGCGCCGCCTGGCTCGAGTGCCGCGTCCTCGTCGAGCCGGTGATGGCCGAGCGCTACGACCTGTTCGTGCTCGAGTGCACGGCCGCGTTCGCCGACGAGGCGCTCTGGTACGACGGTTCATGGCACTTTGCGCCAAACGGGCCGCGCACGATCCACCACGAGAAGGGTGGGCGGTTCTTCGCCACGGGGGAACTCGTGATGGCCCGGCGATGACGGCATCCCAGGCCAAACCAAGTCCGCGCCTCACGCCACTGCGCGCCGACCTGCTGTTGCTGGTGTGCGCCTGCGTCTGGGGCATCAGCTTCCTGTGGCAGAAGCAGGCCAACAACTCGGTCGGCGCCCTGACCTATGTCGGCGCACGCTGCCTGCTCGGCGGGCTCGTCGTGCTGCCGCTGGCTATGCGTCAGCGACGTCGCAGCGCACCGCTCACGTCCGCCGGCCGCCGAGCGCTGCTCGTGGGTGGACTCGCTGCGGGACTGTGCATGGCGACCGCCAGCGTGTTCCAGCAGACCGGTCTGCAGTCGACGACGATCACCAACGCCGGCTTCATCACGGGTCTCTATGTCGTGTTCGTTCCCTTCCTTGGCAGCTTCGCTGGCCAGCGCGTGCGCGTGCACGCTTGGTTCGGAGTGCTGCTCGCGATTGCCGGGATGTTCCTGCTGTCGTTCAGCCACGTGACCAGTGTGCGCGACTTCAGCGGCTTCGTCGAAGGCCTCAGCACCGGCGACCTCTGGGTGCTCGCCTGCGCCGCTACCTGGGCCGTGCACGTGCAGGTCGTCGGCTGGGCCGCGAAGCGCACGGATCCTGTAGCACTCAGCGTGCTGCAGTTCTTCGTCGGCGGTGCCGCGGCGACAGCGATGGCACTTGCCTTCGAAGGCCCGACGATTGCGGGGCTGCAAGCAGCGGCGACCCCCATCGTCCTCAGCGCCGTCTTCGCTGTCGGCCTCGCGTTCACACTGCAGGCGATCGCACAAGACGTCGCGCCGCCAACGCACACGGCGATCCTGCTGAGCTTGGAGAGCGTGTTTGGTGCTCTGACCGGCGTGATCTGGCTCGGCGAGGAAATGGGCGCGCGGCAGTTCGCCGGCGCGGGCCTGATGTTGGGGGCTGCGCTCGTCGCTCAGTGGCCGACCAAGGCGCGGTATGCAAACGCAGCGACGAGTGCCACCAGCGGGGCGACCACGGCAAGCACCAGCAGCCGATAGAACGCGCGGTCCATCATTCGCTCGCTGCTGGCTTCCATTTCCCCCACCACAGCCTGCATGGTGCTGGCAGGCTGGCTCCACGCCGGCGAGCTCAGTAACCGCTCGATGTGGGCGGTGAGTTGCGTCAGCCCCTCCGCGGTCAATGCGGTCTGCACGGCGGCCGCCTGATAGGCCGCGATCGGATCGGGCTCGGCTTCCGTCGCGGCGGCTTGCGCATCGGACGGGGCGACCACGCGGTCGGCCAGCGCCTGAGCCGCCTTCAGCGTCGTGGTCACCGACACCGCCAGGCGGTCGCTGGCTTCGATCGTCGCATGCAGGTCCTTGAGCGTGCTTCGTAGACTGGTCTGGCTCTCGCCGAGTTCCCGACTCAGGCTCTCACGCTGCGCCGTCAGTCCGCCGAAGAACTCCGCCATCGCGGCCTGTCGCTGTGTGCCGATGTTGTCCGGCAACTCCTCTACGGCAACGGAAACGCGATGTGCCGCGACGGAAATGTTGGTCATCGACTCGATCGACTGCTGGATGGCAGGATCGCGCACCATGTTCTGGACCGCCAGTTCGCACTCCCAACGAAGCAGCGTCGGCGCCCGACTCGCATAGAAGAACACGCGTTCCGCCAGCAATCGCGACTGCTGCATCTCCTGCGCAGCGGGATCGAGAGAGGCCAGGGGATCGAGCCCAAGGCTCGTGAACAAATTGCTGGCGCGCTTGCCAGTCTCCGACTGCTGCCTTTGACCCGCGGAGTTCTTGAGCCGAATCGTCGCCACGTAGCGTTGGCCCGGATTGCTCTCGAACCAGTCGGAGATGCACCCGTCCAAGTCCGCGATCTGGTCTTCGGTCAGCGCCCGCCGGGCGATGCCGCGGAGTTGCTGCTCCTGGGCGCCATAGACCCGGATCAACTCCTGCGTGGCGGCGGCGCCAAAGGTCGCAGCGCCACCGGTCAGCAAACTCGCCACCAACCCACGGCGCTCGAGGTTGACCATGGTGATCAAGTCCGCGAGTCCGACCAACGGGTTGGGGCTCGACGCAATCGTCAAGGCCGAGGAGACAGTCGCAAGCCGACGCACCTGCGACAGGCGCCGCGCCGTGGCGTACGCGGTCTTCGCTTCTGGACGGTCGCCCGCGACCGGAGCCTTGGGCACCGCGCGGTTCCAGGCCTCGTTCATTACCGCCATGTAGGTGTCCACGAAGGACATGACTTCGGACTGGACCTCGACGGCCGTCACGCCTCCAGGCCCGTGCCGGACCACAGTCCCTCTCCCGGTTCCGCAACTGCAAAGGCAGGCGCACAAGAACAGCAACAGACTGGGCGAGGCTCTCATGGCGCAGATTGGCACGACAAACGAGAAGGTGATCGGGAGGCCCGGCGAAGCCCGGTCACTCCATGCAGTTCCGCACCAGTCACCCAGCGAGCGTGATCGATGTCGCGCTCGCCCGCCTCGCGGTAGGGCGCAGGCTGCACGGAACACGCGCGATTTCGCCCATGGTGACACATCGGCCGACGAAGTTGGACAGTGGCGCGGGCGGGCATTGTGGTTGGCAGTCGCGCCCAGGCAAGCAGGTCGCGGGGCGATCGGCAGTGCGGGACATCCGATCACTCCCAGGCGATGCTCCCGCTGACGAAAACACGCGTCAAGGGGACGATGGTGGTGCGCAGCGTTCCGTGGTCACTGGTCGGTGTCGAGGTTGGCAAAGCAGCGCGAGGCAGCGCCAGGTTCCGCAAATCGCTCCACCTAGAATGTCCTTGCCGCGGCCGCGGGCCAGCAAGACCCTCCCGCCACCCTGGCGCGCAGTCTTCGAGGGGATTCGACGGGACCTGCGCGACCGCCGAGACCTCTGTCGCATGTCGACCCTGCAGCAAACCACGGACGGCAGCGAATCCGACCCACTTGGCCTCGGCGCCTATCGCACCGGACCGCTGTTCCATGCCGCGTAGGCGGTCCTGGTCATCGGGCTCCTGTTCTTCGATTGGGATCCCAGTTACGTGTTCTTGGGTCTCACCATCGAGTTGGGGATCGCCATCCTGGGCAACATCGTTCGCACCTATCTCAGCCCGTCGGGGCTCCCTGCGGTACTGGCAACAGCGATCCACGTCCCCGCTCTTGTGCTCGCCGCGTTTGCGTTCAGCGTCTCGCTGACGATCACAGTCGCCGTGAGCAGCACCGAATCGGGATGGTCCACCTGGGTCCTCCTGCTGCTCTTCCTCGCCCTCTCGGCGTGCGGTGCCGTGCAACAGTTCCTGGCGACGTCGGTGAAGCAGGCGCAGATTTTCGAGCGACGGAACGCCAAGTATCGCTTCGAGAACGGGCGCCCCCTGCTCGGCAGTGGGTCCCTTGCCCTCGGCCCGATCGTCGAGACCTGGCTGTCCCTGGGAGCCTTCGCACTCTCGCTCGGCCTCGCTGCGGTCCTCGGCGCCGCCTGCACCTCGCCGACGGCTGCCGCCGCGACCATGGTCCTACTGTGCCAAGTGCGCCAGCCGATCGAGAGTGGGCGCTGCGCGCCAGCGCACCCGGTCCTGCGCAAGCCGCCACTCTCCGCCATCTCCCCTGTGGCCCGCGCCCGCAAAGATCGCTAGCCTCTTTGGCCCAACATAGGTTCGCGACCAGCCTGCGAGCCGCAACGTACAGAAGTAGGCCCAAGAGCCATGCCCACGTTCGACCTCTCCAAGTACGGCATCACCGTCAAGACCGTCTATCGCAACGCCGAGCCCTCGGTGCTCTACGAGCAGGCCCTGCGCCGCGGCGAAGGCGAGATCGTCAGCTCCGGCGCGCTCGCAACGCGCAGCGGCCAGAAGACCGGGCGCTCGCCCAAGGACAAGCGCATCGTCGACATGGAGCCCTCCACCAAGGACGTCTGGTGGGGCAACGTCAACATCAAGCTGTCGGAGAAGACGTTCCTCGTCAACCGGCAGCGCGCGGTCGACTTCCTCAACACGCGCGACCAGCTCTACGTCATGGACGGCTATGCCGGCTGGGACGAAGACCACCGGATCAAGATCCGCATCATCTGCTTGAACGCGTACCACGCGCTGTTCATGCACAACATGCTGATCCGGCCGACCCGAGAGCAACTCGCGAGCTTCGGCGACCCGCACTACGTGATCTACAACAGTGGCCAGTTCCCTGCGAACCCGCTCACCAACGAAATGAGCAGCGCGACCTCGGTCGACCTGTCGTTCGAGCGCGGCGAGTTCGTCATCCTCGGCACGCAGTACGCGGGCGAGATGAAGAAGGGCGTGTTCACCATCATGAACTACCTGATGCCCAAGAAAGGCGTCATGTCGATGCACTGCTCGGCCAATGAAGGCGATCACGGCGACGTGTCCTTGTTCTTCGGCCTCTCGGGCACCGGCAAGACCACGCTGTCCGCGGATCCAAGGCGCAAGCTGATCGGCGACGACGAGCACTGCTGGTCGGACAAGGGTGTCTTCAACATCGAAGGCGGCTGCTACGCGAAGTGCATCAACCTGTCGCCCGAGGGCGAACCGGAGATCTACCAGGCGATCCGCTACGGCTCGGTGCTCGAGAACGTCGTCTACGACAAGGACACGCGCACGGTCGACTACGGCAACCAGTCGATCACCGAGAACACGCGCTGCAGCTACCCGGTCGAGTACATCCCGAACGCCAAGATCCCGTGCGTCGGCGGTCACCCCAAGAACGTGATCCTGCTGACGTGCGACGCCTTCGGTGTGCTGCCCCCGGTCAGCCGGCTGACGCCCGAACAGTGCATGTTCCACTTCATCAGTGGCTACACCGCCAAGGTCGCCGGCACCGAGATGGGCGTGACCGAGCCCGAAGCGACGTTTTCGGCCTGCTTCGGCGCGGCCTTCATGGTTTGGCACCCGGCGAAGTACGCGGAACTGCTGGCGGCACAGATCCAGAAACACGGTTCGCAGGCCTGGCTGGTCAACACCGGCTGGAGCGGCGGTGGCCACGGGGTCGGCAAGCGCATGAGCTTGCGCTACACCCGCGCGATCCTCGACGCGATCCATGACGGCTCGCTGGCGAAGGCCGAGACCGTCACCGATCCGGTGTTTGGGCTCATCGTGCCAAAGACCTGCCACAACGTGCCGGCGGAGATCCTGAACCCGAAGAACACGTGGGCCGACAAGACTGCCTACGACACGAAGGCCAAGCACTTGGCCGCGCTATTCGTGAAGAACTTCGAGAAGTTCGCCGATCGCTGCAGCGACAAGATCCGCGCCGCAGCGCCGCGCCTCTGAGGCCGACATCGCAAGGCGCGATCCCAATCCGGGTCGCGCCGCGCGCCGTTCGCAGCGCACGGTCAGAGCATGCGGCCACAGCGCGCCGCGGTGTGCTGCCCACCCGACGGTCTCCGAGCTACCCTTTGCTATCGTGCCCGACCCCAAAGCACCCGTAGTCCTCTACCAGGGCAGCTTCGCCATCGCACGCGACCTCGAGAAGGTCCTCATTCGCGGTGAAGTGAAGGCCATTGTCGTTCCGCTCCCCGGCGGTTGAGGCGGTCCCAAGGGATGGCTCGCGGTCGCGAGCCAAGACCGGGAACGCGCCGAAGCGTTGATCTCGGCCTACGAGGCCTCGTTGCTCGGGCGAGCGGCGCCCACCGCCGCATGCACCGCCGACTTCTCGCAGGCCGTCACCACGTGCCCGGGCTGCGGCACAGAGTTCGAGACTGCGGGGCGCACTCGTTGCCCCGACTGCGGTCTCAACTTTGGCGGCTGAACGCGGCTTTGTGCTGGCCGCCAGCACGCACGCTCAGCGCCGTCGTCGCAACAGCCGGCGCACGCCTTCGTCAGCAGCCGCGCCCAACAGAATCACCGCGCCGACGATCGCGAACTCGAGCTGGTTGCCGCTGCCGACGATGACGATCGCCATGGCCAGGACCTGCATGAGCGACGAGCCGAGCACGACGCCGAGAATCGTGCCCTCGCCGCCGCGCAGCGCGACCCCGCCGAGCACCGCTCCAGCGATCGCATACAGCTCGTAGAAGTTGCCAAAACTCGACGCTCCCGCGGAGTTCACGTAGAGCACGAACAGGCAGCCCGCGAGTCCCGCGAGCAGCGAGCAGACGACGTAGGCGAGGATCGTCAACCGACCCGTCGCCACGCCCGAGAAGCGAGCAGCCTCCTCGTTGCGACCGAGCGCGAACAAGTGACGGCCCCACACCGTGCGTTGGAAGAACACCGCCGCGAGCACCGCGACGACCAAGAGGATCAGCGCCGACACGGGGAAGCCGAAGCTCGCGGTGATCGGGATGCGGCCGTTTGCGAGCCACCGCAGGCCCTCGACATCACTGCCGAGCCCCATGGTCTGGTCGTTGGTGAACCAGCGCATGAGGCCGCGGTAGAGCAACAGGCCGCACAGCGTCACGACGAACGGCTGCAGCCGTAAGCCGACGATCAAGATGCCGTGCCACAGCCCGATGCCAGCGCACAGCAGCAGAACGAGCGGCAGCGCCAGCCACGGCGGCAGCGCGCAGTCCTTCAGCAGCCACGGCAGCATGCAGCCTGCGGTGCACACGACGGCTCCAATCGACAAGTCGATGCCGCCAGTGACGATGACGAATGCGGCCGCGATGCTCAGGATGCCGAACATGCCGACGCGCTGCAGCAGGTTCTGCAGGTTGTAGGCAGTCAAGAACGAGTTGCTGCCGTCCGCTTGCTGTGCGAGCAGCGTCGTCACGACGAACACCGCAAGCAGGAGACCGGTGATGCCGAGGAGCTTCTTCATGCGACGCCCTTGCCGGTAGCGAGCGTTAGAATCGCGGCTTCGCTCATGCGCTGTCGCGGCAACTCGCCTTCCACGCGGCCTTGGTGCATGACCAGACAACGATCCGCCAACGCCAGGACCTCGGGCAACTCCGAACTGACGAACAGGACAGCGACCCCGCGGCCGGCAAGCTCGTGCAATCGCGCGTAGATCTCGGCGCGTGCCGCAACGTCGACGCCCCGCGTCGGCTCGTCGAGCAGGAGCACCCTTGGTTCGGCGGCGAGCCACTTGCCGAGCACGACCTTTTGTTGGTTGCCGCCGGAGAGCACCGCGACCCGCTGTTCACCGTGCGGCGTTGCGATCGCGAGGTCCGCGATGGCTCGGACACAGAGGTCGCGCTCGTAGGCGCCGTCGACAAAGGTGCCGCGCGCCCGCAACGTCGCCAGCGACAGGTTCTCGCGCACACTCATCCCGAGCACCAGCCCCTGGAGCTTGCGATCCTCCGGCACCAGCACGAGGCCCGCGCGCACGGCGTCCGCGGGATCGTGCCCACCGAGCTGGACGCCACAGCACGTGATCTGACCAGCCACGGCGCGATCGACGCCGAACAAAGCCCGCAGCAATTCCGAGCGCCCCGAACCGAGCAGGCCGGCGATGCCGACCACTTCGCCGCAACGCAGTTCGAAATCGACGCTGGCGCGCGGGAACGCCCTGGTGCACAGGCCGCGGACGACCAGGGCCACTTCGCCCGGAGGGTGCGCCGGGCGTAGCTGCGAGCGCAGTTGGCGCCCAACCATCATCGCAACCATGCGCTCGTGCGTGGCGTCGGCGCCAGCGATCTCGCCCGTGTGCTCGCCGTCGCGGAGCGCCACGACGCGATCGGCGAGTTCGAGCACTTCGGCCATCCGGTGCGTGATCCAGACGATCGCCGTGCCCTGCGCCTTCAACTCGCGCACCACCGCGTAGAGGCGCTGCGTCTCGGTGTCGGTGAGGCACGACGTTGGCTCATCCATGATGAGCACCCGGGCGCGACCGTGCAGCGCCCGCGCAATCTCGAGCAACTGCTGCTGGCCCGGCGCCAGGGAGGACACGAGGCGATGCGGCGAGACCTCGAGGCCAGTCCGAGCCAGAGCCGCAACTGCTTGCCGGTCCATCGCGCGCTTCCGCAAGAAGGGTCCTCGTCGCAACTCGCGGCCCAGAAACAACGCGCCAGCAACCGTCAGGTTGTCGCAGAGATTGAGTTCCTGATGGATCAGGGCGATGCCAGCTGCGAGTGCCGCCTTCGGGTCGGCGAAACGCACTTCGCGGCCGAGCAATCGCAGGGATCCTTCGTCGGGTTGGTGCACGCCTGCCAGCACCTTCATCAGCGTGCTCTTGCCAGCGCCATTCTCGCCGATCAGGGCCACCACCTCGCCAGCGTGCAGTTGCAGCGAGACCGATCGGAGTGCCTGCACACCGTCGAAGCGCTTGCCGATCGCCACCACCTCTAGCACCGGCGGGGCACCATCCTGTGCGCGACTCGTCATCGGGTGGCGGTCACTTCTTGCCCGTCTTCTGCTTCAGGTCTTGCCAGAACGCAGCGACGTTGTCTTTGGTGATCTTGCGCGCCGGCACGTTCAAGAAGCCCCCTGGCGGCAGCAGAGCCGCGCGCTTGTGCGCATCGGGCTCGTTCAGCAGTTTGCCCAACAACTCGACCGACGCGCGACCGTACTCATAGGGGTTCTGCACCACGGTGCCATGCACGTGTCCGTCGACGATGCCTTGCAACGTCTCACTGTTCTCGTCAAAGGCAACGACCTTGACCGTGCCGAGCTTCGCTGCCGACCGAACCGACTCGAGCAACAACGGCGGCTCGTACTCGAACAGTCCGACGAGGCAGGCGATATCGCTCCACTTGCCGAGCGCATCCTGCGCGATCGCCTTGCACTTCTGCCGATCGAACTGATCGGTGTAGCTGGCGCGAATCTCGTACTTGCTGCCCTTCAGCACCGCGTCCTGCGGATCGAAGCGCGTGCTGTCCATCGAGCGATCGAGCAGTTCGTCGATCAGGCCTTGGCGACGTCGCCGCGCGTTGTCCTGATCCAACGTGCCGACCACGACCACGATCGCACCGCCGTTCTGCAGCGCCTCCTTGACCAACTGCCCGCACATGCGCCCGGCCTCGTAGTTGTCGACTCCGACGTAGCACAGACGCTTGCTCTTCGGGGCATCGGAGTCGTGCGTGATGAGGATCGCCTTGTCGGCAATGCGATCGAGCAACTCCGTCATGTTCTCGGGGTCCTTGGGGCTGACGGCGATCCCGACGGCGCCGCGACCGAGGGCGTCCTCTAGGATACGCGTCTGCTCCTCAGCCGTCCCGTTCGGCGGCATGTGCACGGACACCTCGACGCCGGCTGGACCCTTGGCCGCCTCGACACCGAAGTTCGCGATGGTCCAGAACTCGGCGACGCAGTTGGTGATGAACGCGATCTTGGGCGCGCCCTTTGTCGACGACGCCTGCTCGCGGCCGCAAGCAGGCAGCCCTGCGAATGCGAACGTGAACGCGATGAGAATCGTGCGCATGGGATTCAGGTGACGGTCATGCCGCCATTGACGGGAATGTCTTGGCCAGTCAGGAACGCAGCCGCATCGCTGCACAAGAAGGCGACGAGGCCGCCAACGTCCGCGGGTACGCCCCAGCGCCGCAGTGGAATCATGGCCTTGTAGGCGTCCTTGTCCGCTTGCGCGTCATGCTCGTGGCGCTCGACCGGGATCCAACCCGGCGACACCATGTTGACCGTGATGCTCCACTGCGCGAGCTCCATCGCCATGCTGCGCGTCCACCCGGTCTGGGCGCCCTTCGCCGCCACGTAGGCACTGAAGTTGGGGACGCCGCGACGGAAGACTTCACTGCCAATGTTGACGATGCGGCCAAAGCGCTGCTGCTTCATGCGCGGCAACAGCGCCCGCGTCAGCAGGAAGGGGCTCTTGACGAAGAAGTCGAGCATCGACTGATAGAACGCCCAGTCGTACTGCTCGATCGGCTTCAACGGCTGCGCCGGTGTTGCATTGACGATCAGCAGATCGATCGGTCCGAGCGACTTGGCGACGCGCGCACAGAGATCACCGACCTCGCCCTCGTCGGTGACGTCGCCGCAGAACAGATCGCACTCGATGCCGGCGGCCCGCAGCTCCTTCCAGGTAGCTTCGGCCTTCTCCTTGCCGTGCTTGTAGTTGAGCGCGACACGGGCACCCTGGGCGCCGAGCGTGCGCGCCATCGCCTTGCCGAGGCCCTTGCTGGAGCCGGTGACGAGCGCGGTGTGGCCATCGAGGCGCAGTGACGGAAGCTCCGACGTAGAACCAGATTGGGGATGAGCCATGGCGAGACCCTCGATCATGGAGTTGTGCCTGGAAGGAGCAAGAGCCCGACCGCCATCCGCGCCGCGACAGGTTCCACTCGCACTTTCTTTCATCGCCTGGCGACGCTCCTGCGTAGGATGCCGCCCCTTTCCCCGAACCCCTGTTAGGAATGCACTCCATGAAGATCCTCCTCGTCACTGCCGTCGCAGCCCTCTTGGCCTGCACCGCCTCCGCCCAGATCTCGGGCAGCATCAACCGCAACGCTCCGACGATCGCCCAGAGCATCTCGATGGGCGAGAACAAGCTCGAAGTCACCTACACGGCCATCCGCTTCGGCCAGGGCTCGTGGCAGAAGATCCTCGAGAACACGGCGATGCACGAGAAGTTCAACGCCTCGGCCGAGAAGAAGCCGATCGGCACCGTCAAGACGAGCTGCGTCGTGACCGCCGCAGGCAAGGAGATCCCGGCTGGTGAGTACGCGATGTTCTTCACCGTCCACGAGAAGGCGGGTTGGATCCTCAACCTCAAGCCGGCGAATGGCGAGGCGATCATGTGGCGCATGATGCTGCAGCCGAGCACCGAGAAGACGGACTGCATGAGCATCTGTCTCGAACCGTCGGCCAAGGACGCGGTCTGCGCGCTGACGATCAGCTTTGGCGAGTCGCACGTGAAGGTCCCGGTCACTGCCGGCGCCGCGCCGAAGACCGAGAAGAAGGAAGGCTGAGCCGCTGCGGCCCGCGGGCCGCAACGCAGCGAACGATCCAACGGGCGGGCAACCGCCCGTTGGCATTCACGGCGAGGTTGGTCGCCAACCCCAGTAGGGCGCCAACTCCAACAAGGGCAGCCCGAGCCCTACAGCCCAGCCACGACCGCCAACCAGAAATGGTCTGGCCCGCAGCGCACAGACCGAGCCCTGGCATTGGGCGAGCCGCCATGGAGTGGTAGCGTCGGCGGTCGCCATGCGCATGCTCCCCACCTGGCCACCAGTTCGCGCGGCGCTCCTGGCCCTTTTGCTGGTCACCTCGGCAAGAGGTCAGATGGACGCGACCTTCGATCAGCGTCTCCAGCACTGGGCATGGCAACCGCTGCGCGATCCAGCGACGCCGCAGATCGAGAACCACAGTTGGATCCGCGATCCGATCGACGCCTTTGTGCTTGCGGGGCTGGAAGCGAGCGGGCTTTTGCCCGCTCCCGAGGCGCCACCCGAGGTCTGGCTACGCCGCGTGCACTTCGACTTGACTGGCCTGCCGCCGGGCGCGCACGACGTGGCGCAGTTTGCCGCGGAGGCTTCGCCAGCGGCGCGCGAGCGCATCGTCGATGCACTGCTGGCCTCGCCGCACTTCGGCGAACGCTGGGCGCGGCATTGGCTCGACCTCGTGCGTTACGCCGAGTCGCTGGGGCATGAGTTCGACTTCCGCATCCCGAACGCTTGGCGCTATCGCGACTACGTGATCCGCGCGCTCAATGACGACGTGCCCTTCGACCAGTTCGGCAAGGAGCACCTCGCTGGCGACCTGCTGCCGGCGCCGCGAATCGACGCCGCGTCGCAACGCAACGAATCCGTGCTCGGCACCGGGTTCTTCTGGTTCTGTGAGCAGACGCACTCGCCGGTCGATGCCATGCAGCACCAAGCCGATCGCATCGACAACCAGATCGACGTGCTGACCAAGTCCTTCCTCGGCCTGACCGTGGCGTGCGCGCGCTGCCACGACCACAAGTTCGACGCCATCGGCAACCAGGACTACTACGCCCTCTACGGGTTCTTGAAGAGTTCTCGCTACGTGCAGCAGCCGGTTCATCACACCGATCCGGCGGCGTTTCGACGCGCACTCGAGGCCCGACGAGCTCTGGTCGGCTCCGGAGAGGCTCGCGGCGACGCGTTGGACCACAGCCTCGCGGGCTACACCGCGGTCGGTGACTCGACGCGAGTGGAAGCGCTGCGCGGCGCCTTCATCGAGGACGTGAACGACCACGATGTGCGGCTGCGAGAACTGCCCGGGTCGTGGCTGTGCACCGCCGACGTCGCCCGCGAGCGCGACTGCGTCTTGCTGTCACCGACGTTCGTACCAACTGCCAGGTACCTCCATCTGGAGGTCGCGGGTGAGGGCTCCCGCCTCCAACTGGTGGTCGATGGCTTCCACCTCGTTCGCGACCCGATCTACGGCCGACTACGAGCGGGCATCGACAACCCCGAGCCGCACTGGATCACCATCGAGTTGGGCCAGTTCCGCGGTCGCTCCGCGCACCTCCAATTCCTCGACCAACGCGCCCACGACCTTGCCGACCCTGCCCATGATCGCGCGGCCTATGCGGACGCCGCTTGGTGCGCGGTCCGCCGCGTCGTGCAGAGTGATGAGTCGCGACCGCCAACGAGCATCGGCCCCGCCACGCTGCGGACGCTCGCTCGCAGCGAACGCGCGGTCGCCGATGCGCTGCGGATCTGGCAACGTGCGAGCGCTGCCTTGCCGCAGAGCGCCACGGCTCCTGGCATGGCAGACGGCACCGGCGAGGACGAGCACATCTTCTTGCGCGGCAGTCACAAGACGCCCGGCGCGCTGGCCAAGCGGCGCTTCCTGCGCGCGATTGCCGGCGATGGTCCGATGCCCTTGCCCGCTGGGAGCGGTCGCCTAGAACTCGCCGAACGCATGTTCGGCGTCGACAACCCGCTGCCATCGCGCGTGCTGGTGAACCGCGTGTGGCACCACCTGTTCGGTCGCGGGCTCGCACGCACCGTCGACAATCTCGGTCACCTGGGTGACACGCCGCAACACCAAGATCTGCTCGATCACTTGGCGCAGTCCATGATCCGCGGTGGCTGGTCGCAAAAGCAACTGATCCGCCGCCTCGTGCTGTCCAGCACCTACGCGATGGACAGTCGCTGCGACCAAGCGAACGAGGACCGCGATCCAGACAATGTGCTCTGGCATCGTCAGAATCTCCGACGCGTCGAGGGCGAAGTCGTGCGCGACGCCATGCTGGCGATCGCGGATCGGCTCGACCATCGCCTCTACGGCCCGCCGGTTCTGGTGCGCCTCCCTGCGGCGGAACGCGCGCGCGGTCGCCCCGAGGTCTCGGGGCCGGTCGACGGCGACGGCCGCCGCAGCATCTACCTCGCCGTGCATCGCAACTTCCTGCCCGACCTGCTGGTCGCATTCGATCTGCCGCGACCATTCAGCACGATGGGTGCGCGTAGCAACGCCAACGTGCCAGCACAGGCCTTGACGCTGCAGAACGACCCGCTGGTGCACAGCATGGCGCGCCTCGCCGCCGATCACCTGCTGCAAGATGGCATGGCGAGCGAGGACGACGGCATCCAGCGCTGGTTCGTCCTGCGGTTTGCGCGCCGTGCGGACGGCAACGAAGTCGCAGCGTGCCAAGCGTTCCTCGAGCAAGCGCGCACGCAGCTCGGCGTCGACGCGAACGACCCGCGCCCGTGGGCTGACCTCGCGCACGTGCTGTGGAACAAGAAGGAGTTCCTCTACCTACGATGACCCCCCACGCCTGTTCACGCCGCGAGTTCCTGCGCCGCTCGGCGAACGGTTTCGCCATGCTGCCGGTGTTCGACGCGTTCGCGCGCAAACGGCCATTGCCTCGTTCGGTACGCGGCGGCGGCGCCTGCCGACCGCATCACGCACCACGAGCCAAGGCAGTGATCTTCCTCTACATGGACGGCGGGCCAAGCCACGTCGACACCTTCGACTACAAGCCGCAGTTGCAGAAGGACGACGGCAAACCGTGGACGCGACCGAGGGCGCCAACACAGTTCCAGGACGACGGCAACACCCTCGGCTCGCCGTGGCGATTCCACCGCTACGGCGAGTCAGGGCTGTGGGTCAGCGAGTTGCTGCCCCATCTCGCCCAGTCCGCCGATCGCCTCTGCGTCGTGAAGTCGATGGTCGCCGACTTCAGCGAGCACACCAACGCCAACTACTACTTGCACACCGGTCTTGGCCTGCAGGGCCGGCCCAGCGCCGGCGCATGGGCCAGCTATGGGCTTGGTTGCGACAGCGAGAACCTGCCCGCGTTCGTCGTGCTCAACGGCGGCCTGATCCCGCCTGGCGGCATCGACTGCTTTGGCAACGGCTTCTTGCCCGCGCATTCCCAGGGCTCGCTGTTTCGCATGCGTGGTGAGCCGCTCGCGAACGTCACGCCGCGCGAGGAACGCGGACGTCAGCAGCACAAGCTCGACCTCTTGTCCGCCCTCGACGCCATGACGCTGCGCGACAGCGGCGGCGCCGATGCGATCGCGGCGGCGATCCACAACCAAGAACTGGCGTTCCGCATGCAGAGCGCCGTGCCGGAGCTGTTCGACCTGTCGAGCGAGCCTCTAGCGGTGCGGCAGCGCTACGGCGTGGACGCGCCCTACGAGCCAACGCGCATCTACGCGCAACAGTGCCTCCTCGCGCGGCGACTGGTGGAGCGCGGCGTGCGCTTCGTCGAAGTCCTCTGCCCCGATACCGGCCACGATCGCTGGGATCAGCACAGCAATCTGAGAAACGGCCTGGCCGACAACTGCCGCATGGTGGACCAACCGATCGCAGCCCTGCTCGAAGACCTCGCCGCGCGCGGTCTGCTCGACGAGACGCTGGTCGTCTACTGCGGCGAGTTCGGCCGCACGCCGTTCGCCCAGGGCCACAATGGCCGCGACCACAACCCATTTGGCTTCACGACCTGGATGGCTGGTGGCGGCACACGAGCGGGTGCGAGCTACGGCGCCACGGACGACTACGGCTACGCGGCGGTCGAGAACCCATTCACGGTGCACGACCTGCATGCCACCATGCTCCACTTGCTCGGCATCGACCACGAGCGCTTCACCTTCCGCTTCGGTGGCCGCGACATCCGGCTGACGGACGTCTACGGCAACGTGCCGCACGCGCTGCTGGCGTAACGCCCTTTGCAGCCCCGGTGTTTCTAGCTCCGGTGGAAGGAAGTCGCCGGCTGAAGGCAGGACGAGCCCGCACCAAGCGCGGGTGCGGCACCCAAACCACGAGGGGCCCAAACCATGAGGGGCCCAAACCATGAGGGGCCCAAACCATGAGGGGCTGGGCACCTAGCGGCCACCCACCGAGCAGGCAGGACGGACTCGACTTGCTGACGGCGGCGGTAGCGTCTGCGTCCGTCAGCGTCCAGGTGAAGAGGTAGTGCCCTCGCCAGCCGACTGTTGGCGCCCGTGCCGACCCGCTGCGCTGCCCCGCACCAACGCCTCACTCGTCGTTGCTACGTCCGAACAAGCCGAGCCGGGACGCCCAATACAGCAGCACGAGCAGCGAGCTGATGAAACCGGCGACATAGGTAAGGGCCGCGGCGTTCAACACCGTACGCGCCCCCGGCAGTTCCTCCGCCGTGAGCACCGCGCTGTGCTCAAGGGTCAGCATGGCGCGCCGACTGGCGTCGAACTCGACCGGCAGCGTGACCAGCGTGAAGAGGGTTGACGTCGCGAACAGCCCAAGGCCGAGCCAAGTCATCAGCGGCGAGCCGCTGACCCCGCCCATGAAGGCTGCCGCCATGATCACATAGATGCCAATGTTGGTACCGATGTTTGCGACCGGCACCCAAGCCGAGCGGAATCTCAGTGGGATGTAGCCCTGAGCGTGCTGGATCGCATGGCCAACTTCGTGCGCAGCGATGCCGACCGCGGTGATGCTCCGCTCGCCGTAGACGATCTCGGACAACCGCAGGGTCTTGCTGCTCGGGTCGTAGTGGTCGGTCAACTTCCCGGGGACCGATTCGACCTGTACGTCGCGGATGCCGTTGGCCTGCAGGATCGCGCGCGCGACCTGCGCGCCAGTGAAACCAGAGCGCGTAGCGATCTGACTGTAGTGAGCCGTCGCCGCCTTGACCCTGGCCGAAGCGAGGAGGCCGAGGAGCAGGCCGATACCGATAACGAACCAGTAGAACGGATCGAACAACATCGCGATGGAGTCTCTCTCTGGGGACCGGCCACGTGGTAGCCCACGGTGAGACCCGAATCCAGGCCGGACCCGTGGCCATCGACCCAACACCCAACTACCTGTGGTCACAATGATCGTTGTCTCCTAGGCTGCAGCGCCATGCAGAATCTGCGCGCCGAGATCCAGCAGACGAAGCCGTTCTCCTCGCCCGCGGAAGAGGCGTTCTTGAACTTGCAGCGCACCGCAGACCAGTTGCTGGCTGTCGAGGCTGGCTTTCTCGCCGGCTACGAGCTGACGCCAGCGCAATACAACGTCCTCCGCATCCTGCGGGGCGCTGGCGAGCCAGGGCACCCCTGCCAAGAGGTCGGCGCACGCATGATTTCGCGGGTCCCCGACGTAACTCGGCTGCTTGACCGCCTGGAGAAGGCCGGACTCGTCGAGCGCCGCCGGTGCACCAAGGACCGCCGCATTGTCTACGCCATGATCCTGCCGAAGGGGCTCACCCTGCTGGCCCAGCTCGACACTCCGATGGCGGCCCTGCCGCCGCAGATGTTCGCGGCGCTCACCAAGACGGAGATCCGGCAACTCAACGACCTGCTCGTCCGCGCCCGCGGCAGTTGAGCCGACGTTCTCCTGCAGGCGCCATTTCTCGTTGTCACGAGCTCCCTCCCGACAAGCACCTGACTCCGAATGGCGGCAACGACTACGCGCTGACTCTCGCGATCCTGGTCGCGGGACTCTTCGGCACCGGCCCCGACCGTGTTGCCCTTGTCCGCGAAGCCGCGGACGCAACGGCCTAGAAGTGCTCGAGCAACTGGCCTGCACCGGAGGCCGAACCGCCGAGTCCAAGTCCGCGACACCGCGATCGACCGTCGCCGCCGGCCGCAGCCACCATCCAACTGCAGAACCACTACGAACCATCATGATCACCCATCGCATGAGCAGCGCCCGCGGCTACGCCGACCACGGCTGGCTCCAGAGTTGGCACACGTTTTCGTTCGCCGACTACCACGACCCCCTACACACGGGCTTTCGCTCACTCCGAGTCCTCAACGAGGACATCATCGCGGCCGGGACCGGCTTTGGAACCCATCCGCATCGCGACATGGAGATCCTGACGTGGGTTCTCGAAGGCGCTCTCACCCACGCGGACAGCATCGGCAACGGCGCGCCGATTCGGCCCGGCGAGGTGCAGGTCATGTCGGCTGGCACCGGGATCCTGCATAGCGAACACAACCACAGTGACGCGCGGACCCACTTGCTGCAGATCTGGATCCGGCCCGACCGCCACGGCTTGGCGCCGCGCTACGACCACCGCACGATCGATCGCGCGGCCATGCACAACCAACTCGCCGAGATCGCCGGTGCCAAAGGCGGCACGGGCCTTGTGAGCCTCCACCAGGACGTCCGCATTCTGGCCGCCGACTTGGAGCCAGAAACCGCAATCGAGCACACGCTCCGCCCTGGCCGCGGGCTCTGGATTCAGGTCACCAAGGGCGCCGTCCGCCTTGGCAACCTCGTGCTGCAGCAGGGCGACGGTGCTGCGGTCGAGGGCGAACCCGCAGTGCGGCTCACGGCAATGCACCCAGCGCAGGTGCTACTGTTCGATCTCCATTGACGGCAGCTTGCAGGCAGGACCCTTCCCTCGCCGGGAGCGCTGCCTATCCTGTGAGCCTCGCCCGCCGAACCCCCGGCCGGAGGATCCTGATGCGAAGTCTGCCGATGCTGTTGCTGTTCGCGCTTGCAACAGCCTGTTCCTCGACCGCAAGCGACGAAGAGCGCCAACTCGCCTCCTTCCAACGCAACGCTGGTCTCTACTTCGAAAGCGGCAAGTACGACCAAGCCATGGGCCTGATCGAACGCGGCCTCGAACTCGAACCCGACGACTACAAACTGCTGTCGCTGCGCGCCTGCATCCATCTACGCCAGAGCGGCGCCGCTGGCGGTTCTGAGCAGCGCCAACTCGATATGTCGCTGAAGGGCTTTGCCGAGGTCTATGACCAGCGCGCGCCCTCGCGCCACGACCGCTACCTGCTGTTCTACTACGCCCTGGCACGACAGAAGCAGGGTCTCCGCCTGATGGCCGAGGCCGCGCGCGTCGACCCGCAGCAAGAAGACAGCAAGGAGATCACTGCCGAGAAGAACGCAGCCGCAGACACGGAGCTCGCCGCGGCCCGCGACATGCTGATGGTACTGCTCGATCGCGGCGAGATCCCACGACTGTGCCATTACCACATGGTGCAGATCGCAGCGGTCACTGGCGAAGAAGTGGCGCTGCTCGAACATGGCGAGAAGTACCTCGTCGCGGTTCAACAGGACCAGGATCTGACCCAGACCGAGATTGACCGGACCACGGTCTATGGCTGGGAGCAGTTCCAAAAGAGCGGGCTCAAGCAACTTCGGGGCGACGAGATCGGCGTTCGCGAACTGCTGGCCCAACACCTGTACCAGCGCGGCGAGTACGAGCCTGC
>CAMBXM010000026.1 GCA_945871815.1 Singulisphaera sp. GP187
GCTCGAGCCGCAAGTTCATGAAGTGACTGACCACCGCGGAGGCCATCGTCGGCGACGACTTGATGAGCTTGTCGAGGCCCTTCTCGTCGTTGAGTTCGATCAGCTTCTTGCTGTCGGTCGCAAACTTGGCGATCTCGGCGGCAGACTGCGCCGGAACGGCTGCCAGCGCGAACAGCGCAGCGCAGCACACGTGCAGGATGGTGCGGAACATCGGTTTATGGACAGCTGAGCCGTCAGCTCCGAAACTCTACCGATCGAACGTCCCCGATGCGCGCCGCTACTTCTTGCGGGCACGCTCGCTGGCGCGCTCGAGCGTCTTCCGCTCTGCCCCAGTAAGGGACGGCAACCCTGTGGCCCGGATCTTCGCGAGGATTCGATCGAGTTCCTGCTGCGTGGAGGCCTCCCCCTGCTGCGCCCGAGCAGCGCGGCTGGCAGCCCACTTCTGCCGCATCCCTACGAACAGGCCCGGGCGGTACGAGTACGAAGCGTAGTCCCGAAGCCAGCCACGTCGGTAGGCAAGGAACCCAAACGCGGCCCCGCCGAGGTGGGCACTGTTGGCCACCCCGCCCCTCGAACCGCGCACGATCTCGACGTACTGCTCGTAGGCGCCGACGAACACGAGGATGCCCGCCAATAGCCCGAGCGGCACCGGCACCAGGATGACGATCACACGCATGCGCGGCGCCATGCAGGCGGCATACACCAAGAACGAGTAGCAGGCACCGCTCGCACCGACCAGGGGCACATCGGCGTAACCAAGCGTCAACGCGAAGGCCAGGTAGAGGAGCGCGCCGACTGCGCCGCCAGCAAGATAGAGCCGAAACGTGCCCCGGTAGCCGAGCGCGCCCTCCGCCATGGTCCCGAAGAAGTAGAGCGTCAGACTGTTCCACAGCAGGTGAAACGGGTCTTGGAAGGAGTGCACGAACTGGTAGCTCAGCAATCGCACCGCGCCGAGGCCGTAGCCTTCGAGGGCCTTTGCCCACGAGAACGCCAGCCACGCGCCCTCACCGTTGCCGGTCGGTTCGCTGAGGCGCCCGGCGAGCAACGCGTTGAGCACGAATACTCCGACATTGACCAGCAGCAACCGCTTGATCGCGGGAGTCAACTCCGGGAAATGAAAGCTCGGGGCCTCGCTGCCGTACGTCATGGGTACCTTTGAAGCGGAACTGCCGCCGGTATCGTTTTCGGCGAAACCCACTCCTCATCGCAAGCCTCGTGTCAGCCCAACTCATCGACGGCAAGGCCATCGCTGCCCGGATGCGCGCTCGTCTCGCAGAAGCGCGCCAGACTCTCGGCGATCGCCACGTGCGCCTCGTCTCGCTGCAGGTCGGCCAGAATCCGGCAGCTGCGGTCTACGTGCGCAATCAACAGCGTGCCGCGACCGAGGTGGGCATCCTCATGGAAGTCGTCGACCTACCGAAGGGCACCACACAGGACCAGGTTGTTGCGGAGATCCTGCAGCACTCCCGACGAGCAGACGTCGCCGGCATCATCGTGCAGCGCCCCTTGCCGCCAACGATCGACGCGCGCTCGGTGCAGATGGCGATCGACCCACGCCTCGACGTCGAGGGCATGCACCCGGCAAACATGGGGGCGATCCTCTATCGCGAACCCATGTTCCCGCCGTGCACGGCGGCGGCGGCCGAACACCTCATCCTCGCTACGGGCATCGACCTTCGCGGCGCCGAGACGGTAGTCGTCGGCCACAGCGAGATCGTCGGCAAGCCGATCGCGATCCTGTTGCTGCACCGGCTGTCGACGGTGACAGTGTGCCACGTCGGAACCCGCAATCTCGGTGACCACACCCGGCAAGCGGACATCCTCGTCGTCGCCGTCGGCAAACCCGGCTTGGTGCGCGGCGACATGGTCAAGCCCGGCGCAGTCGTCATCGACATCGGCATCAACCAGCTCGTCGATGGTTCGCTGGTCGGCGATTGCGAGCACAGTTCGGTCGCAGCCGTTGCCGGCCACTTGACGCCTGTGCCAGGCGGCGTCGGTCCGGTCACGGTCGCCATGCTGTTGCGCAACACGCTGCGCGCCGCCGGCGCCGACATCTGAGCGTGCACGCAACGCGGCGACACAGGACGTCGGCGCGGCATTCGCAGACGGCACTGCGCCGGCCTCGCCGAGAGCGCCGCGACGACCCCGCTTGGGAGTGCCGGGGCCATGGCACAACCTCGGTGGCGACCGATGACATGGCTGGAAGTGGGCCGCGGCCAGAGCGAGCGCTCGGCAAGGCGACGGCAAGGACCTCGCCCCGCTGCGGCATAGAGCCAGGACATCGGCGCACGACCTGCTCGGGCACCATGCGCAGGGCCTCCGCGCCAGGGGACCAGGGCTCGGCATGTTCTGCAGCGGGTTCTGGTGCGTGCAGGGAACCGAATGCGACTTTTCGACCCCGACCCGGACCCCTGTGGGGGGGAGCAGGTCGCAGAGAGGCGAAGCCCAAGGTCATCGCCACCCTTCGCGCGCGCCTCGCCGCCTTTGCGTCAAGATCCAGCGCGCTGCTGGCCACCCCTCAAGGACGGTCGAACGCTGCCAGGGCCTGCTGCGCGATGGCTCAGGACGCTGCGGTAGAGCTGCGGATCGACGGGGCTACGGCCGCCACGCGCGAGCGCTGCCACAGCACGCCGACGAACCCGAGGGCCGCCAATCCAGTCTGCACGTAGTAGTAGTTGAACAGCGCGACCTTGGTGGCGCTCGAGAACCCGTAGGCGTGCAGACCGATGCCGAGCAAGTTGACGTGGAACCACGAGAAGGCGACCACAATGCCGATCATCGCCGCGCCAAGACAGAACCCGAGGTCGCGCACGAGTCCACTCATCCGCGCGTGCAGCAGTGCCACCTGTGCGATGCAGATGAGCAACGCGCCGTTCTCCTTCGGATCCCAACCCCAGAACCGACCCCAACTGTCGTTCGCCCACACGCCACCGTAGATGGTGCCGAACACGGCGAAAATCAGTCCAAAGGCCGTGACGCCGTAGGTCGCGCGAACAACGCCCTTGTGGAACACCGCGTCATCGCGGCGAAACCCGACTGCATTGAGCCACAGCCACGCCGTGCCCAGGAACGATGCAAACATCCCTGCCGCGTAACCCATGTTGATCGAGGTCACATGGGTTGCCAGATAGTAGTTCGTATCAAGGACGGCCTGCAGCGGGGCCATTTGGTCCTCTCCACTCTCGACCTCGAACGCTCGCGCCAGCGCCACCAGTAGCGCACCGAACAACGGCGCCAGGGAGATGGCGACGCGACGGCGTGTAATGACCTCAGTGACGATGGCTGCCAGCACGCCAATCGACGCGATGAACAAGAAGGTGTCGTACAGATTCAGGATCGGTGGCCGGCCGCGGACCACGCAGCGCAGCACCACATCGGCAATGAGCATGCACAGAGGTACGGACGTCGCGACGAGCCCGGTGAGCCAAAGCCACTTGGATCGTGGGGAGAGCCACCCGAGGGCAACCACCATGATCGCGATCACGAAGTAGTGCAGCGCCTGGTAGTGCCAACTGGCGGCAAGGTAGTAGTTCTCCAGTTCGACCTTGGCGTACTCGCCGCGCATCGTCGCACTCGCGACGACTGCATTGCGAAACGATCGCAGCGCCGCACTGCGCGCCTGCGGCTCCTCCGCTGAGATCGCAGCCTGCAGCATCGACAGGACCTCTAGTTGCTGCGCATCCTGCTTGCCTCTCAGGACCCCCTCGACCAACGCGGGCAGCGTCGCCCACGTTGGAGCATCGGCTTTTCCAGCACTCGGTGGGAACAGACCGAGCGTGCTGCGCCGCTGCGCCACCTCGGTCAGGACGCTGGCGAGCAGCATCGAGTTGCCGAGGGCCGGATCGCTGGTGTTGTTGCGATACTGGCGGACAATCTGCGCGAGTTGACCGCCGTGGCGGACGACCTCGGCGAAGTCGGTGGTTGTCTTGCCTGCGAAGGCCCTGTTCGGTAGTTCGCCCTGCACGTCAAACGGGGCGTGCATCTGCGACAGCATCGTGAACAAGCCGCCGTAGGCATCAACACCGATGTTGGTGCGGATGATGTGGGCCTCGACCGGCGCCTGCATCTCCGGCTTCTTCTTGCTGTAGTTGCCCGCCAGTTCCCAAAGCGTGTCGACCGGCTGCACACCATCCGGGGTCGCCTGCACGAGTTGGCGGTAGGTCACATACTCGAAGTCGAAACGCTGCCCCGCGTCGTGGGCCACCCCGATCGCGTCGAGGACATCGACATTCTCGATGCGGAACAATGGGAAGTCGGCGGCCGCATCGGGCTGGAACCAGACCGCCATCAGCCACTCGGTTGGCGTCAGAGTGATATCGCTCTTCTTGTCCCCGTCGGTGTCCAGCTTCATGTCGCGCCGCCCGTGCACTAGATAGAGCATGTGGGCGGCGTAGGAGGACAGCGGCTTGATCCGTCCACCCTCCTGCACCGGCAGCGTCGCCATCGAAGCCAGAGTCTCTGGATCCCATCGCTGGACCGGCAACGGCATGCGACTCTGCGCTGGCAGCGAGCATGCGGCGAGGGCGAACAAGAACAACGCGAGCGGCGTTCGCATCAGACAATCTCCGCGGCCTTCGCCGAGTGCGAGCTTGATCCGAGATAGCGGGTCAGCTTCTGGACGAAGTGAAAAACGAGCCCGAACAGGATCACGTAGGACGCCCACTTGGGCCAATCGTCGGACGGGTTGCTGGCGACCTCGAACACCGAATAGAACGGCGGGCCGCGCATGCCACTCTCCGGGTTCGGCCCCCAACTGGTTTGGAAGAGCACGTGTCCCTCCCGGCGCAGCGGGTGGTTCATGTAGATCTCGACACGCTGTTCGCTGTTGTCGTCGAGCACCGAAACCGTGCTGCGGAAGTCGGCGGGAGTCATGGTTCCTGGATGGTCCGTCTTCTGGAACTTCTCGAGCCGCACGGCAAACGGCAGATCCCAGGTCACCCGGCGCAGGTCGAGCCCCCAGGTCTGACCACCGCTCTGAAACGTGAATGGCGCGCGGCGTTCTTCGAACGGCCGCATATCCGCGCCCCACAACACGGCGCGAGACTCTTGACCGGTTGCGCGGTCCTTGACGCTGGCGTAACAGCCGGCTTGGTTCTGTTCGCGCTCCTTGGCGAGTTCGCGCGGTCGCAAGTAGACGGCAGCGCCACTCGGATCGGTCACAACCGGGGTTGGCGCGTCAAACATCGGGCCCTTTTGCTCCGGTGCGCAGTTCTCGTACCAGTGGTCGATGACGAGCACGAACGGCAGCTTCGAATCGTCGATGGTGACCGCGCCATCAGCAGCGCGAGCAAGCTCGTCGGCAGGCATCGTGCGTTCGACCAGATCCGTGCCATCCTGCCGCAGCAGCGCGAGCTCGAAGTCATGAAAGCTGACCATCGTGCTGGTCTGCGCCCCTTCGTACAACGCAACATGGCCAGCGTACGAGTAGTGCAGCTTGACGAAACCGGCAACCAGCAGCAGAGCCATGCCCAGGTGTGTGACGAGGATGCCAAAGTTGCGCCACCTCCACTTGAGCCGAGCAACGCCGCCGACCATCAGATTGGCGAACAGCAAGAGCATCAGCAGGTAGCCACCGGGCAGCGGGATCCGCAGCTTGAGGCCTTCGAGATACTCGAGACCAAGGCCATGAAGTTCGATGCCGGTGTCGTGCCTGACCAAGAACGACTCGAAGTAGTCGCGCTGCACCAAGAAGAGGCCGAGTGTCTTCTGGGCCAACGTGCCGACGAACGTCAGCAGCCCGAAGAACAACAAGATCACCACGGTCAGCTTCATCGACGCCAACAACCCCACGACCCGCAGCAGCGGATTGCGCGGCGACTTGCTGGGCACAGGCGAAGGCGCGTAGCTCGGCGCCGACGGCGTGACGATGGCGGTCATCCGTCACTCCGCTTCAAGGTGGCACAGAACTGCAGGAAGTTCGCTCGCTCCAGTTCGACGTCGGCGGCGACGCCGAGGAACTTGCAGAACACAATTCCCTGTTCGGTCTGTCGCACCGCGACCAGGAGTCGCATGTCGGGACGCTTCTGACCAGCCATCCCCTGGTGCTCGCCCTTCAAGTCGAGCAACACAGCCTCACCGCTGAGCATGGGGACCCTCGGCAAGGCCGCGATCCCGGCGGCATCGGGCACCGGCGCTGCGAACTCACCACACCAGACCCCTAGCATCTGCGCGATCTCCCCGCCTAGTTGCCCAACGTAGCACTCGCCGTCCTTGCCAAATCGATGGCGCAGGAGTCGCGATCCGGTATCGCCAAGCGGCGGCCAAGTCGCCGGAATCGTCGCCGCGAACGGCGCCGCAGCAGCGTCGGCCCCACTGGGTTGCAATGGTGGCCCGCTCGTCGGCGCCGGCGACACGCCAGGCGACACTACCGGTTGCTGTGTTTCCGGCAGCGCGCTGCTGGCCTCTCGGACCGAGGCGGCAACCTCAAGGAAGTGGGCGTACTCGGCTTCGACCACAGTCTTGGGGCCTACGAGTTTCAGCGTGATCATCTCGTCGTCCGTCCCGCCAACGAGGCCAAGAAGCTGGAAGCCTGGCTTCGCTTCGCCACCCATGCCGCGGAAGTCACCGCTCACGCGCACGAGCCTAGCACTCTTGCCGACCAGTGGATGCTGGGGCAACGCGTCGAACTCGGCCTGCGTCATCGGCTGCTGGCCGAACTGCGAGGCGATCCAGCGATTCGCATTCGCAAGCAAGCCGCCACGAAGCCCGCCGGCAGTGAGGTAGCACTCTGCGTCACTACCAGCGATACGCCAGTTCAGTTGCCGGAACGAACTCGGCGGTTGAGTTGCCCAGCTCGTCGGCGCATTCGCGACGTAACCATCGCCGACGGTCAAGCCGGTTGCGTCCGCAGCGGGATTGTTGCCCACAGACGACGGCTTCGCGTTCGGAGCTGCCGATCCACCTCGGTGAATCGACGCTGCCAGCGCGAGAAACCGTGCGCTCTCGGCCTCGACCAGGGCCTTCGGGCCGGTCATCTTCAACGTGACCATGTCCTCATCGCTGCCACCGACGAGACCAAGCAGTTTGTAGCCTGGCTTCGCTTCGCCACCCATTCCCGCAAACGAGCCCTCGATGCCTACGAGCGCCGCCGACTGCCCGACCAACAGGTGCCGTGGCAGAGCATCGAACTCAGCCTGCGACATCGCCGTCTGTCCAAACTGCGTGACGACCCAGCGGTTGGCATTGGCGAGCAGGCCACCGCGCAGGTTGCCGGCGCTCAGATAGCACTCGAGGCTTGGATCGCTGGAAAGCCGGTAGTTGAGCTGGCGGAACTCGCTCGTCGGCAACACAGCCCAGCCCTGCGGCGTCTCCGCAGTGAAGGCAGTAGCTCCGCCGCCCTGACCCTGCGGCGCTGCCATGGGCGTCTTCGTGGCGGTGCCGCGCATGTCGCCAAGGCCGAATCGACCACGCTGGTCGAGTCCGAACTCGGTCGGTCGCTGCGCATTGGTCACACGATGCTCGACGCTGAACTGCGCCGGGGATTGCTGGCGACAGGCGCCAAGAAGTCCGAGTGCGAGGAGCACGCCCGCGAGAACGCCACGGCTGGTTGGAATCATGGAGCTAGATTGCAGCACTTTCTCCTAGCCGCCGGCAGATGCCAATTGGCTAGAACTGGGCGAAGGTAAGGCCGGAGTTCTGCTGCCCGGACCACTGCAGTTCCGTCAGGGCTACTGCATTTCCGCGAGGGTCTGACGCCCTCTTCTGTCACAGCCGACGGCTCAGGACAAATCCGGCGATCTGCGAGAGCGCCGCGCGTGCAGGACCACTTGGCAGCGCACTGAGGGAGGCCTGCGCCTTGGCAACGCGCCGCTGCGCTTCCTCCATCGAGTAGGCAACGGCGTGTTCGAGAGGGAATTCCGCGCGCAGGCGCCGCAGCGCCTCCTGCTCGGGCAAACCAAGGACTTGCTGCAACCGCTCACCGCAGGCCGGGTCGCGCTGCAGCATGTAGAGCAGCGGCAACGTGATCTTGCCCTTGCTCAGGTCCGTGCCGAGTGACTTGCCGACCACTCGCTCGTCGCCCTCAAGATCGAGGCAGTCGTCGACGATCTGGAACGCGATGCCGAGCTCGAGGCCATACTCCTCCAGCGCCCGCAAACGGGACTCGGTCCCGCCAGCATAGTGACCGCCGAGACGACAGCCGGCGGCATAGAGCGAAGCGGTCTTCTCGGCGATCACCTGGAAGTAGCGGTCTTCGGTGAAGGCGAGGTCGAAGCGGTGCAGGATCTGCGTGATCTCGCCCTGACAGATCACGCGCACAGTCTCGGCTAGCCAGCGTGCGCACGCAGGGTCCGGCAGCTGCACTGCCATGTGAAAGGCCTTGGCATAGATGTAGTCGCCGAGCAACACCGCAACTTCGACGCCCTGCACGTGGTTGACTGTGGCGATGCGTCGGCGCATGCCTGCGCCATCGAGGACGTCGTCGTGAACCAGGGTCGCGGTGTGCAGCAGTTCCACCACCTTGGCCACCTGGACCACGTCGTCACTCAGCTGACCACCGTGGTTGCTGCCGCGCGCTGCCATGGCCGCGAGGAACACCATCACCGGCCGGAGTTGTTTGCCGCGATAGCCGCTCACGTGCTCGACGAGCGGCACCAGATCGCGCTGCTGAGGCGCAAGATCGAGGACGAGTTCGCGGTTGAGCCGATCGAGCTGAGGACGCACCAAGGCGATCAGGTCGTGCAGCGGCAGAGTCTCGGTCACTGGGTTTCTCGGGTCAGGTGCCGGCATGAGGTGATGCACGCCGTAGATGCACGCGCCGCAGCGCGTCGCAAGGTCCAGGATGCTAGGGAACGAGTTCGCGGATGCCAGATTTGAGGGAACGGCGTCAGCCACCACGTTCGGCCCCGGAGCAAGCCCGGATGCGCTTCGAGCAGCCGACCAGAAGCGAGACCGGACGACCCTGCCGCGGAGAGTCCGCGCTGCCTCGACCCGCCAGCTCCAAACCGATCGGTAGAATCAGGACTTCGGGGTAGTCGAGTCGTTTGAGCCAGGAGGCACGGACTTGGTATCGCTGCCCCCCTCCTTGAGACCGCGCTTGAACTCGGTAATGCCCGAGCCCAGCGATCGCGCCATGGTAGGGATCCGATGACCGAAAAGGACCAGAACCACTAGGAGGATGGCAATCCACTCCCAACCACCAGGCAAGCCGAATGCAATCATGTCGAAAACCTCGGGCGGCATTATGCGCCACGGCGGCAAGTCCGCCAGCCGAGCCGCGAAGAATCATGCCAGCAACCCGTGTGCGATCAGGTTGCTTCGGGAGCAACTGGCAGCACGCCAGCGAATCCGAACTTCGCGCGCAGCACACGAAAGAAGTGCCCCGGGCCCGCACCGAGATGACGGAACCGTTGCTTCGCCGGACGCAGTCGGACCCGCCATCCGTCGGCGACCTGCTTCCGAATCTGACCATCCAGTTGCAGATACGCCAGACCGCGGCCAGCGGTATCCACGACTTCGACATCGAGTCCCTCGTCGACGGGCAACACCAGCGGACGCGTGCTCAACGAGTGTGACGCAAGCGGCGTCAGCACCAGCGCGGGCAGGTCAGGAGTCAGCACGGGGCCACCCGCAGCGAGCGAGTAGGCGGTGGAGCCAGCTGCGGTTGCGACTACGAGCCCATCGCCGCGATAGGCCGCCACCTCTACCCCCTCCCGCCACGCCCGCAGGGTGATCATTCCGCCCTGCGACTCGCGACTCACGACGGCGTCATTCATCAGCAGTGTCGGCGCCCCTTCGCGACCATCCGCATCCACAACCGAGCCCAGCAGCAACATGCGCGGCTCTTCGCGCAGCTGTCCCGCGAGCGCGAGTTCGGCAGCGTGGCGTGCCTGCCCCTGCTCGAATGCAGTGAGGAACCCGAGACGACCGACATTGATACCAAGCGTCGGCATCTGGTTTTGCCCCATGCGGCGCGCCGCGCCGAGCAACGAGCCGTCGCCGCCGAAGACTACTACAAGGTCCGCGCTACGCTCGGCCAGCGAACTCTCGCGGTCGAGCAGGACCTCGACACTGCAACCGGATTGCTGGAGCCAGACGGCATACTCGTCTACCAACCGACGACTAGCGCCCTTGCGCTCATCGCCGAGCAGGAGCACCCGTCGACCAGGAGCGTTCAAGCGCCTCCGCCGACCGCATCGCGAAGGCGCGTATCGCCGCGCTGCATGGTTGTGGCCACCACGGCGCTTGCCCGCAGCCCAATCGCAAGCATGCTCGTCGGCAGCATGGTCACCGGACGGGAGCGCGCTGCTCCGACAGGAACCGCGCCACGACGTGCTCGGTCGACAGGCCGCAGTAGTCGAGGACCTGCTTGCGGCTCATGTGCTCAAGGATCTCGTCGGGCACCCCCATGATCTGCACCTGGGCGCGGACTGGACCGTGCGCTGCGATGCACTCAAGCACCGCTGAGCCAAAGCCGCCGTGGATCGAGTGGTCTTCGAGCGTGACGACGCGATCGTGGCGATCGGCGAGTGCAAGCACCCCAGCCGCGTCGATTGGCTTGCAGAAGCGCGCATTGACGACCTCGATGTGGATGCCGCGCTTGTCGAGGAGAGAAGCTGCCTCGAGCGCGGTCTGCACCATGTGACCGTACGCAAGGATCGCTCCGTCCGCGCCCGTGCGCAACACCTCCATCTTGCCTAGCTCGACCGGCTGACGACGGCCGTGCCAGCCAACCAGCTCGTTGAGGCCCGGGGCGTTTCCACGGGCATAGCGGATGCCAGACGCGCTCGCGAGCTTGAGCGAGAACTCGAGCATCTCGCGCAGTTCCATGCCGTCCTTCGGTGCCATCAGCACGATCCCTGGCATGCAGCGCAGGTAGGCGATGTCGTAGAGGCCGTTGTGGGTGGCCCCGTCCTCACCAACGAGCCCCCCTCGGTCCAGCGCGAAGACGACAGGCACCTTCTGCAGAACGACCTCCTGGAAGACCTGGTCATAGCCACGTTGGAGAAACGTGGAGTAGATCGCGACAACTGGCCGAAGACCCGAGGTCGCAAGGCCCGAGGCCAGCGCCACAGCGTGCTGTTCGGCGATGCCAGCGTCGATGAATCGATCCGGGAAGCGCTCGCGATACTCCATCAGACCGGTGCCATCCGGCATGGCGGCAGTAATCGCCACGACGCGAGAATCAGCGGCTGCGAGTTCCATCATCGAATCGCCGAACCACTCGGTCCAGCTGCGTCCTGGCGGCGCGACTGGCACCACCGGCTGCAACACGCACGGCTCGACCGGGACTTTCTCGGGCTGTTTCTTCTTCGCCGGCTGTGGCTTGGCTGCGTGTGCGCGGTCGTAGCGATCCTCGGATCCGGGCACGCCCTTGCCCTTCTCGGTCTTGATGTGCAGCAACGTGACGCCATCGAGTTGCTTCACGTTGATCAGCGTGTCGACGAGTTCTTCGAGGTTGTGGCCATCGACCGGACCGATGTAGCGGAACCCGAGCTCTTCGAAGATGTGCCCCGGCACGACGATGTTCTTCAACATGTCGCCAGCCTCGATGAGGCTTGCATCAAGGTCCTTGCCCACCAACGGGATCTTCTGGATCACGTTGTGCACGGCTTCCTTCGCGCGATTGTAGAAGGCGCCGCTGCGCACTCGGTTCAGGTAGCGGGACAACGCGCCGATGGTCTTGGCGATCGACCAACGATTGTCGTTGAGAATGACAACGAGGCGTTCCTTCTCCAGCGACCCGGCATGGTTCAGTGCTTCGAACGCGACGCCACAGCCGATTGCTGCATCACCAACGACGGCGACCGAGTGACGATTCCGACCCAACAGGCGGTCTCCCATGGCGATACCCAGCGCTGCTGAGGCGGCAGTGCCGGCGTGCCCCATGAGGTAGGCGTCGTAGATGGACTCGTGACGATTGCTGAAGCCTGAGAGTCCGCCCTTCTGGCGGAGAGTGTGGAAACGCGCCCGACGTTCCGTCAGCAGCTTGTGTGGGTAACACTGGTGCCCCACGTCCCAGACCAAGCGGTCGTCACGGAAGTCGTAGAGGTAGTGCAGAGCAATCGTCAGCTCGACAACGCCCATACCCGAACCAAGGTGGCCGCCGGTGACGGCGACAACATCCATGATCTCTCGGCGCATCTCCGCCGCAAGTTGCGGGAGCTGCGAACGGTCGAGCGTTTTGAGGTCGGCCGGGCTGAGAACCCGATCGAGCAACGGCGTCTGGGAAGGTGATTCCAAGGGGATGGCTCCGGGTTCAGCAGCGGCGCTCGACAGCGGCGAGCGCGATATCTTGCAGCAGAGGCGCCATTCCGTCCAGGGCGGCGATATCTGGACCACGCCATTGCTGCGCTGCAGCGCAGATGGGCTCGGCCAGCGCCGAGGCCTCCGCGGCCAGTTCGTGCGCCAGTTTCAGGCTTCGCTCGAGACCGACAACGGCGGGGTAGGTCAGTTTGTCGTGGTCCCGATCGGCATTTGGGTTCTTGCCCAGTTCCTGCACTGTCCCGGTCAGGTCGAGGCAGTCATCGGCAATCTGGAACGCACGGCCGATGCAGTCCCCGTATCGCTGCAGTTTCTGGCGGAACGAACCCGGCAGGGACTCGCCAGCCTCAAGTCCGGCGCAGGCACCCACCAGCACCGATCCTGTGATCAGTGCCCCGGTCTTCCGGTCATGGATCCACTGCACCTGCTCGAGTCCGCCTTCGCGCGGACGTCCTTCGGCCTCCAGGTCCGCCATCTGGCCACCCACCATTCCTCGGCTGCCGGCGGCCTGCGCCAGGATCCCAACGGCGGCGGCACCCGCAGTCGCAACGGCCTCGAACGCCAGGGTCAGCAACGCATCGCCGACGAGCAGTGCCGTTGCTTCTCCGTAGACGGTGTGGCAGGTCGGGCGTCCCCGTCGCAGTGCGTCATCATCCATGCACGGCAGGTCGTCATGGACAAGGCTGTAGGTGTGCAGACACTCAATGCCCACGGCTGCCACCAATGCCCGCTCTGGGCTGCGGCCGGTCGCCGCGCAGCCCACCAGCGCGAGAATCGGGCGCAATCGCTTGCCGCCGGGGAAGAGTACGTAGCGCATCGCCTCGTGCAGCACCGTCGGCGGCTCGGACGCCGGCGGCAACAACTGGTCGAGAGCGCGCTCGATGCGCCCCCCCCAGTGCGACGTGAACGGAGTCAGCGCGGCACCGCGACCCGTTGCAGTCACCGCTGCACCACCATGCCCATCATGGTCATGGCAGCCTTCTCGGGAGTGATGTTCGGCAACAGCATGCGATAGCCCTCGGTGTGGATGCTCGACTCCGTGCCTTGCCGGCGCAAGGTCCCGCTTTTTAGCAGCAGAGAGACCACGCGAGCTCGCTGGTCAACTTCGATCGATAGTTGCTCGCAGTCTGCTGCCAAGGCAAGCACATTGCCGGAGTCGTAGCCGACGACCCGCACACTCCGAAAGGCGCCGCCTGCGAGCCCGGTGAAGCCGGCAACCCGCAGCTTGTAGTCGGCGCCGGCGTCAACCAGCAGGTCGTCGAGCCGTTCCAGCCAAATGGCTCGAGTTCGCGCGTCGATCGCATCCTCGGCGGCGCGAGCCGGCGCATCGGGATCAAGGTACTCGCCGACGACCTGCATCAGGAACGGCAGCCGCTGTTCCCACAGGTGCCCGTCGACAGGCGCGAGTCGGACTTCATAGCCACTCTCTGGCAGATCGATGCGCACGCCATCACGGCGCCGATGTCCATGATCGAAGCGGAGCACGACCTCAGAACGGGTCCGATCGAGGGCAACAGCCATGCGAGCGGCGACGACAACATCGGCTGACCCGGTCGCCTCGTCGAACTCAAGGAACTCGACGTCAAGCAGTGCCTTTTGTTCGAGCGCACGGGCGCGCAAGAGCTGCATCCGCAAGAACCCATCAGCGCGTAGACAATCGCGAACTGCAAGCAAGCAGCGTTGAACCCCGAACGGTGGCGGATTGGCTACCAATGCAGCTGCGGCGGCACTGTGCACAGCAGCTTGCTCACGGCGCTCGGATTCCGCGGCGAGGGCTTCGCCGAGTGCCTTGGACCACTCCAGCGCCCCGTCGAGCTCGCGCTCGAGCCGCAATCCGTCGTCACGCAGTCGCCTGCACTCCTTGGTCGACGCGGCGGCACGCGTCACCTCGATCGCAACTGCAGCGCGAGCCTGTCGCGCCTCGATCTCAAACTCCCCCGCACGCTGAGCGACCTGCATGCCTTCGTACAACGAAACTGCCGCTAGGACGGCGGCAGCAAGGACGATGATCGGGGACCAGCGCAGCTGAGGCATGACGGACAAAGACGACCCGGGCGGAGTCTACTTCCCGAAGGTCAGAGTGCCCGTCCGGGATAGCCCGAAAGTGCGCTCCTTACTTCCATTCCTTGCTCTTGTTCTTGTTGTACCACTCGTTCCATTCCGGGTACTCGTGGAACGCTTGGCCGGTCATCGCGCGCAGCGTGGCGTTCCACTTTCCCGAGATGACGTTGAGCCGCTTCTGCATGTTCTGGGCCTCAATGTCAGCCGGATCGAGTTGGCGGGCACGACTGTCGATCTCGCCGTAGCGGATCAGCAGATTGCTGACGATCTCCTTGCGCAGCTCCAGCTTGCTGTCCTCGAAGTTGCCGAGAGCCTCGCCAGCCGATGCCTCCAACTGGGGCTCGGGATCGCGACGGGCGATCTCGATCAAGAACTTCACTCTGGTCTCGTCCTTGGCTTTGCCAAGCGCCTTGAGCAGCTCGCAGCGGAGTGGCACCCACTCCTCCTTCTTGGGGAAGCGCTTGTCTTCGAATACCGACTGTAGGGGCTCGGCACCGTCCTTCCCGAGCTGCCCGAGAGCAACCGCAGCACCGATGTAGATCTGAGCACTATCGCTTGGACGCAGCTTGCCTTTGGTAAACACCGACTCAAGGCCCTTCACGACGTCCTTCTTGTCCTTCTCGTTGAGCCCGCCCTGCCACTTCTGGACCAGGATGGTGATCACGTCCAGCCCCTCGCCATCCCTGGCGAGCTTTCGGTCAGCGACGATCTCCTTGAGCTGGCCCAACTTCAGCTCAACCTCCTTATCAGGCTTGATCTCCTCGACCGCAGCAGGCTTCTCGGGTGCTTGGGCGCGCATGGGCGCGAGACAACCGGCGAACAACAGGACCAGTAGCTGGAAGTGACGCATGAGGAATCGAATCCGAGCGAAAAACAGGCAGGAGGAGCGGTCGGGGATTCTCCGCGCCGCCGCCCAGTTCAACAAATACCGTTCCGCCAGAGCGGGCCACAGCGTGGCAGAATCGGCGGGCGTCGCCTCGAACTCCAGATCCTCAGGGCAAGTCGTTGAGGAGGCGCTGCGCCGCGCGGCGCACGATGGCTGGGTCGAGCCGATACCATCGCGCAACTGCGGCGTCTGTGTCACTCACGCCTTCCTGCCTGAGGGCGGCGGCAAAGTCACGGGCGAGCTGGGAGAAGCCCTTGACGTGCGGCGATCCCTGATCGTCCTCCGCGAGGAACTCGGCAATGTGCGCGAGCACGATCTCGGGGTGCTTGGTCTCGGCCAACGCCGCCAACTCGGCGCGTCGTTCCATCTCTGCTTCGATTGCCGCCGGGGAGAGGCCGAATCGAAGGATGAGACCGAGCCCACGCCAGACGTTGTCCTCGAAGGGCAGATAGTGGAACGAGTCGACGAGATGACGGCGCTCGTGCAACCGGATCACCTCGAGCACCGCTGCCTCCAGGTCGATGTCCTGTAGTCTGGACAACGCAGCGAGGCGGTAGCTCGCATCCAGAGGATCGAAAACATCGGTGTCGGGAGGCACAGGATCGTCGAGCACGACCAGCCTGTCGGCGAGGGTCGTCGCTCGCCGCGCGGCGATGGACTGGGCCCATTCGACCACGGCATCGTGATCGATGAGATAGTGGTTCATGAGCGCTACGCCTGCGAGGTCACCACCAAGCACGCCAGACAAGGACCGCACCGAACGATCAACGCCCACCACTTCCCGGCAGCGTCCTTGCACGGGCAACACCGGGTCTGTGGGGAGGTCGCGCACGGACAAGCGCGTGAACAGGAGACCCTCGGCCACTCCTCCGGCTCGCCGCCCGATGACGATGTAGCGGTTGTAGCGCGCGAGATGACGGCTCAACCCGGCGGCGAACGGATCGACCATCTCGCCCACCAACGGCAGAGTGAAGCGAACATCCGGTTCGACGACGTCTTTCCCAAGCATCGCAATCGACGACCGCCGAACCTCGAGGAGCAGGCTGTCAAGGTCTGCTCTCGCACTGGCGGCATAGCCGCGATACAGCAGCCGACGTAGGACGTTTTCGAAGGCGACCTCCATGCGCACCTCCTCGCGCAGCGAGCGCATCTCGTCGTTCGCGCCGTGGCGGCGCACGGCAAGGTCAACTGCAAGTTCGGCCTCCGCAAGAAGACCAGCATCTCGCAAGGCTGCACACCAGGAAGAAGCCGCCTCGGCCCCAGCACAGGGGTCCTCGCCATCGTCAGCGCAGTCGATCAGTGTCAGCCAAACTGCACGCACCTGGTTATCCTCGGCGAGCAGCAACTCGCGCGGCAAGTCACCGCGCAACGCCGAGTGGAACGACTTGCTGTCCCCGCACGCGAGTAGCAATCGGCGATACTGACGTCGCAGCGACGGTCCAAGCTCGTCGTGATCGACAGCTTCGATAGCGATCAAGGCCGCCTGGGGCTGCTGCAGCCGCGGCAGCACGCTCGCCAACAAATCGGTCCCAGCCCCGCGGGCAAAGTTGCGCCATCGATCCTCGGACTCCCGCAGTGCGTCCAAGCATTGCTCGACTTGCTCGTCGGCAATCCCGGCGCGCAAGAGTTCGCGCAGGATGCCGTGAACGCCAGGGTCGAACGGACGCGCGCGCACCGCACTGAGGTACGACACCCATCCAAGCGCCCGCTCTGGCCCGCTCCCGAGCGCGAACAGCGTCTGCGCCATCCCGAGATGCCCCACACCCGCAACGAGCCCACCGGCCTTCGCCATGGTCTCGTAGACCTGAAGCGCATCGCGGAGTCGGCCAGCCGATCGAAGCGAGCTGGCGTAGGCAACCGCAACAGCTTGGTTCGCCTCGCTCGCCGCGTAAAGCCGTTCGTAGATCGCAAGGGACTGCGACGGATCGACGTCCCGGAGGGAGAACGCCAACCCCAACCAAGGCCACAGGCTCTCGGGCTCGAGTTCGGCAGCGCTCGCAAACGCCGTGTGCATAGCCGAACCTGACGGCAACAGCCGTCCGTAGAGGTACAACTCGTCCGCTGAGGTGGGTGCCGCCGCAACTCTGGCTGCCGCCTCCGAGCGCAAGAACCCCAGTCGGCCGCGCTGACGAAGCAAATCCTGCCGCAGCCGCTCGGCTTCGACGAACCTCCCCTCACCCGCAAGAAGGTCAAGATCGCGCAGTCCGCCGTCGATGTCACCGCCGTCGACCTTCCGCTGGATTGTGTGCAACCGCTCGTACTGCGGCGGCGTCGCCTTGCTTGCCACCCGCGCTGGCACCGACGACAGAACGTCGATCGCACACCCTCCCAGGAGAACCAGGAGCACCGCCGCCGAAAATCGCATGACGCGGTGATACGGGCCGCACGAAGCGGACTCAAAGAAAAGGCAGTCCCGCGGCGGCGCGTGGGCGCCGCGGGCGCCCGGCCGCGTGTAGCCCCCCGGCCACTCGCTGCGGCACTCGCCCAACGCACCGTAAGCCCCCCGACCCCGATGCGCTGTTTGCGCAGACCCCCTGATCCTTCGCACGGTCTGCACATCCACTGCGGTGCGTCCCCCTAGAACCACCGCAGTGTGCACGATGGGTATCGGCAAGAACTTGCGTCGGCTTGACGATGCAGCCGAGACGTCGTTGGCAGCGCGATTCAGGAATCCGTGGCGGCAGCGTCGAGCCGAACTCGGCTGAAAAAGTGACGACCGCCCAGCGATACGGCGATGCACACCCTTGTCATTCTCCGGACGTTGCCGTGGCGCGTAGGCCCCAAGGAGCGCAGGCAGCCAGAAGGCATGTGGATCCGGGCCGCGTAGCTCGGGCCTCAGAATCCCCCACTCTAAAAAAGTCGCCGGCAACCCGTTCCGGCACTGCTGCTTCCGAAACCCTCACTTGAATCGGAAGCGCCGGTTGCCGGGTTGCCGGCCATTCCATGCGCAGGAGAACTAGCGAAGCTCGTGCCAAACGCCCCCTCGCAATCCACCCTCCATGCGCAAGAACTGGTGGCAAGGCGAGTTAAAGTCAGATGTGCCCACCGCTAGGGGGTCCTTGGACGGGCTGACCGAGCTGAATCCCCGGCACATTCAGGACCGGATCCTCCCTACTTTTCAATCCGGGAAGGCGTCACTGGAGACGGAAGTCGCGGTCCGCGGTGGCCGCTCCCGGCTCAAACCGGAGCACTTCAAGGGTCGTGGCCGGCCGCCCGAGCTGGTCAACGTAGACCCGCCGAAAGGGAACCAGGACGCCCGCCACCTCGCGCCAATCCTCGAGCAAGACCCGACGCCGCTGCCCCGATCGTGCCAGCGTGTGCACAAACTCGCGAGGCGGCCCACCGGCGGCAGCGACCCAGAGCTCAAAAGTATCGACGGGTGGCGCGCCCTCGGGACTGGGCCCGATGGCATCCCCGTGGCTCTTTGCTTGGAGCCGTACGCGCAGCAGTTCCTCGCCGGACAGGCTCACCAAGTCAGATGCCGTCTCCACGAACTTCTGGCCATCGGCGAACGCCCAGGGCAGCCGAGCCTGGAGCCCGAACAGGCCTAGCTCATCCGCTGACTGCTCCGCCAACGACAGCCTCTGCATCCCGTGCCGCTGGGCGAAAATGGAGGTGCCGAGGCGCCCGATAACGCGACCATCCGCGAACGTGAGCCGATCGCGATCCACCACCGAGGCGTCAGCCAACTGCGTGAACTCACGCACGCCGATTGTCTCCCCCAGCGGACCGTGCACCGAGAGACGCCACCAGATAGTGATGCCTCCAAGCGAGCGAAAGGCACTCGGCGATCGCACGGCGGTGAAGATCTGCGGCAGGGCTGACGCCGTGTCCGCCGGACGCACACCCTGTTCGACCGGTTGCGCGGCCTCCGTCTCCACAATGCGGGGGGCGGTCTCTCCAACCGGGGAAGCGGGCGGTGCCAGCGGGCGCCGAGGCTCGTCAGGCAGGACCGGCCAACCTCGTTCGTCGATTGTGACACCGATCGGATCCGCCTTGGGAGCCCGAGCTGGAACTGGGACCGGGTCCTGCAACACCACGCACAGCAACAGGGAGATCACGCCGATGCCATCGGCACAATCGCACCCCCGAGTTGATGCCAGTTGCACGGCGCGACCCGCCTGACACTTCCTTGCACCCTCGTGCCCCCCGATGCTGTGCCAGCCATGCCATCGCACGTCCGCTGCTCGCTGCTCGTGCTGCTGCCCATCTGGTTACTGCCCATTTGGACGGCCTGCTCGGGCGCGCCGCTCACGCCCGGAGCACTGATCGTCCCGCGCGACATGTCTGTGCTCGTGTCCTTGCCCGCCGGCACCGTTCTGCGCCTCGCCGGCAGCGAAGGCGCACCTACGATTCGAGCGACAGGGGAAGTCGCCGATGGTCTCCTGCGCGAAGCGATGCGGCAGTCGAGCTACTTCGATGTCGCCGCTGGCCCAGTTGCCGCCCGCACCGGTGTCACGCCATCCGTGCGCATCCAGTTCGACGGCGCAACGGGCATCGCCAGTGCGCATCTCGATCACACGGGACAGGCGCGGCACCTCACCAGCATCAGCATGGGCCAGCGGCGCTTGGTTGAGGTCATCGATGAACTCGCCATCCAGGTTCGACTCGCGCTGGGCGATCCGATCGACGAACAACCTTTGCCACTCCAACGGATCTACAGCGACAACCTGGAGGCCGTCGCCGGCTGCGAGGCGGCGCTGTCGCTGGCGCGCGAAGGCAACTTTGACGCCGCCGCAGCCCGACTCATCGCAGTTCGTCGCAATGATGGTGGCTCGTCCTTCCTGCTCGAGTGCATGGCTAGCATCGCTGTCATCCAGGGCAACGCAGCCCAGGCACGACGACTCGCACAAGAAGCGCTCGGACTCCAGCGACGCACCAGTCCCACCACAACGCACCGTCTCTTGCGCACATTGCTGCTCGCACGGGCCTCGCTCGAACCGCAGCTCGCGACCAGCTACGACCAGGAAGTCCTGACCCTCGCGCAAGTTGCTGCGCGCGAACGCCCGCACGACCCGGAGGTGCGCATTACTGCCGGCATCGCCCGGAACTTCCTGGGTCAGTTCGACGAGGCCTACCGCATCCTGAAGCCTCTCGCCGAGCGCCTGCACGATCACCCCAGCGCGCACTACCACCTTGGTTGGGCCGCACTTGGCAGCAACCGCGGCGCCGAGGCAGCAGCCGCGTTTGCGATCGCTGCACGCGGGCTGCCGGCACGTGTCATCGTCGTGCCAAGATCGATCGCGCTGTGGACCGCGGGGAACCAAGATGAACTCCGCCGCATGCTCGATGATGTGGCCTCGGATCCAGCCGTACGCGCCGGTACCGCACTTCACGAAGTGCTGCGCATGCGTGCCGCGCACGAAATTCTCTGTGGGAACACGGACGCCGGTATGCAACACGTCTTCGCAGACCTGGACTGGTTGCTCCTGCACCCTGCGATCCTCGAGGAACGCGCCGGGGAACTCGCAGAAGTCGCGGAGACGGCGGTGCGACTAGGCTATGGCCAGCGGCTGCGGCCCTGCCTTTCCTCGGTGCTGGATCGCGAATCGAACACGCTTCTCGCCGATGCCTGTACCTACGGTCTCGGACTCGTCGAAGCCGCGGCCAAGCAAACACGGGCGCGAGCAAGTGAGGACAACCTGAGACGACGCGGTGCCGGCTTCTGGGCCGATGCGCTGCGTGCATTCGGCAATCAGCAGCGAGGAGAACTGGCAGCGGAACAGGAAGCGCTCGGGGCGGCGGCCGCACAGTCGTCGAGCCCCCTGATTACCGCAGCATTGGTGTCGAACCTACGCGCCCAGGGTCGCAATGAGGAAGCGGCTACTCTGCGCCGGGCGATGCGTCGTGAGCTGACGAGCTTGCACATGCGCCGAAAACTCGTCCATCCGCTTCTCGGCCCAGAACTGGCCTTTCCATGGCTTGCACCCTGAAGGTGACTGGCCTGCTCGTGAGCGAGACAAGCCTCAGTTGCAGAGCAGCAACCGACAACTCTGACGTGGCTCCATGCCCGCGTGCTCGTAGGCACGGCGCGCGGGCAGATTGGTAGCAGACACGTGCAGGCATACAACAGGACCGTTGGCAGCACTCGCGGCCGCCGAGACCAACGCCGCCGCGTGTCCCTTCCCGCGTGCCGCAGGAAACGTGTAGACCCCCTCCAACACGACGCCTGCCGGACCGTAGCTGCCAAGATCGAGCTTGCAGTAGAAGCCGCCCTCAGGGCCGATCACCAAACTCGTCCCGTCGTTGATTCGAGCCGTCACCGATTCGCGCAGCCACCGTCGATCGACTCGTTCAGGCGCGACGTTGAGGTCACTGCGGTTCAGTTCGAGTGCCGCCGCCATCAACCGATCGCGATCCGCTCGAACGGCGCGACGGGAGTCCACGGCAGCCGGGAGCCGCGCGACTCGTTGCGGTTCGGTCCCGTAGTAGATCTGGTCGCGCAACACCAAAGGCGGACCAGAGAGCCGCGTGGCCAGGGCATCAATCGGCGCCTTCGGGCCGAGCGCGATGCGCCACGGCCAGCGCGCAAGCTGCACGGCATCGGCGACAAGTGTGGGATCGAGGGGTTCACGCTCGACCAACACCATGTTGCCTCGCGGCCCGAACCAAGCGCACCCTAACAGTCCCTCGCGGCCCCAGAGCGCAAGGGTCTCACCCAGGCCGGCACGCAAATCGTTCTGGAGGTAGACGCCATGCAGGCCGGCCTCTGCCGCCAGTGCGAGCGCTTCGCTCCGCAGAGAGGCATCCAGCGGCCTGGCTGCAAACGGTGGGAAACTCGACATCGACGCTCAAGATTCCCGCGGCATCGCCCGATCAGCAACGTTCCATCGAGGAGATGTCCGTGGATCCAACAGTCAACTTCCCCCACGACCCGCGTGAACTGGACCTCGGCGCACGCCACCACTGGTGCCAGCGTCTTGTCGCCCAGCAGCGATCCTGGCTCACCCGCATGTGTTCACTGGCCGAGCCGAAGCCCGCCGCGGACTTCCCCGCGTTCTTGCTCGCGACGCCCCCCTTCACCGCGTTGGCTTCACGCCTCGCCGTTGCCGTCACGCGTTCCGATCTGCCGACGGCTACCCAAGATGAGGTCGATCGCTTCGTCGACGCCTTCGGTGACTATCTGCGCACCAAAAAGGGCGAAGATGTGTTCGACCGCAACGCGCGCCGCGCAGGTTGAGTACTGTCATCACCTCGGCGAGATCGAGGGCAAACCAAGGTCAGCAACGACCGCCGCGTAGAGGGCCGACTCCTTGCTGCGGCAGTTCGCCGGGAGCTTCGTCGGATCCATGTCGGCCTCGTCACCTCAATCAGGGCGTATGGTCGCGCTGAGCGGCGAAAGGGCGACGGTGGACTCAATGCCCATGGGGGGCCAGTGTCGCATCGCGCTGGTGGGGCCCGCGAACCGCTGCACGTCTGCGAGCGATGCTCGCCACGTCAGTCTCCACGCAGCCGAGTTGCAATCGCCAGGGCCACCGTCGGATCCAGTGGCTCGCCGTCAAGTCCTGGTACCTGTCCGGCAGCATCCGTAGGGATCAAATGCACGTGTGCATGGCGCACAACCCAACCGATGACGCTGACGCAAACGCGCGCGCAGGGTAGACGTTCACGCATCGCTCGCCCGATGTCACGGACGAACGCCCAGAGCGCAGCGTGCTGGGTTGCATCAAGATCGAACACGCTGTCGACGACGTCGCGCGTCACGACGATCACGTGCCCGGCTCGCGCGGGACGCGGTGCCAGGAACGCGAGATGCCTCGCATCTTCTCGGATGCGTAGCGCAGGCGTACGACCCTCGACAAGGTCGGCAAACGTCGGCGATTGACTTGTCATCGGAACACTTCCGATGGCACCGTCACCGGAGCGCCGCAGACTCCACGACGGCAAACGTAAGCCGCAGGGATGCCGTCCCGTGGCACCTTGCCGACAAAGACCGGAGAAAGTGCTTCGAGCGCCGCTCGATTTCCGTCATGCACCAGCGCCAGCACGCAATCACGCGGGAACCGGCGGTGCACAGTCGCGAGGAGTGCCTGCGTGCGCGCATCGTCCGGCGGCCCAGCCACGACCACTTCGCGCGGGTCGCTCTGTGCGAACTGAAGAGCGAGCACAAGAGAAGGTACAGCAATCGGAGACGTACCGAGCAGCGCGGCATTAGCCCGTAGCAGGCGCTTTCCGCGCTCGTACATCGCGTCGTCGGCCAACAAGAGCCCGGCACGCAGCATTGCGCGAGCGGCCATCGCCGCACCCGAAGGCGTGCTCGATTCCGTGGGGCTCTTGCTTCGCGCGAGGAGCGCTTCGTGGTCGTCGCTGGTGAAGTAGAACCCACCATCCTGCTCGTCAGCATAGTGAGACACCATCGTCGTCAGGAGGGAGCGCGCAGCCTCAAGCCACCGTGGATCCGCATCGGCTTCGAACAGCGTGATGAGAGCGTCCGCGACAAAACCGTAGTCCTCGAGAAACGCCGGGCCCTGCGCCTTGCCGCTATGCCAACTGCGACGCAATCGGCCCTCGACCAGCATGGACTCGAGCACGAACGAGGCGGCTCGCTGCGCAGCTTCCAGATACCTTCGATCTCCGAGTACCTGATAGCCACTCGCACACGCTGTGATGGCCATGCCATTCCACGCCGCGAGGATCTTGTCGTCGGTGGCAGGGCGGACGCGCTTCTCACGGGCCGCCAGCAACAGCCTGCGCGCGCGCTCGGTGCGCGCCTCGACGGAAGCGACGTCACCACCCAATTCCTCGGCGAGCTCCGCCGGCGACCGGGCGTCACTGAGCACATTCGTGTGTTCCCAATTACCGCTAGCACTAGCACCCCATCGGCTCGAAGCCAGCGCGGCATCCTCACCGACGATGGCCGTCATCTCTGCGAGCTGCCAGACGAAGAACTTGCCTTCGACCCCTTCGCTGTCGGCATCTTGGCTCGACCAGAAGCCACCGGAAGGGCCTTGAAGCTCCTTCAGCATGAAGTCGAGAGTCTGCCGCGCGATCTTGGCATGCAGTGCATCACCGCTCAGCAACTGCGCCTCCAGGTAGGCTGGCACCAACAAGGCGTTGTCGTAGAGCATCTTCTCGAAGTGCGGCACCAGCCACTCGCGGTCGGTGCTGTAGCGGTGGAAACCGAAACCGAGTTGGTCATACATCCCCCCCTTCGCCATGCGATCGAGGGTGGTGAATGCCATGGTGCGTGCGCGCTCGTCGCCCACCTGAGCAAGTCGAAGCAACACATGCAACTCGGAGGCGTGCGGGAACTTCGGTGCGAACCGAGGCGCGGCAGCAAAACCGCCGTGCAAGTCGTCATATCGTTGCTCGGACTGCGAACGCATCGTCATCGCAACTTCAGCAGGCAGTTCGCCAGGTTGAGCCTCAGGCTCTAGGACCTTCTGCAGATGGTCGGTCAACTGCTGCGCACCTCGCACGCAATCCTCTCGCCGTTCTCGCCAGACCTTGGCCAGCTGCTGCAGGACACGAGGGAAGCCGGGCCGCGAATCCATGTCTCTCGGCGGATAATAGGTCCCCCCGAAGAAAGGCTTGAGCTCAGGAGTCAGCCACACGGACATGGGCCAGCCACCCTGCCCCGTCATTGCCTGCACCGCCGCCATGTAGATCTCGTCGATTTCCGGCCTCTCCTCGCGGTCCACCTTGATGCAGATGAAGTTGGCGTTCATCAATGCCGCCGTCGCGTCGCTCTCGAAGCTCTCGCTCTCCATGACGTGACACCAGTGACACGCCGAGTAGCCGACGCTCAAGAAGATGGGCTTGTCTTCGAGCTTGCTGCGCTCCAGCGCTTCCTTTCCCCAGGGGTACCAGTCGACGGGGTTGGTCGCGTGCTGGCGCAAATAGGGCGAGGTCTCGCTGGCAAGTCGATTCAGCTTCTTCGACGACACTGGCTGCGCCTCCGGTTCTTGGGTCGGTTCCTGCTGCGATGCAGCCGAACCGACGACGAGGGCCACTCCGAGAGCCAGCAGGGCATCGCGCCAGATCGTGCAGAGGGAGTCGGCCATTGGCACGACTCTACGCTCGACCCGTGTGTCCTCAAATGCGAACCGCCGCGGCTGCTCGAGGCAGCACGCGGCGGTTGCGGCAACTGAACTAGCGTCTTGTGCGAATCAGGACTCGCCGATGGCCGCGGCCACCAGGCAGCCCTTCGCCACCGCAGTCAGTGCCTCGTCGCTGCGGAAGATGCGCCCAACCGGGATCGGGAACGCGATCTTCGCGAACTCCTCGCGGAACACTTCAATGAACCCGCCCACCAGTGACGTGCCGCCAGCACATGCGATGTCGATTGGCTGCTGGAAGCTCGGCATGTTCCTGCCGGATTCGAACCGTGCCTTGATGTTCGTCAATACGTAGCTGATGAGGCTGCGGTAGTAGATCGAGACCGCTTCTTCCTCGCGGCTCTTCGGATCGCGAATATCGATGCCGCGTTCCTTGATGTAGGCCGCCTTGCTCCGCGGAACACCGAGGACGTGCGCCACGTTCTTGTCGATCCAGTCGCCGCCGCGGGCAACCGAGAACGACAGACAGGGGATCGACTTGTACGAAATGCAGGCGTTGGCCATGCCGCCGCCAAAGCTCAACCCGATACCGGTGAAATCGCTCTCCGCCAGTTCGGCGAAGATGACTGCATGAGCCTCGTTTATTGCATGGGCGGTGTAGCCCATCTTGTTGATCATGCTCTCGAAGAGGCCCTGGTGGTAGACAACGTTGTTGTCGACGTCGAGCGAAGGGGCCGGCACGCAGAAATAGCAGTTCTCGCCGGCCTGACGCGGCTCGCCGAGAATCTTGCTGATGATCAGCTTCATCATCGGCAGTGCATCAACCTCGTTCGGGCTGACGAGGCCATCTTGCATCGGACGACGCGTCTCACGACCGAACACGTTCGCAAGTTCGAAGGCAGCCTCCCCGATGACGACCAACTTGCCGTTGTGCACTACGTAGGGCACCTTCAGCTTGGTCAGCATGTTCTTGCTGTAGACGTCGCTCGGGATGTCGAGGAACGCGTTGCGTTCCACGGTCACCGTGATGCCGCCTTCGTCATTCTGAACGGCCGCCGCGAGATTCGCGGTGCCGACGTCGAGGCCCTTGCCGAGCGCGACTTCCGTGTCGGCGCTATGATCGGTGGCGCGCAGGTTCTTGTTTTGATTGTCAGTCATGGTCGTGTGTCTTCCTGATCGTCCCTGCGGCTGGATCAACCGCCGCCCTTGAGTTTCTTCAGGCGCTCCAAGTTGGCGGCGATCCCGCCGCCGACCTTCTTCTTGACCTGGATGTTGTCCATGTTGGACTCGAGGTCCTTGCCTGTGTCCTTGAACAGCCCGTCGAACTTGATGTCCTCGCCTTCGACGGCCGCGCTGATGCCCATTTTCTTGCCGAGTTTCTCCAGCCGGTCGTTGAGGGACCCGGCCAGTTTCTCGATGGCTGCAGAGATGTCTGGCGAACCACCAACCGCCTGCAGCGTGGTGGAGCCGCTCTGCAGAGTCGCCGGAGCTTGACCCGCGGTTGCCGAGGATCCCTGTGCTGAGGATCGACGCGCGACCTCAAGCTCATTGGTCAGGCGCTCGATCTCCGCGTCGCGAGTTTGGAGTGCGTCCTGCAGCTCCGCGAGCTTGCCGAGCTCGTCCTCGCGTTCGCGCATCAGCGAACGGAACTCGTCGCGACTGCGCGCGACCAGACGGTCCGCATCTTCTTTCGGGACGAGGCCCGACGCATCGATCGCGGAATGCACGGCTGCATGGATCATCGCCGCGACGTGCTCGGCCTTGATCAGACGCACTTTCTTGCGGCCTTCGCTAGCCAGCTGCTCGAGCGTCGCCGTGCGCGATCGCGCCGAGAGTGCGTCCTTTACGTCCTTGACGGTTTCCATGCAGTCTTCCGTACGGTGACCGATTGCGGTCACGGCTCCTTTCGGAAGGCCTGCAGGAAGACTTGAGCGCCGCAGGGATCGGCAGGTGCTCACGGAACCGCCCAGCACGGTTGCCGGGCGCTCGAAGGGGGCACTGCGGCAAGACCCGGCGACCGCCCCCTCGCAACCTGCTGAGCTGGACGAGCGCCGCGCTGCAGTCCGTGCTGTCGTGCTCTACGTGCCGGACGCCAACTCGCCGGTCATGACCAATCCCAACAGCGAGGACCGGAGTGGCTCAGAACGGGATGTCGCCGTAGTCCACTTCCCCTCCCTCACTGGCGCCTTCACCACCACGGCGAGCGCCACCACCACTACTACCACCACCACCACCACCTGCAGGGCGACGTGCCGCACCGCCGCCACTGGCGCCACCACCGCCGCTAGCGCCACCTTCGCCGGCTCCACGCGGTGCTCCGACGAACTGGAAGTTGTCGATGACGACCTCGAGCTTGTTTTTCTTCTGCCCGTCCTGACCCTCCCAGGTCGAGTACTCAAGTCGCCCCTCGACGAACAGAGGGCTCCCCTTGGCGACGTACTGGCTGAGCACTTCGGCCTGTCGGCCGAACGCGGTCAGGTCGACGAAACATGTCGACTCCTTTTGCTCGCCGTTCTGCGTCCACTTGCGATTGATCGCCATCCCTAGTTTGGCGATCTGCATGCCGCCTTGCGTCGTTCGCATTTCGACGTCGCGCGTGAGATTTCCCATCAGGATGACTTTGTTGAAGTTGGCCATGACACCCTCGTTGTTCGTGTGAAGAAGAAGACGACGGGATCGGGTGCGTTCCGCCGCTCAGAGAAGGATGCGATGCTAGGTCCTGTCGCTGGGTTTTCCCATCGCTCGCCACATCGCCGCCGCGCTGGCGCGCAGTCGACCCGACAGCTAACCTGAGTCCCGCAACCATGAGCACTCCCGCTAGAGAACGCCGCCGTGCGCCACGCGCGATCGCCGACTTCCCGATCCAACTGACCCAAGGCCCGGAGGGCGCGGAAGGCCGCTTGAAGGACTTGTCGGCGATCGGCCTCAGCTGCACAACCGGAGCAGATGTTCCGGAGTTCACCAAGCTAGGAATCGACCTACAACTCCCTGGGCAGAGCCGCCGGCACAGCATCCAGGGCGCAGTCGTTCGCAGCGAGGCATCGCGAACGGAGAAGGGCAAGTTCGAGATCGCGATCTACTTCACCGAGATCGAGGCGGCGACCAAGCTGGCAATCGGCGAATACGTGAGCGGCGGCGAGCCAGCCTGAACCGAACGGCACCCTGACGCTCTGCGCGAGGTCGCGACGACGCTCTGCGCGAGGTCGCGACGCGCGGTCGTCAGCGCCGGCGAGCGAGGAGGAACCGCGGATTGGCGGCCAGATCGGACCGCAGTTCTGCGTCCATCAAATCAGCACACCCCGCCAGCACAGCAAGACAGGCGTCGCTGGCGCCAAGGCCAGTCTCTAGTACCAAGCTAGCGCCGCTCCGTAGATGCCGGCCGACACCTGCGGCAATGGCGCGATAGCACGAAGCGGGATCGCCGTGTTGGCTGAATAGTGCCAACGGAGGCTCGAAGGAACGCACATCATCCGCGAGCAGATCGGGCTGCGCAGGATCGACGTAGGGCGGATTGGAGACCAGGAGATCGAAGGGCTCTTCGCCCCCGCAGGCCTCCCACCACGACCCATGGCGCAACGTGACGCGCGACTGGAGGTCATGACGCGACAGGTTGCGTGCGGCGATCGCGAGCGCATTCTTGCTGACGTCAGAGGCGACGATTTTGAGGTCCGGGCGTTCGAGAGCCAGCGCCACCGAGATGGCGCCACTGCCGGTGCCAAGCTCGATGACCCGCGCTCCTTCTGGCGCCGAGGCAAGCGCAAGCTCCACCAGTTCCTCGGTCTCGGGACGAGGGATCAACACCGCGGGCGACACTTCGACCGTGTGGCCGCGGAAGCTCCACTCGCCTAGCAAGTAAGCAACCGGCTCATGCTTGCCGCGACGAGCAATCAAGGCCCGCATGGCAGTACGCTCGTGGTCCCCTAACGGACGATCATGCTGGAGGTAGAGCTGCAGCCGGTCGATGCCCAGCACTTTGCCGAGCAGCAACTCCGCCGAGCGCCTTGGCGCATCGACCTGGTGCTGGTCGAGCCACCCTTCGGCAGCTCGCAGAACGGAGAGCACGGTATGGCTCACGCGGTGTAATCGGGCGTCGGCGGCGCCGACGCGAAGGTCAACGACGCTTGCGCTCAGCAGCTTGGGTCATGCGCGCCTGCTTCTGTTCCTTGTTCTTCTTGGCGCCGCCAGCGATGCCCGCGATGAAGAAGAATTCGGCCAGCAGTGCGCCCAAGAACACGAAGAAGCGACCGGTACCAAAGGCTCGGAAGAACAACTCGACGCGCATCGCGGCGTCGGCGGACTCCACCTTCTTCGATAGCGCGAGGCCCATGTCCCCAAACAGGCTGTTCCACCCGTAACCCGGCTCCAGCATCGCGTTGCCGTGGAGGCTGCCCCATTGACGCGCGCTCTCGATCGCCGCGGGGGCGTCGTAGCCGATCAGATTCATGGTCTGCGCCAAGAGAGGGATGAAGCACAGAAGCAGCCACTTCAGGCTGGCTCCAGTCGAGCGGTTGTTGTGAATCGCTGCCCACCAGGTCCAGACCATGCCAAGACCGATGAACAGGAACACGGCACCACTCATCGTCTTGTAGCCGACGTAGTTGATGTCCGCCGAGAACGGCATCAGACAGCCCAGGACCATCAAGACGCCGCACATCAGGAAGCGATACGACATCTTGTCGACGCAGCGCTGGTTGAAGGCCGGCGGCGGCAGACCAGCGCTCGGTCCCTGCGACATCATCGCATCGGGCATCGATGGCATCGGCACTGCATCCGCCATCGGCATCGCGCCGGGATCGAGAGGTTCAAGGTCCTGCAGTTGGGGGTCGTTGCCGCTATCGGTCATGAGTGGGCTCCGGAGGGGTCTAGCGAAGAGGACTGGGGAGAGGTTCAGATCTGTTCGAGTCGGCGTTCGCGATCGTCGGCGAGCAACGCCGCCACGACCGGTTCGAGCCGCCCTTCCATGATCTGGGTCAACGAGAAGTTGCGACCCAGTCGATGGTCGGTCAAGCGATCCTGCGGGAAGTTGTAAGTCCGGATGCGTTCGCTTCGGTCTCCGGTACCGACTTGCTCCTTGCGCTCGGCAGCCCGCGCAGCCGCGGCGGCGCGTTTCTGCGCCTCGTAGAGCCGGGCACGCAGCAGCTTCATCGCTCGCTGCCGATTCTTGAGCTGACTTCGCTCCTCCTGGCAGGCCACGACTACACCACTGGGCAAGTGCGTGATGCGGACAGCGGACTCCGTCTTGTTCACGTGCTGACCACCAGCACCGCTGCTGCGGAAGGTGTCGATTTTCAGGTCCTTGTCATCGATTGCGATCTCGACATCCTCGACCTCGGGCAACACGGCAACCGTGGCGGCCGATGTATGCACGCGACCCTTGGCCTCCGTTTCTGGCACCCGCTGCACCCGATGCCCGCCCGACTCGAACTGTAGGTAGTGGAACACGCCCTCGCCTCGCAGTGCGAAGATCACTTCCTTGACCCCGCCCTGCTCCGCTTCAGAGCTGTGCATCAGTTCGACCTCCCACCCCATCCGCTGGGCGTAACGCTGGTAGAGGTCGGAAAGATCGCGCGCAAACAGGGCAGCCTCTTCGCCACCGGTGCCGGCGCGGATTTCGACGATACAGTTCCTGCGGTCGTCGCCGAGGTCGGCAAGGAGCGCGTCAATGAGCCCTTCTCCCAACGCGGCCGCACGCGCCTTCAGCTCCGGCAACTCAGCACGTGAGAGTTCCGCGAGATCTGAATCAGCACCGGGCTGCAGCAAGGACTCGTTGTCCTCGATCTGGGCAACTGTGGCTCGAAACTGCTCATAGCGAGCCACCGTGGCGTAAAGCGACCCGAGTTCCTTTTGGATGGAAGCGAGTCGCTCGGGCTTCCGAGTTGCCTCTGGGTCTGCGGATTGCGCCAGCAACTCGCGCTGACGCGCGACCATGCCATCGAGTCGGGCCTGGATGCGCGGACGCAGTTGCGACATGCCGGGGACTAGGAACGGCGATCCGTCGCTGTGCGCTCACTGCTTCACGGCCTGTGCCTAGCAGCGATCCGCACGCACGACTCAGGACTTGGTGGCGGTCTTGCCGTAACGCTTCAGGAACTTGTCGACGCGACCTGCCGTGTCGACGAACTTCTGGGAGCCGGTGTAGTACGGGTGGCACTCGGCGCAGACGTCCGTACGGATCTCCATGCGAACCGAGCGGGTCGCAAACTTGTGGCCGCAGGCGCAGGTGACTTGACAGTCCTGGTACTTGGGGTGGATGTTCTCTTTCATGGCGCGCCGCTCGCGATTGTGCACGAGCAAGGGGCGGAGAGTGTAGGCCGCAACTGCCTACCGTCAACGGTTCACTCAAACCGCATCCACTCATCGAAGCCAGGAAACCAACGCCGCGCGATCCGCTGCGTCCCCGACAATGCCCTGAAGGATCAGACGATCGACCGCTACCGGCCGGTCGATCCAGATGGAAGACAGGAGATCGAGCAGGACGACGCGGAGTTCTGGGTCCAGCGCCCCCAGCTCCAAGGCCGGGAGCACCACTGCGGCAGCTTGGAGTTCCATTCGCCCAGGGACAGTCGGGAGGGGCGGCGAACGCCGTTGGACCAGACTGCCATCAGACAAGAGTCGCCACTCCACGGCAGCCTCGGGCACCGTGCCAGGACGGTCGCAAAGCACGATCGAATGGACGGCGAAGCCGCGATCCAGCACGGGGGACGCGACGTTTTCCAGGCCGAGGTCCGCGGCGGCGGCCTCACGCAGTTCCGAGCGCGTGCGCGCCTCGGCCTCGTGCTGCCGAAACCACACTTCGAGCCCACCGATAGCGATTGCTGCACAAGCCGCCACGAAAACGAGCTTTCCCACGACACTTCGTGGCCACACAGTCATTCGGGCCCCGCATTCAGCAGGTGCCTGACTGCTGCCAAACTGAGGCCCACTACGGTGTCGAAGGATCCCTCGACGAGGCTGACGAACGACTGCGCGTCATCCTGGATGCCGTAAGCACCGGCCTTGCCGCGCCATTCGCCACTGTCGAGGTAGGCTCGCAACGCCTCTTCGTCCACCGGTCGGCACGACACCGTCGAGGTTGTGAGGTGTTCGCGGAAACAACCTGACGCAGCGTCGACGAGACAGTGCGCTGTGTGCACCTGATGCACTCTGCCGGCCAACCGACGCAGAAGCAGGTCCGCGTGATGCCGATCGAGTGCCTTGGGGATCTCCGCGCCATCGAGGTCCACCACCGTATCCACACCAAGGATCGGGGCCTTCACCCCGCGCGGCGCCACCGCCAGCGTTGCTTTGCTGCGCGCTCGTTCCACGGCGCGCTGCTTCGGCGGACCACAAGCCTCCGGCTCCGGGCCAGGCACGCCGATCACGAACGGGATCCCAGCCGCGGCCAATAGGGCGCTGCGACGAGGTGACGTCGACGCCAGCACAAGGACTGGGCGAGCACCAACGTGGAGATCCCGGCGCATCCGGGGATCATACTCCGACCCAGGGCGCGGCGTGCAATGGGTGGCAACAACCGACATGCCTAACGGCGACGACGACTCAACCCACCGCGCGGGGAGCCAAGTCGGGTAGGCACTTCAACCGCGCTTCTTCGAGCTTGGCAGGAGTCGCGCCAGGATGCAGGCCGGCGATAGCGCGTGCGCAAGGTTTGGCTTGCCCGTTGGCAGATCCGGACCAACTTCGA
>CAMBXM010000027.1 GCA_945871815.1 Singulisphaera sp. GP187
TTGCGATCTCGACCTTCTCTTGGTGGTAGGTCGAACTGCTGCGTTCCCGCAGCGAGGCATAGCTGCCCGCGGGCACCAGGACTTCCGCTTCCGCGGCCACATCCCCTGCGCGCACCAGCTCGCACCGATCAAACGCTAGAGCGCCGCCGTCGAGGATCTCGAACTGTAGCGAGCGCGCCTTGCCGTGCGCGAAGTGCACAGGCACGGTGGCATCGATCGACAACCGCGCATCGGCAAACGGCAGCATCGTCAGCACTGCACCATCGACGGCAACGGCAAGCACGCCGCGGCCGCGCAGGGCGCGAGCGCGCAGCCGCAGGTCGAACCGACCGGTCTCGCGCGGCAGCGTGAAGTCGAACTGCTGCGGCCACCGCGGCGCTTCCCCGAACGCGAGCTGCGACGGCACGGCGCTGCGAGTCCGTTGCGATCCCGATTGAACCGGGAACGCGAACGCGTAACCACCCTCGCCGCGGCGGCCACCGCCGAGCAGGTCGAGTTCGAGCGTTCGCAGCTCCTCGGCATCGGGACGTCCACCGAAGAACCGAGTACGAACAAAGCTGTCGGCGATGCGGACGGCGCTGGAGGCACCGTTGCTGCTGCTGGAGCCAAATCGTGCCAGGCCGGTGTTGTCCAACTCCAGGACTCCGCCGCTGCCCAACAGCCGGACGTGGTTATTGCGCAACTGCACCACCGCAGCGCCCGCCGGAACGGTCTGCGCGAAGTCGGCGTGCACCTCTGGCAACAGCGCGCGCTGGGCACTGCGATAGCCGTCGAGGCCGGTCGCCGTGCAACGCGCGGCAACCGCTGCGACCAGCGGTTCGCTCGAGACTCCATGGACGTAGGCCAAGGTGTCGCTTGCCAACGCCGCCGGCCGCTGGCTCTGCCACAGCATCGCGCCACCGCGAAGGCGCCGCGTTCGAACGAAGTCCACCGCCTGCTGCGCGATCCAATCCGGATAGCTGCCGCCGGTGGTCGGCGCGGTTTCCCCGAACGCAAGAGGCAGCGTGACCGGCGTGCAATCGAGATACCCGAGCGGAAACCGCTCCGCCGGGAACCCATCGCGCCAGCCGTCAACGATGCCGAAGGCACGCAACTGGGACGGGCGACCATCGCGGGCGTCAAGCGCCCCGATGCCGCCACTGAGCACCGGCACGCCCTCGCCTACTCGGGTCACGTGCACAGCGGGTTGGAAGTCCTGCAGCATCGCCGTACCGAGCCCGCGCTCGTCGTCAAACCACTCACGCAGCGCGACACCGTCGATGGCGCCGTCATGCAGCCGACGCACATCGGCCCATTCGCGACCAAGGAACCGCAGGGACGCGAGTCGCACGCGCTTCTCCTGACCAAAGGGCGTCGAATCCAGCAGCGCCTCTACGAGCATCCCTCGAGCGTGAGCCTCGTGAGTGATGCGCTCGACGCCAGCGTCGCTCCACCCAGTTGCGAAGGCCGAGCCGCGGTAGTCCTTCGGCTTGGCCAGCGGATCGGCCTCGCCCCACGGCAGCGGCAAGCCCTGTTCGCGGTCGACGACGTCGAGCGAGAGCACAGAGGCTCCGGCCGCGTATGCCGGCAGCATGACCGATTCGAGAACCTGCTCCGGCGTGCGCGCCGATGGCAAGCCACGCGTATCGCGGTCGTGTACGGCAGCAACGATGCCCCAGTGTGCGAGCAACGGAGCGCCGGGCACTTCGCGATCCAGGAGCTCCGGCAGCGGCAGCAGCGCGGCAGGCTGCGGTGAGCCAGGCAGTAACCAGTAGCCGACCTGCGCCGTCGCACGATCGCGGAGCAGCCACTCTGAGGCCTTCTGCACGAACGCATTGCCGTTCTGCGCCAGCACGGCGTCAGGCGCGATGACATCCGGCTCGAGTCCGAGTCCGAGCACCGCGCCTTCGCCACAGGTCCAGCGAATCAGCACGGCCGCGGGCTGCACCTCGCCTTGGCCGTCGCGTTCGAGGGCCAGTTGACCGAGCACCTCGCCCTGCGCCGGCGGTCCCGCCGAATAGAGACAGAGGGCCGCGTCCACCGGCGCACCACCGCAGAGGTAGAACGCGTGCTCGCGCTGCGGCGCCGACTGCATGCCGGCCACGAGTTCTGGCGCGCGACCCGACACGAGTTGGAATCCGAGCTTGGCTCGCCCTTCTGCGGTGCGTGAGTCGAAGCCCCAGCGAAACGTCGAGCGCACGTCGGGCGCACGGTCGTCGAGGCCGAGGTCGTGCGCGAGCGCAAGACCGTGGCCGAGCAGGAGCACGCGACCGCCGCGGTCGACGAAGGCACGGATCGCCGCCAAGGCCGCCTGGTCGAGCGCCTCGCGCGGCGGTCGCGGCCCGCCCGCGACGACCAGCGCGTCGAGTTCGAGCAAAGCGCTGGCGGCGGCCTCGCCGGCCCCCTTTCCGCTCGGAAAGGTCTGGCTGCGCAAGGTCGCCGCGCTGGTGACGGCGTGGGCGAGAGCCGGGGCGGGGAGCGATGTCGAGGTGGCGCCGTGAGGAGTGCGGCAGGACGTCAACAGGGCGATGGCCAAGACCCCAGAGGCCCGGGCTCGCCCCCTTGCGGCGAAACTGCTGTGCGTCGATCCCATCGTTGGCATCGGTGCATCGACAGCCGGACGCGAGAGCTTTAGCTCCGTTGCAAAAGTCGACACCGACGGGAGGGTAGCCCATGGCGAACGGAGGCCTCGCGCGGTTCTCTGTCCGCGTGGTTCCACCTCTGCCGAACGAAGCCGATCGCCTCTACTTCCGTCAGCTCCTGGCCGGTCGCGACTTTGCCGTGGGTGACCCGGTGGCGACGCAGATGCTGAACTTCGTCTATGTCATCGGCGACGCTGTGACCAAGGAGTGCGTACTGGTCGACCCGTGCTACGCGGTTGCCGACCTATTGAGGATCTGCACGACTGCCGGCTACCGAGTGACCGGAGCCTTGGCGACGCATTACCACCCTGACCATGTCGGCGGCGACATGTACGGCCACAACCTCGAAGGCGTGCGCGAACTACTGTCGAAGTGCCCGTGCAAGATCCACGCGCAGCGACCCGAAGCACCGTGGATCCAACGCATCACTGGCTGCAGTGCGAGCGACCTTCAGCTCCACGACAGCGGCGACGTGGTGAAGGTGGGCGAGATCCCGATCACACTGATTCACACCCCGGGCCACACGCCCGGTTCGCAGTGCTTCTTGGTGCAAGACAAGTTGGTGTCGGGCGACACCTTGTTCTTGCAAGGGTGCGGACGCACCGACCTACCAGGCGGCGATCCGCGCCAGCTCTACCTATCGCTGACCCAAAAACTCAGCAAGGTGCCGGACTCGACGGTGCTCTACCCCGGTCATCTCTACGACCCGCGCCCGTTTGCAAACCTCGGCGACACGCGAAAGACCAACTTCGTGTTTCAACCCAAGAGCGAGGCCGAGTGGCTCTCGACGTTCGGCAACTGACGCCCGCCATGTCGCGCCTCGTCTACGACTCCGACCACGGCCGCATGTGCCCGAGGTGCCGAAAGGCCTCCGCGCAGTGTCGATGCGGCGAAGAGCTGTCGGCACCGAGCGGCGACGGCATCGTCCGGGTCCGTCGCGAAGTGCGGAACGGGAAGACGTTGACCGTGGTGCTCGGCGTCCTGTTGCGCAAGCCGGAGCTCGAAGCGCTCGGCAAACAGCTGAAGGCGAAGTGTGGAACCGGCGGCACCGTCAAGGACGGCGCCATCGAGTTGCAGGGCGACCATCGCGAACTGGTCGTCGGCTGCCTCGAAGCCAAGGGTCACACGGTCAAGCTCGCCGGCGGGTGATCCTCGTGGCCATCGACCGCGAGCCGCCCCAGTAGAGAAACCGTCGAGAAGTGGTGTTCCAGCTGCTCTGCAAGCGAGGCCGAGCGACGACGGTCGAGGGCCGGAGCCCTAGGCGATGATGTCATCCACCGACGAACGATCGACGTCGAGGATGCACACCACGCGCGGCTCGGTGCCGAAGTTTGCGGCCTCATGCGTCGCTTGCCCGTCGAACACCATGCACTTGCCGGGACCCCAATGGATCGTCGTACCAGCGACACGCATGCCCGATTGCGGGTTGGTGAAGATGCCGAGGTGACAACGCAGCAAGTCGAGTTCGCCATTGCGGCCGTCGTTGTGCGGCACGATGTGCGTCCCGGGCAACATCATCGAGAACGCAGCGCGCTCGACACCCTTGATGCGGCTGATGATGCTCGCGGTGTTGGGCAAGCGCTTGGCGTGATCGGCACAGGCGCCCGCCAAGTGCCAACTCGGGTCGCGGCTATAGAAGACGTAGGTCTTCCATCCACCGGTGTAGCCTTCCTTCTGCGGCCACTCGTCGTAGTCCTCCACCGTCAGCTTGCTGGCTTCCGCGAGGATCTGCGGGAAGTGCTCCTCCAAGTATCGCGTGAACGGAAACGTCGGCGTTTCCCAGAGCATCTGCGGTTCGGTCGTCATGGCGGCGTGTGGAGGATGGTCGAGCTCATCGAGCGCAGGGTCAAGGGGGCAAGCCGAAGCTGTCGTTCGACACTCAGAGTTGATTCGCTGGAATCCGCTCGGCCAGCCAGCGGACGCGCCGGTTCAAAGTCGCGGATCCTCCCACCCCGGCTCGAAGAACCCGCGCTCGACGATTTCCCAGACCAGCAGCTTGGCTTTTGGCAGCGACGAGAGCTCGTCCAAGGCGGCCGCAATGGACGGAAGGCCGGTGGCACCGTCGCGTTCGATCGCGTGCACGGAACGGCGCAGCGCGAGGCGTAGAGCCGCGCCACCGCTGCTCTTGCTGAAACTCGTGCCCGCGAGAACGACCTCGGCATCGCGGTCGGAGGCAGGAAGTTCGCGCAGTCCATCCGGACCATTTCGCAGAACCTGATAACTGCGGTACGGCTCCAGCAATCCAAACGTCAAGGCACTGGCAGGGAGGCAACGCGGCGGCGGCCCCGGCACATCGATGGCAAGGAACCCGGCGCTGCCGACCAGGTCGCCGAGGACCGAGACCTCGTGCTGAGCCCCCAGAACCACGTCCTGGCGGGCAGCAAGCGTCCGATCGAGACCCGCCGCGGTGATCGCCGCCGCCACAGCGCCGGCGGCCGCCAGCGCCCCGATCGGTTCCCAATGCGAATCTCGCGGTTTGTAGACCGGCGCGTCCTGCGCCGCTCGCGCCTGCACGAGCACCGATTGCAGATCCACGGTCGCGATGCCGACTTCGCCCAGATCGGCCAACAGCTCGCCGTACAGCGGTCGCATCGACTCTGGCATCTCCGACCCCTCGAAGGCGAGATCGGCATAGACGCGTTCTTTGTCGGGCACCACCATCACGAACAGTCGCAGACCGGCACCCTCGACGCGCGCTGCCACGGCCCGCAGCATCGACAAGCGCTTGGCTCGGCGCGCGCGCAACTGCGCTGGATCACGCCGCATGTTGGCGGCAGAAAACAACCAGCCGTCACGACCGAAGTGCACCTCGCGACTCTGCGGCACACCGAGCCGGAAGAGCATCTCGTTCCAGGTGCCGCGCAGCCAATACGTCACTGGTGAGGCCTCGCGCAGATAGCGCTCCATCGCCGTCATCCAGGTGCCGTCCAGCACGTTCGCGATGGACGCCGCCGGCGCTGGCACGTAGCTGCGGGTGCGAAACACCGGTTCGCCGTGACCGAGCACGAGGTGCCAAAGCAGGTGACAGGCGGGCACCCAGAGTGTGATCGCAGCAGCAAAGACCAGCACGTGCCACCGCACGGCCCACTGGCCCGGCGTCTGCGCGCGCTCCTCGGTCCGAGATGGCAGCGTCGTGGTCATCAGAACTGAAAGTAGAGGAACGGGACGAAGTCGCTGGCGAGCAGTTGTCCGATCGCGGCGACGAACGCGACGAACACGAACAACATCACCAGCGGATGAAATCGTCGCACCAGCATCTCGCTGCGCGGCAGCGCGAAGGCGACGACCACGCCAAGGACGAGCGCCGAGTAGGCAATGCCCTGTTGCTGCCCCATCGCAGGCAACCAACCGAATCCGTGCCCACCAACCATGCCACTCCACATGGTCATCACCTCGCCGACGCCATGGCCACGGAACAGCACCCAACCGAACACCACGACGACGAAGGTCAGCAGCACTTGCAACGGCCGTGGCAAGAAGTCGTACGGCACAGCCTTGCCACGCACGCGTTCGAGCACGAGCCAGAGAGCCTGCCAGCCACCCCACAGCAAGAACGTCCACTGCGCTCCATGCCAGAGCCCACCGAGCAACATCGTCACCACGAGATTGACGTAGGTGCGCCCCGATCCGAGCCGATTGCCACCGAGCGGCACATAGAGGTAGTCGCGCAGCCACGTCGACAAGCTGATGTGCCAGCGCCGCCAGAACTCGGTGATGCTGTGCGCGCGATAGGGCGAGGCGAAGTTCTCGGGGAAGTGAAACCCGAGCATGCGGCCGAGCCCGACGGCCATGTCGCTATAGCCCGAGAAGTCGAAGTAGATCTGCACGGCGTAGGCGACCGCGCCGATCCACGAGGTCACGAAGCCAGGATCGCCTTGCCCGAACACCGAATCCGCGATCGGCGCCACGCGGTCGGCAATGAGTACCTTCTTGACGAAGCCGATGGCGAACAACATCACCCCGTCGGTGAAACCGACGAAGCTCGTCTGACGCGCGTGGAGATCGCTCTCGACATCCCGAAAGCGCACGATCGGTCCAGCAACGAGCTGCGGAAACAACGACACGAAACACAGCAAGTCGAGGAACGAACGCACCGGCTTCACCTCGCCGCGGTAGACGTCGATCGTGTAGCTCATCGACTGGAACGTGAAGAACGAGATGCCCACGGGCAGCAGAACTTCGTCCCATGCGATCGGCCAGGGCGCGACATCGTTCCAGGTGGCCGCCAGCAGATTCGCGTACTTGAACCACGCCAGCAGACCGAGGTTGCTGACAATCGAGATCCACAGCAGGGCGCGCCGATGCCGGCTCGTCCCTGGTTCGCCCATCGCCCGCGCAGCGCCGTAGTCGATCGCGATGCTCAGCAGCATCAACCCCAAGTAGTGCGGGCGCCACCAACCGTAGAACGCGAGGCTGCCGAGCGTGATCCAGAGGTTGCGCCAACGGATCGGCAGCGCGAAGTAGATCGGCAGGAACGCCGGCAAGAACCAGAACAGGAACAGGAACGATGCAAAGACCATTTTGGAGGTCTCAGCCGCAGTCCACCAGGTTGCTCGGCACGGGGCGCAGCATGCCGAGGTCGCGGCCTCTTGGCACCTGCTCGTCTCGAATACCAAGGTAACGCGGGCGGTGCGACACACCGCAACCAGCGCCTACTGCACGGCGCGCAACAGCCCTTCCGCGGCCGCCACACCGCTGCGAAATCCGCCCTCGACCAGGCCCCCAGCGAGCGCATCCGACGCGAGCGCCAAACCTTGCTCGAGGTCGACCACCGCGGCGTCCGGCACGCAGGTGCCGCTGGCTACGGCGTAGCGCCAGCGGTGCCCCTTGCAGTGGACCATCGCCGGCAACGGCACGGCGAGCGCGCGCTCGAACGCAGCGACCAGTTCGCGCGCCGACGACTCTGGATCGCTTTCGAGCCGCTGCAAGGACCATTCTGGCGTCGCCTGCAGGACGTAGTTCGGTGTGCCATTGCGACCGGGCTTGCCGCCATCGTGCGCCGCAAAAGCCAAGGCCTCATCGGTCACGAACAACCCACCCTCTGCCTCGGGCACGACCCGTTCGAAGGCGATCATTGCGCAAAGGCATGGTCGCAACGAATCGCGCAGTGTGAATGCGGCAGCAGCGGCCAATCCGAACAGGCAACTCTGGGTCAGCAGCTGATGGGCCTGCGCCACCGGCACGGCCAGCAAGACCGCCGAGAACGGCCCACGCACCAATGCCTGTCCGGTGGAGTCCCGGCCACCGAGCCACCAGCCATCGCCGCCACGTTGCAGCCTCTCGACGCGAACCCGGCACTGCACGACGACGCCGCGAACGAGGTCCTGCACCAGGTCCCGCGCCAGTTGGCGCGGCAGCATGGACATGCGCGGAACGGCGACTTCGCGCACGGCGTGCTCGCAGGGATCGCTGCCGAAGCTCCCGTTCAGCAACGTGCGAAACGGGCCGTTCCAGACCTGCACCAGCCCCTGGGCACGCAACGGCGCGATCGCGGCGTCGAAGCCTGGGTCGCGCACCGTGAAGTACTGGGCTCCATGGTCAAACTGCAGCAGGCCGTCGCGACGCGTCGCGACACGCCCGCCAAGCCCTCGGCCCTTGTCGAAAATCTCGATCTCCACGCCGGCTCGGCGCAGCGTTCGCGCCGCAGCAATGCCGCCGATCCCGGCGCCGACGATCGCGACAGTATTCATCGTGGTCTACCGAGCTACTTCTCGAGCTAGTTCTCCAGGCCCGCGCCAGCAGACGCGGACGGTGCGCGAAAAGGCGCCCACCGGGCCTTCTCGAAGCCGCAAAGGGGCACGGCGCGGCCACGACAGGAAGGCGAAGTCCGCGATGTCCACGCCCTTGGCCAACAACGCCCGAGCCCTCCCGGAAGCGCTCGCCGCGAGCGGGGCTGCCGCTTCTGCTCTGCGGCTTTCCAGCGGGCTGGGACGAAGCCCGCATCGGCGTGAGATCGCCTTTGTCCAGGCGCTGCGTACACGGCCTGCGTGCGCCTACTTTCGGACCATGTGGAAGGGCCGGAACACTTCGTCGAAGCCATACCAATAGGCGCCAAAGTTGCGGAACACCGTCGGGTCGTAGTTGACGCCGTTGTAAATCGCGACGAAGGGCCCGGCGATCGCCCCACCGATGAAGGTGAACGGCATCCAGTACCACTGGTGCGGCTGCAGGCCCTCGCGGCAGAGGTCGACCCCGCCCGTGATCGGGCTGAAGGCGGTGCCGGCAATGGTGGCGCAAGCTCCAAACGGCAGACACAGGGCGAGCAGCGCAGCAGGAACAAAACGGCGGACGCGTGCAATCATGGCGGCGAATCGTGGCAGAAACCGGCCGTGCAGGGCAAGCGGCTACGTGCGGCGATGCGTGTTTCAAAGCCAGACCGGCAAGGGTCCGTGCACGACGTGGCCCAATTGCTATCCTCCTCGCCCCGATGGCCGCCGACCCGCTTCCCGATTCTCACAACGCTCGCATGCACCAGGGCGGCAAGCTGTCGTTCCGTGCGCGCATCAAAGACGCCGACGGCGACCCGGGCGACCGGCTTGTGTTGGGCGGCAAGAACCCGCCGCAGTTGTTCGACCTGTGCCCCGACGACGGCTGCCCGATCGAGATCGAGATCGGGCCCGGCAAGGGCGCGTTTGTGGTCGCCTCCACCGAAGCCCGACCGGAGACCTTCGTGCTCGGCATCGAAGCCGCACCGGGCTATGCGCAGCACGCGGCCGCCAAGCTGTTCGCGACGGGGCGCAGAAACGGCATCTTCCTGGTCGACAACGGCAAGCTCTACCTGGAGGACCGCGTTCCCGAGGCGGCGTTGCATGCGGTTCACGTCTACTTCCCCGATCCTTGGCCCAAGCGACGCCACAGCGGCCGACGCTTCTTTACGGACGAGGTCACGTCGGTGCTTGCGGGTGTCGTGCGCGACCATGGTTTCGTGTTCGCGGCCACCGACAACGCGGCCTACGGCGGTCAGATCGCTCGGGTCATGGGTGGCTCGACAGAGTTCGTTTTCGACGAAGACGAGCGCGATGGCCGCATCCACCAAGGCGAGGGCCACGCCTTCTCGCCAACCAACTTCGAGCGCAAGTACATCGAAGAGGGCCGCATCATCCGCCGCTACGCGTTCCGCCGCCTGCCTCGCAGTTGATCGCGCAGAAAAGCACGACACCATGAACTGGACCGCGATCGGAAGTCCCGACGAGTTGAAGTTCGACCCGGGCGTGCCGGTGCGCATCGGCAAGCGCTGGATTGCAGTGTTCCGGCAGGGCACCGGCGACCTCGTCGAGTACTTCGCCATCGACAACGCCTGCCCGCACGCGTCGGCACCGCTGTGCGACGGCACGCAGATGCACGGCAAGATCGTCTGCTCCCTACACCTTTGGGAGTTCGACCTGCGCACGGGCGCGTGCGATGTGGCCGGCGACTGGTCGGTGGCGACCTATCCGGTCCGCGAGCGCGACGGCCAGCTCGAAGTCGGCACCCCGGACTGAGGGCCTCGCGTTCGCAAGCAAGCGAAGGCCACGGTTCGCTCGCAGCAGCGCGTGCCGACCCTCAGGGCGCCATCTGCAGGGACAAAGGCAACTGGGAACTGGAAGCTACTGGGATCCTCGACGATCCTCGACGCTACTGGGGCAGCCGGGACCCGGCTGCGCCCGGCATCGAGTCCTGCGGCGCCACCCAGCTAGCGGGCTGCGCCATGGGCACCGGCGACGCATCCAGGTCTCGCGGCATCACCAAGTGTCGATTCCCCAGGACCTGCACCGGCGAGTGCGGCGCGCGCATGCGCACGAGCCAGATCGGCGCAAACGCCTGGGCCGGCTGCAGCCTGTGCTCTGTTCGCACAGACGTGGCCGGGCTTCTCGGTTGCAACCCGCACTCGCGGCGAGGCAGCAGGGGATTGCCGAAGGCCAGGGCTCCCACGAGCAGAGAACTCACAGACACAAGGCAGCAGGACGTACGCATGCGGAGAGGACGAGGACTCCGCGGTGGGAACGCGGATGGGAGCGGCGCACTCTCCCAGGCGGAGGCCGGTTGGACAAGGGGGTGGACCCGCTCGCGCAAGGGGGCTGCGCCTGCGGGCACCGCTGCGCGCACTGCGGCAGGCTCGTTCCGGTCAGGGGAAGGCGAGCATTCGCCAAGCCGAGCCTCTATCTTCCGCCCCCTTTCCCAGCGCCATAACCGCCCAGCCACCACGTGACCGACGGCATCCAGAAGGATCGACTCGAGAAGCTCCTCGCCATGCAACAGGCGGGAGTCGACGCCTACCCCCCACGCGTCCCACGCGGCATCCACATCGGACCAGTGCTGCGTGAGTTCGACGCCAGCATCGGCAAAACGGTGACGTTTTGCGGTCGCCTGGGGCAGGTGCGCGACTTCGGCAAGTTGCGCTTCTCGCACCTCTCCGACCGCAGCGGCAGCATCCAGGTAGGTTTCGAACGCGACCACCTGCCGGACTTCTGGCCCGACCGCAAGCGCGTCGAAGCCAATGACCTCGTCGCGATCACGGGCGAACTGGGCCGGACCCAAAAAGGGGAACCGACACTCTGGGCCCGTGACGTGGTGCTGGCCAGCAAGGCGCTGCGTGCGGCCCCCGAAAAGTGGCACGGCCTGCAAGACCAGGAGCAGCGCTACCGACAGCGCTACGTCGACCTGTTTGCGAGCGAGGACGTTCGCAAGACCTTCCTGCTGCGCAGCCAGATCGTGCGCGAGGTGCGGGCCTACTTCGATTCGCTCGGCTACTGCGAAGTCGAGACGCCGATCCTACAACCGATTTTCGGCGGCGCCGCCGCCCGTCCATTCAAGACGCACCACAACGCGCTCGACATGCCGTTGTACCTGCGCATCGCGCCCGAGCTCTACCTGAAGCGCCTCATCGTCGGCGGCCTGGAGCGGGTCTACGAGCTCGGCAGGGTGTTCCGCAACGAAGGCATCAGCACGCGGCACAACCCCGAGTTCACGATGATCGAGAGCTACGAGGCCTGGGCCGACTACCGCGACATCATGGACCGCGTCGAGGGCCTGTTTGCGCACCTCTGCGGCGCCGTGCTCGACAACCGCACGGTGGTCACCTTCCGCGACAAGCAGTTCGACCTGAAGCCGCCATTCCAGAAGGCCTCCTACCTCGAACTCTTCAAGCAGCACAACTCCGGGCTCGATTGGTTCGACCACACAGCAGTGGTGCAGCGCGCCCGGCAGTTGCGACTGCCAATCGACGGCATCGCGCCGCACAAGCTCGCCAACGACGTGTTCGAAGCAACGGTCGAAGACACGTTGCAGGGTCCGATCTTCGTCTACGACTACCCGGTCGCCATCAGCCCGCTGGCCAAGCGCACGACCGCGGACCCACGCGTCACCGAGCGCTTCGAGTTCTTCGTCTGCGGCATGGAACTCGGCAACGCCTTCAGCGAGCTCAACGATCCGATCGACCAGGAGCAGCGCTTCCAGCAGCAGCTCCTGCACGTGGACGAAGAGCAGCCCAGCGAGATGGACGTCGACTACGTCACGGCTCTTGAGTACGGCATGCCGCCAGCGGGTGGACTCGGCATCGGCATCGACCGCCTGTGCATGCTGTTGTCCGGCAGCAACTCGATCCGCGACGTCGTGCTGTTCCCGCTGTTGCGCCGCGTCGAACAGGACGCCACCGTGCAAGCCAGTAGCGCGCCGCCCACACCAAAGGGCCCGCAACCGAAGACGGCGGGGAGCTGACGTTGGGTCCGATGTTCTCGTGGGTGCTGGCCCTCCGCTACTTGCAACGGCGCTGGGTCAACGTGCTCGGGACCATTGGCGTCATGGTCGCAGTCTGGTCGTTGATCGTCGTACGCGGCGTGTTCTCCGGGTTCATCGAGGACATTCGTGCCGACGTGCGGCGCAGTTCCCCTGACTTGATGGTCACCGGACTGCCGCTGCAGACGAGCTTCTCCTCGATCGATGCGGCTCTGCGTGGTGACGACGAGGTTGCCGCCACGGCGCCGCGCCTGCGCCACTATGGCACGTTCTTCCAGCGGAGCGGCGGTGCGACACTGCAGTCCGTCGAACTCGAGTTCAGCAACGTGGACAGCAGCTTCGTGCAACTGGTCGGTATCGACCCGCAGCGCGAACGCGACGTGACCTCGTTCGACGACTGGCTCGCGCGCGGCCGCAAGCGCACCGCCCGCGATCCCGCCGATCACGGCGCCCCGGAACTCGGCAGCAACCTCGAAGTGCCGGCGAAACTCGAGTACTTCGCGCGGCGACGCCTCGATCTATCGGTGCCGGCGGATCCGGAGGACTTTCGCTCGCTGTGGCCCGGCCTGCTTCTGGGCAAAGAGCGCACGCGCTACCAACGCGGCCTCGATATCGGATCGCCACTCGACCTACTGAGCGTCGACTACGTCGCGCGCGCCGCCGGCGAACCCGTGCGGGCGATCACGCTGCAGCGGACCTTTGCGTTTGCAGGCACGTTCCAGACCGGGGCGCGGCTGTTCGACGACTCGATGGCCATCGTGCCGATCGAGCCCCTCCGCACGATGCTCGGCCACGATGCCCTCGACGAGGGCAGCATCGACCTCTGCACCGACGTTGCCGTCCGCGCCACGAAGGGACTGACCATCGAGCAGCTGCAGACACTTGCCGATCGCCTGGTCGACCGGGTCAAGCAAGCGCTCGGCACGCCGATGCCCACCGGCTGCAAGCCCGAAGTGCTGACCTGGGAGCAACAGAACGCGGTGTTCTTGGACGCAGTCGACACCGAGCGGGCGATGACCACGCTGGTCCTCTTCGCCGTGATGCTCATCGCTGCGTTCCTGATCTTCGCGACCCTGCACATGATGGTGACGCAGAAGACCAAGGACATCGGCATCCTCACGGCTCTCGGCGGGTCCCAGCGTGGCGTCGGCCAGATCTTCACCCGATGCGGCATGGTCATCGGCGCGTTCGGAGTCGTCGGCGGCGTGGGGCTCGGGCTCGCGACGCTGTGGAACCTGAACCCCATCAATGATTGGCTGTTCGAGAGCATCGGCTTCGAGTTGTTCCCACGGACCTTGTTCGACTTGCCCAAGGTGCCCTACCGCATCGAGACGCCCTGGCTCGTCGGCGTCGCAGCTGCGGCCTTCGTGCTGACCTTGTTCGTGGCCTGGGTGCCAGCGCGTATGGCCGCGCGCATGCATCCGGTCAAAGCGCTGAGTTACGAATGAACGCCCCTGTCCTGTCCGCCGAAGCCGTCACCAAGAGCTATTGGCTCGGCAAGCGAGAGATCCCCATCCTGAAGGGCGTGGACTTGGCGGTCCAACGCGGCGAGATGGTCGCGCTCCTGGGCGCGTCCGGCGCCGGCAAATCGACGCTCCTGCACGTGCTCGGGCTGCTCGATGCGCCGACGACCGGTCGCGTGCTCTACGACGGCAATCAGGTCCACGACCTAAAGGTCACGGAACGCGCACGATTGCGGCATCAGCACGTTGGGTTCGTGTTCCAGTTCTATCATCTGATCCCTGAGTTGACGGCGCTGCAGAACGTCTTGCTCACGCGCATGATGCAGTGCTCGGTGGCCCAATACTGGCGGCAGCGCAAAGCGACGCGCCAGGAGGCGGAGTCCATCCTCGGCGACGTCGGGCTGAGTTCGCGCCTTTTGCATCGCCCAAGCGAACTCTCGGGCGGCGAACGCCAGCGCGTCGCCATCGCGCGCGCTCTGCTGCAGAACCCACGCGTAGTTCTGGCCGACGAACCGACTGGCAACCTCGATTCCGAGACCGCGGATGGCGTGATGGACCTCCTGTTCCGCATAAACCGCGAGCGGCAACTCGCCTTCCTGCTGGTGACGCACAACGAAGAACTCGCCAAGCGCTGCCACCGCGTGGTGCGCCTGCGCGACGGCGTGGTGGTCAACTGATGTACCGGCTGTTCCTCGCCACCCGTTACCTGCTGTCGCGCCCGATCAACTTGCTCGGAATGGGCGGCGTCACGCTCGGCGTCTGGGCCCTGATCGTTGTGGTCTCGATCTTCTCGGGTTTCCTGCGCGTCGTCGGCGAACACGTGCGTTCGGCATCCGCCGACATCTCGGTGTGGTTCCTGCCGGAGAGTGCGCGTTTTGCCCCGCTGCAGAAGGCGATTCTGGAGATCCCCAATGTCGCCGCCACCGCGCCGCGGCTCGTCCACTTCGGCCTGTTGAACCGTCCCGGCGAACAGCCATCGCCACCGCCGCTGCTCGGCCGCGGTGCGTTGCAAGGCGGCGACACACCGTTCGTGTTCGTGCTCGGCATCGATCCAGAACGCGACCGCGCGACGACGGCCCTCGACTCCTGGCTGCTGGCCGTCGCTCCGGGCAACCGGGTGAAGGACCCCTCGCACCCACTGGCACGCATCGACGGCCGACCGGCGATCCTGCTCGGCGAACAACGCATGCGCAACAGTGGCCTGCGCATCGGCGACCTGCTGGCAGTCAGCACCGGGCGCGTCGAGCGCGGTGCCGACGGCGGGCGCAGCCTCGTGCAGGTCACAGCAGAGTCCGTCGGTGGCAGCGGTCGCGATGCGCCCGTGTTCGTCGTCGCCGGTGCCTACCACACCCAGCACACCGGCTACGACGGCAACAACGCACTGGTGCACATCGACGACTTGCGAGCAATGCTCGGCTTGGCTCCCGATGCCGTGCAGGAGATCGCCGTCAAAGTGCAAGACACGGCGTCGACCGAGGTCACCGCCGAGCGCATCGAGCGAGCCGTGCGCCGCGAACTCGGCTACGAGAGCGGCTCCCTCCAACGCGCGCCGCTCGCGTACTCCTGGCGCGAGCGCCACCGCGGTTTTCTCGAGGGCGTCGAGTGGCAGCGGGCACTGATGAAGATCATCCTGATCGTCATCATGATCACGGCAGCCGTGCTGATGTACGCGACGCTGTCGATGATGGTCGCGGAGAAGACCTCGGACATCGGCATCCTGTGCGCGCTCGGTGGCTCGCCCCGAGGCGTCATGACGGTGTTCTTGGCGTGTGGTCTGTCGATCACCGTCTGCGGCATCGTGGTCGGCACCGCCGCCGGCTGCGTGTCGGCGATCTACCTCGAGGAGTTCCGCCAGTTCGTGCTGTGGCTGTGCGGCATCGACCTGTTCCCGGTCAAGGTCTACAACCTCGATCGCGTGCCGCACGAACTCGACCCGCTCTGGATCCTGCAAGTGGCCGCCATGGCCATCGCGGTCGGAACCGTGGTGTCCGCGCTACCGGCGCTGCGCGCGGCGCGGCATGATCCGCTCGTGTCGCTGCGTGGCAACTGAGCCCGCTGCCGATACAGACGGCGATGCGAACTCCGATCGAAACGCCAGAACGAACGTGGGTCGGAATGGCCCCGTTGCTGCTGCTCGCGCTGCTCATGGCGGCGTGTTCGGGCGCCCCGGCTCGCAATGGACAGCGGCCGCTCGACGCCGCCGCGCATTCGGCGGCGCGCTTGTTCGATCAGTTCTTGTGCCCTCGGGCCATCGCGACCGACCTGGGCCAGATGCGGGCGAGCGCTAGACAGCTCGGCGATGGCGAACTCGACCTCGGCACGGCGCGGTCCACCGGTGCCGCAATGGTGGCCGTCGAGACGAAGCGCCCCCGTGGCGCTACCAGCTCGACCGTTGCGGCCCTGGTCCGCGAGGAACACCGCCTCGGGGATCTGCGACACTCGCAGGCTTGGGGAATGCTCGACCCGCAGCCTGACCTTGTCGACTTGAGCCGTGACATGCGGGCACTGCCGCAGATGCTCCGCTTGGACCGCCGGATGATGGCCGAACCCGAAGATCTGCAGCACCGCAGCAATCCGCACGACGACCGCCCCGAAGCGAGCTGGTCGGCTCGGTTCTTCCGACGCATCCTGCCCTGATTGCGCGCCTCGACCCGAGCGACTCTGTCAGGTCCTCGTCCCGCGGCTCGCAGGGAGACCTCCTGCCGCGTAGAAGCACTCTTCCGCGCACGTCCGCGCGCCAGCCGAGAACCCCATGGGCATGACTGCACGACTCCGCCATTCCGCTCTTCTCCTCTCTTGCCTTTCGCTCAGCGCGGCACTCGCGGCGCAGAAGGCCCTGCCCCCAGACCGCAGCGGCGGCGCCGGCGCCGTGACGCTCGGAGAAGCCAAGGCTTGGCTCCACCACCTGGCCGGTCCTGAACTGAGCGGCCGCGGCACCGGGCAACCGGGGTTTCGACTGGCCGCCGATTACGTGCGCGACCACTTCCAGAAGCTTGGCCTCGAACCTGGGGCCAGCGGGTCATGGTTCCAGGACATGCCGTGGACCGCGCGCGAGCCGATGGTCGCGGAGAGCAAGCTGACGTTCCGTCTTGGCGACAAGATCCTCGAGATTCCGGGGACGCGTCTCTCCGGCTCTGTCAGTACCGCGCTCGCTGCCACCGGCCAAGTGACGCTGCTGACAACCGTCGAAACCGACCAGCTCGAGGACGCCAAGCTCGAGGGCCAGGTGGTCATCGTCGCGCTACCGCCGGAGGTCGAGGAGAGCAACGCCCGCGGCCGCGGCCGCAATCGCCAGTTCCAAGTGATGCGCGCCCTGCAGGGCAAGAACGCCGCCACCGTGCTGATGGCCCAGACCGAGCAGGTTAGCGGCGGTTTGCTGGGTTCGAGCGGCCCCGGCCGCGGCAACAACGCTGCGGCCCGAGGGCGCGGCCGGATGCCGTCGATGCTGTCGTTCGGCGGCGAGGACTTGAAGGCGCTGCTCGAACTCGCAGACCTCAAGGAGCTGCCGGCGAAGGGCGTGCACGCGCTGGCGCTGCAGGCGGAGATCCGCGTTCCCATCGAGGAGAAGCAGGCCCCTGCCTGCAACGTCGTCGGCATCCTGAAGGGCCGCGACGAGACGCTGCAGAAGGAGTTCGTTGTCATCGGCAGCCACCTCGACCACCTCGGTCGGGTCCGTGACACGATCTATCCTGGCGCCGACGACGACGGCTCAGGGACGACGGGCGTGCTGGCGGTGGCGCAGATGTTTGCCAAGAACCACGTGCGCCCGGCGCGCAGCATCCTGTTCGTCTGCTTCTGCGGCGAGGAGATGGGGCTGCTCGGCTCGCGCTACTTCGCCGACAACTCGCCGATTCCGCTCGAGTCAATCGTCGCCGAACTGCAGATGGACATGATCGGCCGCGACGAAGAAGAGAACGCCGAGGGCGACAAGGGGGAGAAGGCGGAGGACAACCGCAACTCGGTCCATCTGATCGGCACCAAGCAACTGGCTCCGGCGTTGCACGAACTCTGCATGGCACGCAACGAGACTGCCGCCTTCGACATCGAGTGGGACCAGGAGGGGATGTTCAGCCGCAGCGATCACGCGAACTTCGCGCGCCTGGGGGTCCCCATCGCCTTCTTCTTCACCGGTCTGCACCGCGACTACCACCAGGCGACGGACACGCCGGACAAGATCCACTACGAGAAGTTGCTGCGCATCGCGACCTGGGTCTACGACATCGGCTTCGAACTGGCGACGCAGCCGGGTCGGCCGCAGATCGACCCGCAACTGTGGCGCGACTATGACGGCAAGGGGCGACCACAGCCCGCGGCCCCGCTACTGCCCGAAACGAAGCCGGACGAGCCGAGCAAGGCCGCCGGCAAGTAGCGGCGCACGGCAAAGCGCGACCAGCCCATCGAAGCAGGACGCCGGCGCTGAAGGAACGTCGAAAGCGCCGAGCTGCGGGAGCCAGTCACACGCCATGGCAGTGGCGGCACCCGCAGTCCTTAGGCGACCGCGCTCGACGGCAGCGGTTAGCGGTCCCACTCGCGCATCGCGCGCGGAGCACTCAGGATCTCGAAGATCACGATCGCGCGCTTCAGATCGCCAAGTTGGGCCAGCCCGCGGTGGTGCTCGCTCACAGCGCTGACGCTGCGACCGCGACCGCCCAGCGTGCCCATTTCGTGGGCAGCAACCCCGCCAGAGCGCGGGGACTTGCGCGCCTGCATGCTCTCGCCGACGTGCGGGTCGACATGCGTGCCGATGCGGGCGAACTGGCTGGGCCGCATCACGTGGGACCCGACGTCACCTTCGCTCGCCTCTTGGCGACGCAGTGGCTCGGCCGCCTCGGGACGACGCAGCGGCGGTGCCGGCGGCTGTCGCGGAGCGGCGGGCTTCGGCGCTGGCTTCTGCTCACGCTTGGCAAGCAGAGCTGGCTCCATGCCGAGGATGCGCCGCATCTCGGCGGCGACCTCTTCCGCAGTACGAGCGCGACGCGCAGTCTCGGCCCGCTGCGGCAGGGATCCCTGCGAGCCGCCATTGGCGACGGTCGGCGGCGACGACGGCGCACGGCGCTGCTGCAGTTCAGCACGCTTCTTCTTCGCGTGAATTGCCTTGCCGATGCCGCCGGCGATCCAGCCGATCACGATCACGAGGATCAGCGGCTCGCGCAGCAGCAGTTCGATCAGCTTGTCGATCGGCATCGGAGATCAGGCCTGGCCCGACTGGTTCTTGCGCTCGCGCAACTCGTTGAGGTTGGCCTCTTCGCCAGCGGCGATCTGGCCGCGCATGCGCGTGTCCGCCTCGATGTTCTTCATCCGCTGGTAGTCCATGATGCCGAGGTTGCCGTTGCGAAAGGCCTCGGCCATGGCCTTGGGCACTTCCGCTTCGGCCAACACGTACTTCGCGCGGTTCATAGCGATCTCGGCGATGTTCTCCTGCTCGGCGGCGACGGCCATGGCGCGGCGGCTCTCGGCCGCGGCCTGAGCCACGCGCTTGTCCGCTTCGGCCTGGTCGGCCTGCAAGCGCGCGCCGATGTTGTCACCAATGTCGACGTCGGCAATGTCGATCGACAGGATCTCGAACGCAGTGCCCGCGTCGAGCCCTTTGGCAAGCACGCCCTTGCTGATGCGATCGGGGTTCTCCAGCACGTCCTTGTGGGAGTTGCTGCTACCGATGGTGCTGACGATGCCCTCGCCCACGCGCGCGATGATCGTCTCCTCCGTGGCACCGCCGACGAGGCGCTGGATGTTGGTGCGCACGGTCACCCGCGCCTTCGCCAAAACCTGGATGCCGTCTTTTGCCATGGCTGCCACCTTGCCTTCGGCTGGACAGTCGATCACCTTTGGATTGACGCACGTCTGCACGGCCTCGAGCACGTCGCGGCCAGCGAGGTCGATCGCGGCGGCGCGGTTGAAGTCGAGCCCGAGCGCGGCGCGGTCGGCCGCGATCAGTGCACGCACGACGTTCAGCACATTGCCGCCCGCCAAGTAGTGGGCCTCGATCTGCCGCGTCGTCAGCGGCACGCCGGCCTGCGTCGAGTTGATCATCGCACGCACGATGACGGTCGGGTCGACCTTGCGCAGCGACATGCCGACGAGTTGGAACAGGCTGATGTTGGTGCGCGTCATCACCGCCTGGATCCATAAGTTCACAAATTTGAACAGGACCAGGACGAGGACCAGCAGCAGGACCAGCAGGCCGATGAGGAGCCAAGTCTTGAGGTCGAGATCGGGAGCTCTTGCAATCATGGGTTCACCTTGGAATGCGGTTCATCGGTCGGGGCAGCCACGGCTTGGCGCACGACCACACGGTTGCCGACTACCTCGACAACCTCGATCAGACACCCCTGGTCCAACATCTCGCCGCGCGTCTGGACGTCGATCTTGTGACCGTCGATGCGTGCAAAGCCCGCTGGCCGCAGCGACGACAGCGCCGTGCCGCGGCGATGCAGCAGGGTGGCCAACTCGCGCGAAGTAGCGCCACCGCTGACCTCCTCGGGACGAGGGCCTTCGAGCATCAAGGCACGACCAAGGCGCGTGTGCGGCAGCGCGCGAAACGCCCACCACAGGGCGATCGGCGCCAGGATCGCTTCGCCGACAAGGAAGCCGATGCCGAGCGCTTGGCCCTCTTGAAAGGCCAGGAACACGGCACTGATCAACGCCGTGCCGGATAGCAGTGTGAGCACGCCGAACGAGACGAAGAACACTTCCCCGATCAGCAGGGCGATGCCGACGATCGCGATCAGGAGGATCACACCGATGCTGCCGCGCTGCGAGTCCGGGAGTGCGCGTTCGACGACGATCCGATTGCCATGCACGGCGACGATGCGCACCAAGGTGCCGGCCTCGACGAAATCGCCATCGGTGACGACGTCGTAACGCTCGCCGTCAAGTTCGACGGCTCCCGATGGGCGCAGGACCGTCGCCGCGCGGGCGGTCTTGCCCACGAGCGCCGCGATCTTCTGCGCCGCCGCCGGGTCGCCGAGTTGTACGGCAGCCGCCCCGGGGGGGACTGGCGGTGGCAGATAGAGGCGGTTCAGCAGCGGGATGCGCGGCAGCACACGCCACATCAGCGACGCGGATACCAGCACGGCGATGAAGAGGACGGCCAGTTGGAGCAGGTTGTCGAACAGAATCTCCTGCTGCGACACGCTGTCAGGCAGCACGAACGTCTGGCGACTCAACACCAACGAGGCCACCAGCGACAAGAACCCCACGGCGCCAAAAATCACCACGCCCGGCAACAAGAAGATCTCGACGGCGAGCGCAGACAGGCCAAGGAAGAACAACAGGATCTCGGTGATCTCGGCGAGACCAACGAGGTAGTTGTAGAACAGCGCCAGCGCGAGGAATCCGGCACCGAGCAGCCCCGGCAGCCCGACGCCCGGCGTCTTGATCTCGAGTACGAGCAAGACGAGGCCCAGCAAGAGGAGCGCGGGTTGGAGCAGTTCGAGCCATCCCACCATGCGCTCGGCCCAGGAGTACTCGAGCTCGAAGCAGCTCTTTGGATCGAGCCCCAGCCCGTCGGTGCAGAGTTGCTCCATCGTCTGCACCATGCCGTTCGACAAACGCACGGCATCGGCCTCGGCAGCCGTCAGCACCACGGGGCGGGTGATCTCCTCTTGCGACACGATCACCGCGCCGGCAGCCTGCAGGCCAGTCAACTCGGACGCATCGACGATGCGCTGACTCTCGACGCCCCGTTCGCGCAAACGCACTCGCACCAACGCGAGCAGCGGATCGACCATGCCTTGGCATAAGCGGGCGGCATCGTTCGACAACTTCGTGCGGCGGCGATCGAGGCGCTGCTTCATTTCCTCGCCGAACCCGCGCAGCCGCTGCTTCTCCGCGTCCTCGTCGGTCATCTGCTCGAGCTGCTCGAGCAGGGTCGGCATCGGCTGGATCGAGCCGAGGTCGCCATCGCGCAGAAACCACAGTTGGTCGCAAACCACGGCGAGATAGGCCGCCCCACCGCGAACGTGGCCCCGGACGATTGCCGTCGTCGTCACCTTGGCGCGAGCGCGTTCCACGTGATCCAGCAGACTCTGGATGTCCGACGCCGATTCGGCGTCACCACCGGCGTTGTCGAGTCGGAACGCAACGTGCAACCCTTCGGCCTCGGCCTGCCGCAGTGCCCGGTGGCACAGCGCCAGCTCCTGGGTCCCGACCACCCCCTCGATCGGCACCACCAGCATTTGCACCGGATTGGTGGTGTTGAGGGCAGGCTCTTGCAGGGGCCGCACTCCTGGACCGCAGGCAGCTGTCAGCATGCACAGCAGTGACAGCCACACAAACACGACGGCCGGTCGGCCAGATCCAAAGAGGCCCTCGAGCCGCGGCTTGGAACCGGCGACCGACAATGTGCAACGCGAACTCACGCCCCATGGTTTAACACACGCCCGTACCGATTTCCCTGCACCATCCGCGCGCCAGCCACACGCCGAGGGCTCAGGCTTCCCCTGCTCGCCGCCCCGCGTCACAATCCTCGCCCCGCTCGCACGCATTCGGAAGGCATGACCACCAACACCCCCGCCCCGGCGCCCGCAGTGGCGCCCTTCCCGACCGCCGGCCCCGCGTTCGATGACGAACGCGTCGTCATTCGTCCCTGGCCAAAGGTGGTGTTCCTCTACCCTACCTTCCTCGGCGCCTGCCTCTGCTTCCTGTTGGCGATGCTCGGCGTCGATTCCCGCACACTCGGCAACTCGTTCATGGCGCTGCTGTGCCTGAACCTGCTGGTGTTCAGCTTCGACTTCTCGCGCATCAAGTCGATCACCCTCGTGATCGGCTTCATCGCCGTAGTCCTAGGGCTGTTGTGGCTCGACACCAAATGGAACGTGACGGGATTTCTCGGCCGCCTCTTCAGCGGCATCGACATCGAGATGAACGTCGCCTTCTACGGCTTCCTGGCGGCGTTCCTCGGTTTGCTCCTCGTGCTCGTGTTCGTCAACTCGCGCTTCCACTACTACGAAGTCAATGCGCGTGAAATCCTGCACCACCACGGCTACCTCGGCGACATAACGCGCTGGTCGACCGACGGGCTCGAGATGAACAAGGAGATCTACGACATGGCGGAGTATCTGCTGCTCCGCAGCGGCCGCCTGATCTTCCTGCCCGCGAACGCCAAGAAGGCCATCGTGCTCGACAATGTCCTCAAGGTGAACCACATCGAAGCGCGCGTCAACGACCTGCTGTCCCACGTTGCCGTGCGCCTCGACCAACGACCCGGTCCCGGCTGAACCGACGTAGGTTCCCGCTACCGTGGACGCCGCACTGCTCGTCGCCAGTTCGCCGCTCGAACAACTGCGCCTGCCGGCGTTGCATGCCGCGCTCACGGCGCACGGCGTGCCATGCGAGATCAAAGACCAGACCGGCGACGACCTGGCATCCGTGCTCACCTGCCATCCCCGAGCCCAAGTCGTCGCCGTTGCCGGCAACGATGCGACGGCGCTCGCGTTCGTGCAGACGGCCGCCGCGCGCGGACTCCGGATCGTGCGCATCGACGCCGGGGCCCGCACGTTTCACGACGACCGGATCGCGCGCGCCCTCGACCAGGTCGCTGCGATCTGGCTCTGCGCCACGACCCAGCAGCGCGACAACTTGCGCCGCGAACGGCACGACGTGCGCCGCGCCTTCGTCGTGGGCAGCACGCTCGCGCAGGCCCTGGCTACGTCGGTTCCGTCGAACTCGGCGACGGCAAGCATGGTCGCGCTCTGGCTCGACGACGCACCTAAAGAACTCCGGAGTGCGCTCGAGGCGGAAGCTCATCGACATGCGCTGACCGTGCAGAACGTCACCGACTTCGACACCCTGGCCACGGCCCGAGTCGTGGTGACCGACTCGGCTCTCGTCCAAGAAGCAGCGTGCGCACTTCGCATCCCGTGCGTGACGACCGCGACCTCCACGGCGCACCCGGAGACCGTGGACTGCGGCGCCAACCAAGTAGCGGGACCCGACGCACGAGCCGCCGCCCGCGCGCTTGCGATGGCACTCACGGAGAGTCGCGACTGGCAGTCGCCTTGGCCTCCGCTCCTCGGCTCGCCGATGACCGCAGCCGCAAGAGCGATCGCCGAGCAGGACGCCGACTCGGAGTCCTCACCACCCCTGCAACTCGAGCTTCCGAGCGACGGCGACTTCACCGGCCGCACGCTTGGATCCGAGGAGTGCGAGATCGTGGCGCGGGCGCTGCGGAGCGGCACGCTGAACTCGACCCGAGGGACCTTCGTGCCGCGCTTCGAACAGGCCTTCGCCCAGGCCGTCGGCCGCCGCCATGCGGTTGCCTGTGCCTCCGGCTCCGCCGCAATGCACGGCGCGATCGCAGCGCTTGGCCTCGCTCCCGGCGATGAAGTCGTCACCACGCCGATCACCGACATGGGGGCGCTGACCTGCATCAGTTACGAAGGCGGCGTGCCGGTGTTTGCAGACGTCGATCCGCAGACGCTCAACGTCACGAGCCAAACGATCGCGGCACAACTCACCGACCGCACCCGCGCGGTGGTCGCGACGCACCTTTTTGGGCGCGCATGCGACATGGGGCCCATCATGGAGTTGTGTCGGAGCCGTGGCCTGCCGCTGATCGAAGACATGGCCCAGGCCCTCGGCAGCGCCGAGCGCAGTGGCCGACCCGGGACCTTTGGCAGCATCGCCTGCTACAGCTTGCAGCAGGGCAAGCACATGACGACCGGCGAAGGCGGCATCGTCGTCACCGACGATGCCCAGCATGCGCGCCGACTGTTCTTGTTCGTCAACAAGGCCTGGGGCTACGGCGACCCCCAGCCTGACCACTACTTTCCTGCGCCCAACTACCGCATGACCGAGCTGCAGGGCGCCGTGGCGCTGGCGCAACTGCGCAAGCTCGACTGGGTCGTGCAGGCCAGGCGGAGGGTCGCAGCCGCAATCACGAACGGCCTCGTCGATGTCGCGGGACTCGAACTGCCGAAGGATCCACCAGGCGGACGGCACTCGTACTGGAAGTACGCATTCTTCGTCGATCCATTGGTGATCCGAGGAGGCGCGTCCGAACTCGCCCGACGCATGAAGCAACGGGGCGTCTCCTGCGTGCCGCACTACATCCAGAAGCCCGCGTTCGAATGCGCGTTGTACCGTGACTTCAACGCTTCGCCGGTCACCAAGATGCCCCTGGAGCACAGTCCGCGGCGCCACCAAGCGCAACCCCTGTTCGTGCGCGCTGACTATCCCGGAACGGTGCGGGCTCTCGACCGAGTCGTCGTGCTGCCGATCAACGAGTGTTACGAGGAGCACCACACGACTGCCGTTTGCGCCGTGATCCGCGAGGAAGCAGCGAGGCTCCTGCATGGCTGAAGCTCGCCGACACCCGAGTCCATTGGCACTCGCCATCGTCGGCTGTGGCGGGATCGCCAAGGCCTACGACCTGGCGGTGGAACGCGACGGTGGCTTCGGCGTCGTCGCCACCGTCGACCGCGACCCTGCCCGAGCCGACGCCATCGGGGCGCCGCACCAAGCCCACATCGCGGCCGACCTCGACGCGCTGCTCGCCACCGGAGTCCACGTCGACGCGGCGCTCGTCTTGACGCCGCCCGACACCCACGAGGCACTGAGCTGCTCGCTGCTAGCCCACGGCATCCATGTGCTGTGCGAGAAACCGCTGGCTCCGACGACCGCCGCCGCCGAGCGCATGATGGCCTGCGCGAGCGCGCACTCCCGCCTGCTGATGATGGGATCGAAGTTCCGCTACACCCCCGATGTCGCCCGCGCCCGCGAGCTGCTCGACCGCGGCCTGCTCGGCCAAATCGCCTTGTTCGAAAACACCTTCTGCACGCGCGTCGACATGACGCAGCGGTGGAACTCGGTGCGGCACGTCGCCGGCGGCGGCGTGTTGATCGACAATGGCTGTCACTCGGTCGACATCGCGCGCTTCTTGCTGGGCCCGATTGCGCGCGTCCAAGCGCTGTTCGGCAAGCCGATCCAGAAGCTCGAAGTCGAAGACACTGTGCGCCTCATGTTCGAATCGCAATCAGGTGCCATGGGCTCGATCGATCTGTCGTGGAGCTTGCACAAGGAGGACGCGTGCTACGTGCGCCTCTACGGCAGCCGCGGCACGATGGAGATCGGCTGGCGCCAATCGCGCTACAAGCTCGAAGGAGAGTCCGCCTGGACCGAGTTTGGCAGCGGCTACGACAAGATCGCGGCCTTTGCCGCGCAGCTCACCGACTTCCGCGAGTCGCTCCTCGGCCGCAAGACTCCCGTGATCTCCGAGCAGGACGCGCTCGCTTCGGTGCAAGTCCTCGACGCCGCCTACCGGTCGGCACGCGAACAGAAGTGGCACGAACTGCAACCGTCGGCGCCGCACCACCGCACCGCGCCTTAGGAGCCAGCATGGCAGACCTCGAGGATCGCTCACTCCCACCGCCGCGTGTGCACCATACCGCCCTGGTCGAGGACGGTGCGAGCATCGGCAACGGCACCGCCATCTGGGACAACGTCCACGTGCGGCGCGGCGCGCGCATCGGTCGGAGCTGCATCGTCGGCGAGAAGACCTACATCGCCGGAGACGCCGTGATCGGGGACCTCTGCAAGCTCAACGCTGTCGTCTACGTCTGCGCCAACGTGACCATCGAAGACGGCGTGATGATCGCCGCGCACGCAGTGTTCACCAACGACCGCGCGCCACGAGCCTGCGACCCGGACCTGCTCGCCTTGCTGCCGAGCGACCCCGGCCAGAAGACGCAGACGACGATCGTGCGCCGCGGGGCCACAATTGGCGCCAACGCGACGATCGGACCCGGCCTCGAACTCGGCGCCTTCTGCATGGTCGGCATGGGCAGTGTCGTCACGCGCGATGTAGAAGCGCACGGCCTCGTGGTCGGCAATCCAGCGCGCCTCGTCGGCGCCGTATGTCGCTGCGGCGAGCGCGTGGCAACCTTCGCCGGTGGGGCTTCGCCCGAACGCGCCACGTTCCGCTGTGCACACTGCGCACGCAGCTTTGAATGGCAGGCTGGCGACCCGCACCCTCGTTGCTAGCGCGGTGACACACGGGTTCGTGCTCCCGATCGGCGAAGGCGATGCGCCGGGCACAGGGCGCCGCGACGGCAGCGCTGGTCCGCGGCCTTGTGCTGCTGCGGCTTCGCTGCATGCGGCGTGCAGCGCCGCAGCCACGCGGTGCGAGTCTGCAAGCCCCCTTGTGATCCGCCCACGGAATCACGGCTCCGATGCCGACCGCCCAGCAGAATGCCAACGTCAACGGGCTGCTAGCTCGCCGCGTCGGGATCCTGTTCCGCCAGGCGAGAGTAGAGAGTTCGGCGCGCGATGCCGAGCAGGCGCGCAGCCTCTGCCTTGTTGCCGTTCGCCGCGCGCAGGGCGCGCTGAATCGCCCACGCCTCGATGGCCGCCAGCTCAAAGGTCGCCGGCACATCGTGGCCGGCCAGCGCCACCGGTTCCTCCCGCGGCAGTTCGTGCGGCAACGGACCGTCGCCGGCGAGCGCAACGAGGCGCTGCATCAGGTTGCGAAGTTCGCGGAGGTTGCCGGCGAACGCGCGGCGCTGGAGTTCCTGAGCGACGGTGTCGGGCAAAACCTTGGCGGAACGTGCCTGGTTGGCGGCGATCTCGGCCAGGAAGTGGCGCGCCAGCAGCGGCGCGTCCCCGATGCGCTCTCGCAGCGGCGGCAAGCGCAGACTGACCACCGCGAGTCGGTAGTACAGATCCTCGCGAAGGCGACCCTGCTGCACGGCGGCGCGCGGATCGCGGTTGGTCGCAGCCACCAGGCGCACGTCAAAGGACTCGCTGCGGTCGCTGCCGACCGGACGCACCTGCCGCTCCTCGATGGCACGCAGCAGACGAGCCTGAAGTTCGAGGTCCATCTCGCACACCTCGTCCAAGAAGAGCGTGCCGCCCTGCGCCTGCCGAAACAGCCCTAGGCGCGCTCGGTCGGCACCGGTGAACGACCCCTTCTCGTGACCGAAGAGTTCGCTCTCCAGCATGGTTGGCTGGATCGCTGCCAGGTTTACCCCGACGAACGGGCCGGTCTTGCGCGCGCCGCCGTCGTGCAGAGCGCGGGCGACGACCTCTTTGCCAGTACCGCTCTCGCCCCACAACAGCACCGGAAAGTCAGCGTCGACGACGCTGTCGAGCACACCCAACACCCCCAGCAATGCTGGCGACTCCCCGATCACGGTGGCGAACGCATGGCGCAGTTCGCCTCGCGCCCGCACTGGTGTGCGCGCCGACAAGCGCTCTTGCTGAGCTTGCACCGTCGCGGCGAGTGCATGGTTGGTCGCTTGCAGGCGCTCTTTTTGTGCGCGGTTCTCGCCAAGCAGCGCGTGCAGGTGCAGCACGATCGCCGCCTGATCGGCGAAGGCCTGCAGCCATGGTAGATCTTGCTCGCGGAACGCTTTGCTGTGGAACCGGTGGTCGAGGTAGAGCCCGCCGAGCACGGCGTCACCGACCGTCAACGGAATCGCCAGGACCGAACGGAGCTTGAGGTCGGCAACGCTCTGTGCGGCGGTCAGGTCGCCTTCCTGAGCATCGGCCGAGAACACGCCTTGCCCGGCAAGTACGCGCTTGCAGATCGTGCTCGACAGCTTGCGTTCTGGGTGCGCCACGGATTCACGATCGAAGCTGCGGGCCACTTCGACCGCAAAGCCTGGTGGCTCGGCGATTGGCACGCAGACAAAGCCGCGCTCGGCGGCAAACAGGGTCACGGCCTCGTCGACGAGGCGCACGAGCAATTGACGCCGATCCGTGGCTTTGGCCAGTTCGCGATTGAGCGACAAGATTGCCGACAACCGCTGCTGGTCCTGGTCGTCTGCACCGCCGCCGCGCAACCGCGCCAAGAACTCGGCGAAGCGCGCCATCAGTGGCCTCCGGCCGCGGCCGCAACCGCCGCCGTGAAGGCGCGGCCAAACAGTGCCTCGGCGTGGCGTTCGGCAGCGGCCAGATCGCCAAGAGTGGCCAGCGCCCGACGCAAGGTCATGGCGGCGGCGGCAACCTCGCTTCCAGGCAGCGCACCATGCGCGCAGGCAGCGACGGCATGCGTGGCGGGACACCCGTTCGCCCGCCACCGCAGGTCAAGAATGCGGCCAGCGTCGATCCGCACGTCGACTTCGACGACGTCACCGCAGATCGGATGCTCGGCGCGCCCAGTCGCGACGTGACCAGTCGCGACGTGACCAGTCGCGACGTGACCAGTCGCTACGTGCCCAGTGACAGCAGGCCCCGTGACAGCAGACCCAGTTCCAGCGGGCCCTGCGTCAGTCCGGCTGGTATCGACTCGCGCCAAACCGCCACGCGTCTCCGCGGGAACCGCATCGATGCGCCCCATTCCCCGGGCCTCTGCCATCAGCAGTCGCAACTGGGGCGAAACCATGTCGCGAGCCCGGCTACGGCCGGTCGACCATACGGAGCGAACCCTGGTCATCCGTGCGACAGCTCGGCGGCATGCGATCGAGGGAGGAGAACTCACCCGTGAACCACGAGCACGAACTGCTCGCCGCGGCCAACAGGCACAGGAGACCGCAGCCGAACAGGCGTTTTGGCCAGGAGCGCACGGCGGACTTGGCGAGGATTTGGGTCATGCGAAGCTCTCGTTCGGCAGTTCATCGCGCCACAACGCCGCGAACGACTCGCGACGGCGGATCACTCGATGGCTTGCACCATCGACCAATACTTCGGCAGGACGACGCCGCGTGTTGTAGCACGAAGCCATGCTGATGCCGTAGGCCCCGGTCGCGAGCACCGCCAGTAGCTCGCCGGACTCGACACTGGGCAGAGACCTAGCGCGGGCCAGGAAGTCGCCGCTCTCGCACACCGGCCCCACCACATCGACGGTGCTTGACGCACGGCCACGATCGGCCACCGGCACGATCGGATGCTCGGCCGAGTACAGCGCCGGGCGCAGCAAGTCGTTCATCGCCGCATCCACCAGCACGAAACTGGTCGAGCCCGACTGTTTGTGGCCGAGGACCTCCGTCACCAACACGCCCGCATCGCCCACCAAGTAACGACCAGGTTCGAGCATCGGCCGCAGGCCATGAGCCGACAGTTGCGGCAGCAAGGCGGCAGCCAGTTCCGCAAGCGGGAAGGCCTCACCCTTGCCATAGCTGATCCCGAATCCACCACCGAGGTCATAGTGCTTCACCCCGAGTCTGCGAGCGGGCGCACCGCGCAGGAACGCGGCGACGGCGGCGAAGGCCTGCACATACGGCTCGACCGCACGCAGCTGACTGCCCAGATGGACATGGTAGCCGACGAGCTCCAAGTCAGGGTCGCCCGCGATCTGTGCCACCAGTGCCCCAGCGCGGTCGAGGTCGATTCCAAACTTGCTGTCCTGACGCGCCGTCGCGATGTAGGCGTGCGTGTCGACCGCGATCGCCGGGTTCAACCGTACTTCAATGGGAACGCGCCGTCCGTGAGCTCGACCGGCAGCCGCGAGCAGAGGTAGCTCGTGCGGCGATTCGACCTGGAAGGCCCGCACCTGCTCCTTGACGCCTAGCTCGATCTCCCACTTCGCCTTCGCCGCGCCGGCAAACACCGCGCGACGCGGGTCGATGCCAGCAGCCAAGAGACGCTGCAACTCGCCGCCACTGACGAGGTCGAACCCTGCGCCGAGGCTCGCAAGCAGTTGCAAGATGGAGAGATTGGAGTTGGCCTTGACCGCGTAGCAAATCTGTGCGGCGTCGCCAAATGCGGCACGCACGGCTTGGTAGCGGTCGCGAATGCAGGCGGCGCTGTAGACGTACAGTGGGGTTCCGTGGGCCCGCGCCAGCTCGCGCAAGGACACGCTCTCGCAGAACAACTCGCCCCGGCGATAGTGGAAGTCGGCACTGCCCGCCATCGGGCACGGCACGCGATCGTCGGCGGGAGCGGCCATGGGTCGGAGGAGGCTACGTGGTGTGGGATCGCGACGCCACCGCGCGACCTGACAGGAGCGGGCCAGATCGGATCATGCCCGACCACAACAGGCCCGACTAGAAAGCAGCCGCAAGGCAACCAGACCGGAAGTCGGAGCTGCCCGACAGAAGGAGTCGCAGGCGGCTCTTACTGCGCGGCGCGGGTTTCTTCGCGCTCGCACAATCGCTGCTTCAGTCGCTCCAACACGCGGCCGTGGATCTGGCAGATGCGCGAGGCCGACAGCCGCAGTCGCCGAGCCACCGCCTTGCCGCTCATGCCCTCGAGATAGTGCAACTGCAGCACCTTCCACTCGATTGGTGCGAGACTGGCCTGAATGTTGGCGACCAGTTCCTTCTGCGAGATCGACTCGATCGGGGACTCGACATCCTCATCGGCCAGTAGGTCCATCGCGTCCCAGGAACCATTCTCGTCGTCCGTCTCGCGGCCCATCATCTGCTGCTCGCCCCGGCGAACGTAGCTGCGCTGCAAGGTCACCAGCGTGACGCCGAGCTCGTGCGCCAGTTCGGCATCGGACGGCTCCCGCAACAGCTCGGAGCGCAGACGCAGCAGAGCCTGCTCGCGATCCCGCTGACGCCGACGATAGAGCCGCGGCAGGAAATCCATGTTGCGCAGCTCATCGAGCATCGCCCCGCGGACTCGGATCCTGGCAAACGTCGCGAACTGCTCGCAACGCTCGGGATCAAACTTGTCGATGGCCTGCATGAGACCCCACACGCCAGCGTGCACCAGATCGTGGATGTCGACACACGGGGGTAGCCGCGACGACATCCTCCTGGCCATCACCTCAACCGTGGGCCGGACGGCCTCGACGAGTTGGTCGCGAAGTCGCGTGTCGCGGCGACGACGATACCGCAGTAGCAACTTATTGACGGCACTGCTGCTCTCGTCGTCGAGGCCGAGCCCGCGTACTGCGGCCCTGGATCGCCCCGATGGCACGAGACCCGATGGCACGAGACCCGATGGCAAGAGCCCCGATGGCAAGAGCCCCGACCGCGGCAACAGTGCGTTCTGGGTCAGCACACAGGGTTGCGTCAGCATGGATCCGTCGCTCGCCGCGGTTCGCGGCGATGGTGAGACCGCTCGCGCGCTATCGGCCTGACCGCCATCAGCGCGCGTCGTCGTGTCGTGCGCGAGTCGCGAACCGTTGCGCGTGTCGTTGCCGCTGCGGTTCGCGTCGTCGCGACGATATGCGTGTTCGACGCGAATCATCTAACGGAGCGACAGCATACCGCAGATGCGGTGCGTCGTGCAACGAGTGAGTTGCACTCGAAGTGATGATGCTCGCGCGCATCGCTCATCATGCATGCATCGTCAGCGCGCGCGTGATGCGCGCTTCGATGCATGCGCGACTGCTTTGCGCGCATGCGCGCATCGTCGCGATCAGGCGTCGACGTCGTCGATCGCGATGCCGAGCGAACTCAGCACCGCGCGCTCCGCGGCGCGCATGCGCGCACGCGCGCGAACGCCCTTGTCGTCGTGACCACAGAGGTGGAGCAGCCCGTGAACGACGTACAACGCGACTTCCTCGCGCACGGCGTGGCCCCGCTCGCGTGCGCACCGCGAGGCCGTTTCGACGCTGACAACGAGCTCAGCTGCGCCATCGAGTGCAAATGAGATCACGTCCGTCGGCGTCGCATCCTCGAGGAAGTCGTCGTGGATCTGCGCGATCTCTGCGTCATCGGTCAAGAGCAGCGAGACCGGCATCTGCGTAGCGCCCCCATGCTCCAGGGCGGCGCGAACGACGCGGCGGAGGAAACCTCGATCGGACCGCGGCCTACCGCGGTCGGTGATCTGCAATCGGTTGCCAACGCTGCTCTTGACCTCGGGGGGCTTGCGACGCGCGGCCAACGTCATGAGCC